>JAJDAR010000401.1 GCA_029261775.1 Deltaproteobacteria bacterium | reverse complement strand
TCGGCGTCCGCGTTGGGCGCGACGGGGCGATGCGGCCCGAAGGAGACCGCCGTCATGCGATCCGGAGGGACGCCGTAGCGCTCGAGCAGGCGCAGCACGGCGGCGGCGCGGGCTCCGGCCAGCTCCCAGTTCGAGGGATAGATCTCGGCCAGGCGTCCGCCGATCGCCAGATCGTCGGTGTGGCCGTGGACCTCGATGCGCTGGTCGTCCCCGACCAGGCGGCCCGCCACCTTGCGCAGCATGAGTCGCGCCGGCTCGGCGACCTGCGCCGAGCCCTTCGGGAACAGGACCTCCTGGGCGAGCCGCACGCGCACCCCTTCGCGCAGCTGCTCGACCTCGATCCGGCCGGCAGCGACCTCCGCCTGCAGGTCCTCGACCAGCCCGTCGTAGGTGCTGCGCAGCTTCACGACCTCGCGTTGCTCGCTCTCGACGAGCTGGTCCCGCTGGGCCAGGTCCATCTCGAGCTGGTCGCGACGGGCCGTGAGCTCGGCGACCTGCTCGGTCAGCTCGGCCCGGTCGCTCTCCAGCGCTTCGCGTGCGATGCGCAGCTCCTCGATCTCTTCGATCAGCTGGACGCGCTCGCCCGACAGACTCTCGTTGGAGGCCTCGAGCAAGGTCATCCGCTCGGACATCTCCTTCGTCCGCGTCACCAGCCCATCCCGCTCCTCCACGACCAGGGCATGGGTGCCCCGCATGACGCAGCCGCTGTTGGCGGCCGCAAGCGCACCGACGAGCAACGCCAGGGCGAGCCAGCGCGGCACGGGCTTCGAGGGATCAGGACGCAGGTTGGAGGATGCGTTCGAGGGCTTCATCGATCGTGGCAACGTAGTCGAAGTCGAGGCCCTTGAGCAGAGCCGGCGGGATCTCTTCCACGTCGCGCCGGTTCCGCTCCGGCAGGACGACCCGCCGGATCCCCGCGCGCTTCGCCGCGAGCACCTTCTCCTTGATCCCGCCGACGGGCAAGACCTTGCCGCGCAGCGTGATCTCGCCGGTCATCGCGACCTCAGGCTCGGCGGGGCGCCCAAGGACGAGGGAAGCGAGGGATGTGACCATCGCCACACCCGCCGAGGGTCCGTCCTTGGGAATCGCGCCCGCCGGCACGTGCAGGTGGATGTCGCGCTTCTCGAACAGGTCGGAGGGCAGCCCGAAGGCCTCCGCTCGAACCGACAGCCAGCTGCGTGCGGCCTCCGCCGACTCGCGCATCACGTCGCCGAGCGATCCGGTGAGCTTGAGCTCTCCCCGGCCCGGCATCTGCGTGCTCTCGACGAACAGGATGTCGCCGCCGGCCGGTGTGTAGGCGAGGCCCACCGCGACGCCGGGCATCCCGCCGCGCTCGGCCAGCTCGGGCTCGAAGCGGATGGGGCCGAGCAGCTCCGCGAGATCGTCCGGCGAGACGCGGACTGCTTCGCCCTTCTGGACCTGCCCCTCGGCCACCCTGCGGGCGACCTTGCGGCAGAGCTTGCCGAGCTCGCGCTCCAGGTTGCGGACGCCGGCCTCGCGGGTGTAGCTGGCGATCACCCGACGCACGGTCTCGTCGGGGATCGACAGATCGATGTCGGCGACGCCATTGGCCTCGCGCTGCCGAGGGAGCAGGAAGCTCTTCGCGATCTCGAGCTTGTCCTCCTCCGTGTAGCCCGGCAGCTCGATCACCTCCATGCGGTCGCGGAGCGCCGCGGGGACCGGCTCCATCTGGTTCGCCGTCGCGATGAACAGGACCTGCGAGAGGTCGAAGGGCACCTCGATGTAGTGATCGCTGAAGGTGCCGTTCTGCTCCGGGTCGAGCACCTCGAGCAGGGCCGAGGAGGGATCGCCGCGGTAGTCGGCGCCGACCTTGTCCACCTCGTCGAGCAGGAAGACCGGGTTCCGGGTGCCGGCACGGCGCATGCCCTGGATGATCCGTCCGGGCAGCGCCCCCACATAGGTCCGCCGGTGGCCCCGGATCTCGGCCTCATCGCGCACGCCGCCGAGCGAGAGGCGCTCGAACTTCCGGCCGAGGGCGCGTGCGATCGAGCGCCCGAGCGAGGTCTTGCCGGTGCCCGGGGGCCCGGCGAAGCACAGGATCGGCCCGCGCAGATCGCGCTTCAGGGAGAGCACGGCGATGTACTCGACGATCCGGTCCTTGATCTTCTCGAGGCCGAAGTGGTCCTCGTCGAGGATGCGCCGGGCCTCCACCACCGAGAGCTGGTCCTCGCTCGTGGTACTCCACGGCAGGTCGACCATCCATTCCAGATAGCTGCGGATCACGCCGTGCTCGGCGGCGGCCGTCGGCATCTGCTCCAGGCGCTCCAGCTCGCGCAGGGCCTGCTTCGAGGCCTCCTCGGGCATGCCCGCGGCCTCGATCTTTTCGCGCAGGTCGGCGAGCTCGGTCTCTTCGTCGACGGCCTCGCCGAGCTCCTTGCGGATCTGGTCGAGCTGCTGACGCAGCATGTAGTCGCGCTGCGTGCGGCCCATCTCGCTCTGGACCTTCTCGCGGATCTCGCTCTCGATCTGGACGGCGTCGCCGGCACGGCGCAGCTCGTCCCGCGCGCGCCGCAGCCGCGACACGACGTCGAGCTCCTCCAGGAAGGCCTGCTTGCCTCCGATGTCGAGCTCCAGGTTCGACGCCACCAGATCGGCGAGTCGGCCCGGCTCCTCGACGTTCATGGCGAGCACCTGCAACTCGTCGGAGAGCCGGCTGGACTCGGACACGAGGCTCACGAACTGGTCGCGCACCTCCCGGCTGAGCGCCTGCGCCTCCACGCTCTCCGCGTCGCCGACGTCGTCCAGGGCCTCGATGCGCCCTCGGAAGAAGGGCTCCTCGTCCGTGAACTCGGAGATGCGGGCCCGGCCGGCGCCTTGGACGAGGAGGCGATAGGAGTCGTCCGGGAACTTCAGCATCTTGACGATCCGCAGCACCGTGCCGGTGCGATGCAGGTCGTCGGGCTCCGGGCTGCCGTCGAGAGGTCGGCTGACGGCGACGCTCATCATCAGGCGCTCGTCACCCGCCAGCACCGCGTCGATCAACGTCTTCGACCGCTCCGTGTTCACCAGGAGCGGCGCGAGCAGCTGGGGGAAGATGACGGTGTTCTTGAGCGGAAGGATCGGAAGCTCGGCGGGAAAGCCCTCCTGGGCGACCTCCTCCGGCGTGGTGACCTCTTCCGCCGATGTCTCGTGCAGCTCCTCCAGCTACTTCTCCTCCGAGAACTCGGCGTCGATCACGTCGTCGTCCCCACCACCCGAGCCGGCCTCGCCGGGCTGGTCGGTGCCGCCGGCCTCCGCCGCCTCGGCCGCGCCCGCCTGATAGAGCTTCTCGGCCACCTTGTGCATGGCCTGCTCGATGCGGCTGCGCGCGCCGTCCATGCGCTCCTTCTCGCCGCTCTCCAGGTCCTGCTTCGCGCCGACCAGCAGCTCGTCGATCTCCTTCTTGTCGTCTCCGAGCTTCTCGGCGTTCTCGCCGAGGGTCTTCTCCGTCTGGTAGATCAGCGACTCGAGCTGGTTCCGCGACTCGGTCGTCTCGCGCCGCGTCTTGTCCTCGTCGGCGTGGACCTCGGCATCGGAAACCATGCGATCGATCTCCTCCTTCGAGAGGCCACCCGCACCCTCGATGCGGATCGACTGCTCCTTGCTCGAGGCCTGATCCTTCGCGTTCACCGACAGGATGCCGTTGGCGTCGATGTCGAAGGCCACCTCGATCTGCGGCACGCCGCGCGGAGACGGCGGAATGCCGTCGAGGATGAAACGACCGATCTCCCGGTTGTCATTGGCCATCTCGCGCTCGCCCTGCAGCACGCGGATCTCGACCTGCGGCTGATTGTCCGCCGCCGTCGAGAACACCTGGCTGCGCTTGGTCGGGATGGTCGTGTTGCGGTCGATCAGCTTGGTCATCACTCCGCCCAGGGTCTCGATGCCCAGGGAGAGCGGGGTCACGTCGAGGAGCAGCACGTCCTTCACGTCGCCGGCCAGGACGCCGCCCTGCACCGCGGCACCGACCGCCACCACCTCGTCGGGGTTCACGGTCTTGTTCGGCTCCTTGCCGAAGAGCGCGGTGACCTTCTCCTGCACCTTCGGCACGCGGGTCGACCCGCCGACCAGCACGACCTCGTCGATCTCGCCGGCCGAGAGGCCCGCATCGGCCATCGCCTTGCGGCAGGGCTCGAGGGACTTCTCGATCAGGTCCTCGATCAACTGCTCGAACTTGGAGCGGCTGAGCTTCAGGTTCAGGTGCTTCGGGCCGCTCTTGTCGGCGGTCACGTAGGGCAGGTTGATGTCGGTGCTCTGGGAGGTCGAGAGCTCGATCTTGGCCTTCTCGGCCGCCTCGCGCAGACGCTGCATCGCCATCGGATCGTTCGTCAGGTCGATGCCCTGGTCCTTCTTGAACTCGGCCACCAGGTACTCGATGATGCGCTGATCGAGGTTGTCGCCACCGAGGTGGGTGTCGCCGTTCGTGGCCTTCACCTCGACGACGTTCTCGCCGACCTCGAGGATCGAGATGTCGAAGGTTCCGCCGCCGAAGTCGAAGACGGCGATCTTCTCGTCGCTCTTCTTGTCGAGCCCGTAGGCGAGCGCCGCGGCCGTGGGCTCGTTGATGATGCGCTTGACGTCGAGGCCCGCGATCTTGCCGGCATCCTTGGTGGCCTGCCGTTGGGCATCGTTGAAGTAGGCGGGCACGGTGATCACGGCGCCGGTCACGGTCTGCCCGAGGTAATCCTCGGCCGCCTTCTTGAGCTTCTGCAGGATCATCGCGGAGATCTCGGGCGGGCTGAACGGCTTGCCGTCGATCTCGATCACCGCCGTGCCGTCCTTGCCCTCGCCGACCTTGTAGGGGACGAGGCTCGTCTCCTCGGGGACCTCGCTCTTGCGGCGCCCCATGAAGCGCTTGATCGAGTAGACAGTGCGCTCGGGGTTGGTGACGGCCTGCCGCTTGGCGACGGCGCCGACCAGGCGCTCGCCGTCATCGGTGAAGGCCACGACGGAAGGCGTCGTGCGACCGCCCTCTTCGTTCGTGATCACCGTGGGCTGCCCGCCCTCCATGACGGCGACCACCGAATTGGTCGTCCCGAGGTCGATGCCGATGATCTTTCCACTGTCCGCCATTGCGGGCTCTCCTTCCAAGGGGTCTGACGACGGGCGCCTTCCGCGGCGAACGTCTGAAGACCGGGGAACCCTGGGCCCCGATGGTCTCCCGTCAAACGCCCCCTGGGGAAAAATGGCCCGCCGGGGGCATCGGCCCGGACGGCCGTGGAGCGGCGGCCTCAGCCCTGGCGGCTGTGGACGGGTGGGCGGAACAAGATGCGGAAGGTCCGGGTCTCCTGGACCAGCAGGTCTCGTGGCCACAGCGCCTCGCCCCGCACCTCGAGGCGCAGCTCGTTCTCCCCTTCGAGCAGGGTGTGGAGCGACCCGATGGCGCCGTTCTTGGCCACGTCGAGCTCCCGGGTGACGTCGGCTCCGTTCAGCAGCGCCCGGAACGTGCGCGAGCGAGCGCGATCCGCGTTGAAAAGGACCCACACCTCGACTCCCTCGAGGCCCACCGTCTCGTCGCCCTGCGGGCTCCGGACATCGAGGAGCACCGGACCATGCAGCAGCCCGACGGTCAGGGCGCTCCCGGCCAGCCGACCGAACCCCACCGCGGCCGCCAGCGCCAAGCGGCCGCGCGTCCCGATCGGGCCCCTCGATCGGCGGCGGAAAAGGCGCAAGCGATCCGTCCTCATGGTCGATGGTCCCCGGAGAGGGAGTGTCCGCGTGAACGCGGGACGTGGCACGGGGTTCGAACCCGGGCATCGCCCCGAAGTGTGCACCCGGTCACGCAGTGCGTCTGCGATCGTCTCGATAACCCCCCGAACTTGCGAAGAAAGTGGATTGGATCGATGGGCCCCCGTCGATATACTCGCGCGACTCTCGGGAGGCTCGGGCCCTGCCATCGGCGCCCGCGTGGGACGTCGTTTGCGGCGCCCTCGCCTCGAGGATCCCGACCCGCTCGAAGACCTGCGCTCGCACCGGCGGGCTCCGCTGAGGATCAATCGTGAACCGCGCCGTGATCATGGGCATCAACCTGGCCTTGGTCGTGCTGTGCTGCTTCCTGGCAGCCCGCGTCATTGCGGCCGTGACCGGCGAGGTGCTGGGCCCCGACGTCGCCGCCGCCCCACCCGGCCACCTGCGACCGCCTCCGGTCGATCGCAGCTGGGGCGCCCGCCAGATCATCATTACGCGCAACCCGTTCAACGCGAGCACCCTCGTCAAGGCGCCGATCCCCGACGAGGACGAGGAGTACGCGAAGACGAAGTTGCGCGTGAAGCTGCTCGGGACGGCCGCGCACGAAGAGCCGTCCTACTCGTGGGCCGCGGTCGAGGATCTCGAGTCGAGGCAGCACCTGGTGGTCCGGGTCGGCGATCAACTCCAGGGCCGGGCCGACGTGCTGCGCATCGAGCGCCGCCGGATCATCCTCCAGAACGGCCCCCGCAGGGAGGAGCTGGC
>JAJDAR010000400.1 GCA_029261775.1 Deltaproteobacteria bacterium | reverse complement strand
CTCGGTCATTCGACGTTCTGGTCCGGCTCGGTCATTCGACGTTCTGGACCTGCTCGCGGATGCGCTCGAGGCCGGTCTTGAGATCGACCACCCGGTGGGCGAGCTGGGCATCGCTCGCCTTCGAGCCGACGGTGTTCGCCTCTCGCATCATCTCCTGGAGCAGGAAGTCCAGGCGGCGACCGCAGGGCTCTCCTCCGGCCTCGGCCAGGACCTCGCGAAACTGCTCGACGTGGCTCCGCAACCGCACCAGCTCTTCGCTGATGTCGAGCCGGTCGGCGGCGATCACCACCTCCTGGTGGAGTCGCGCCTCGTCGAGGAGGCCGGTTTCCTCGCGCAGCTGCTCGGTGCGCTTGCGGAGCCGCTCACGCGCGGCGGCGACCACGCCCTCGGAGCGTTCGCCCAGGGACTCCACCAGCTCCACGACGCCGCCGAGGCGCTCGTGGAGATCGCGCTCGAGCGCCTCTCCCTCGCGGGTCCGCATCGCCACGAGCTCGTCGGCCGCGGCGTCGAGCGCGGCCTCCAGGAGGGGCCCGGCGCGCTCGACCGACAGCTCCTGCTCGACCAGCCGCGCCACCCCGGGCAGCGAGATGAGGCGATCGAAGGGCAGCTCCACCGCCTCGTCGCCGGCAAGCTCCCGTGCGAACTGCTGGTACTGAGCGACGAGCGTGCGGTCGAACTCCAGGCTGGCCTGAGGCCCGCTGCCCGGCGCAAAGGCCACGGTCACGTCGACCTTGCCGCGTCCGAACCGACCCTGGAGCCGCTTGCGCAACGGCGTCTCGAGGGCCGAGAGCAGCCGCGGCAGGCGCACCGACACGTCGAGATGTCGGTGGTTGACGCTGCGGATCTCCACGGAGAGGGGAACGGCCTCGACCTCGAGGTCGCGGCGCCCGAAGCCCGTCATGCTCTGGATCACTTCGGCGCCCCCGCATCGTTCGCCAGTCGGCGCGTCATCGCTTGCGCCCTCCCCCGCTCGCCGCCGCCACGGCGGCGGGCAGCAAGGCGCGGATCTCGTCGAGGCTGGCCGTCGCCGTCCCGAGCTTGCCGACCACGACTCCCGCGGCCGCGTTCGCCAGGATGGCCGCCTGGTGGAGGTTCGCCCCCGCCAGCCGAGCCAGGGTCAGCGCCGCGATCGACGTGTCCCCGGCGCCCTGCACGTCGTAGACCTCGCTCTGCGCGATCGGCACGTCCCGCGGCTCGGCGCTCCCCTCGAAGATCGTCATGCCGTCGCCACCGCGGGTGACGACCACGTCGGCCCCGCCGAGGCTCCGACGCATGCGCGCCACGGCCCGCAGCAGGTCGTCCCGGTTCCGGATGCGGATGCCGGTCAGGGCCTCGACCTCGCGTTGGTTGGGCTTGACGAGATCGGCTCCCTTGAAGCTGGCCACGTGATCCTTGGGGTCGACCGTGACGGGCAGCCCGACCCGGGCCGCCTCCTTCATGATCCCCCGGCGCACGTTGGGCTGCAGCAAGCCCTTGCCGTAGTCCTCGAGGATGACACCGTCGCTGCCGGGCAGGGCATTGCGCACCGCGGCGAGCAGCTCCCGGGCCGCGTCGGCCCCGATCGGCTCGTCGGTCTCGCGATCGAAGCGCAGCATCTGCTGGGAGCGGGCCTCGACCCGGGTCTTCCGTGTCGTCGGGCGACCCGCAACCTGGACGACGCCCGCCACGTCCACGCCGAGGTCCTTGAGCAGGTCGATCACGCGCTGGCCGGCCCCGTCGTCCCCGACGATTCCGCAGAAGCGGCAGCTGGCCCCGAGCGCGACGACGTTGCGCACGACGTTGCCGGCACCCCCGAGATCCATCGACTCGCGGGTGACGTGCACCACGGGCACCGGAGCTTCGGGACTGATGCGATCGACGTCCCCCCACAGGTACTCGTCGAGCATCACGTCCCCGACCACCAGCAGGCGCAGCGTGCGGAAGCCATCGAGGATCCGCTCCAGTCGTCGGAGGTCCACGGCGCGCGCCATCAGCGGGTCAGCCCCCGGGCCTCGAGCTCCCGAGCCGCCTCTTCGACCCGGTCGTCGGCGCGCTGGTGACGGATCCAGGCCAGCAGGTCCCGCATGCCGTCCTCGAGGGTCATCCGGGGGGCGTAGCCCAGCTCCTTGGAGATGCGCTCGGTGTCGGCAAAGCAGTGCCGGATGTCGCCCGCGCGGAACTTGCCCACCACCTCGGCGGCCTCGGGAAAGTCGAGCTGCTCGGCGAGCAGCTCGGCGACCCGGAGCACGGACGTCGGTCGACCCGTCCCGACGTTGTAGATGCGGCCCGCCGCCTCGTCCTTCTCGAGGGCCAACAGGTTGGCCTGCACGATGTCGGAGACGTGGACGAAGTCCCGGCTCTGCAGGCCGTCCTCGAAGATCAGCGGACGATGGCGGTTCAGGATGCGCGATGAGAAGATCGCCATCACGCCGGTGTATGGATTCGAGAGCGACTGGCGCGGACCATAGATGTTGAAGTATCGCAGGGCAGTGGCCGGGATGTCGTACGCCGCACCGACCGCGAGGAACATCTCCTCGTGGTCCCGCTTGGTGATCGCGTAGATGGAGGTCGGCAGCAGCGGCTTGGCCTCGGGCGTGGGGACCGGCGCAAGCTCGCGGCCCGCTTCGTCCCGCATCTCGAAGCGCCGCGCCGCCAGATCGCTCTCGGCGCGCAGCGAGGGAAAGACGAGCCCTCCCTCGGGAGCGCGGTACGCGCCCTCCCCGTAGATCGACATCGAAGAGGCCACGATCATCTTCCGGATGCGATCGCGGCGGGCCACGATCTCCTCGAGCAGCACGGCCGCGCCCACCGAGTTGACCGAGACGTAGTGCTCCATCTCGTACATCGACTGGCCCACGCCCACGGCCGCGGCCTGATGGAACACGACCTCGATGTCCTCGAGCGCACGGCCGACGGCGGCGCGATCGCGCACATCGCCGACCAGGAACTCGGCCTCCGCATGCAGGTGCTCCGGACGCTCGGCGCCCTCCCCATGGACCTGCGGGTCCAGGTTGTCGAGCACGCGGACCCGATGCCCCGCCGCCAGGAGTGCATCGACGAGATGGGAGCCGACGAAGCCGGCCCCCCCGGTGACGAGCACGTTCACGTCGTCTCCTCCTGCCTCTTCACGGACGGTGCGGCGGCGCCGTCGCTTCGCGCCCTCTTGAGCCCCTCGTTCTCGGGACGGCCGCGCAGGTGCCAGCGCAGGACGATCCAGTCCTGCCGCCAGCGATCGCGCAGCTTGGCGGAGAGGAGGGCGCCGGGGGCCTTCACGATGACGTAGAGGACCGCCTTCGCCACCCGCAGCGCCTTGATGCCCGCTGCCAGGGCCGGGCCACGGTTCTTGTCGAAGAAGTGGTACAGGGAGCGGTGGTACTCGATGCGGGTGTCCGCGGGCAGCTTCTTCTTCGTGCTCGCGCCGAAGATGTGGACGACGTGCGCGTCGGGGATGTGCATGATCCGCCAGCCCGCCCGGGCGATGCGGAAGCACCAGTCCGTCTCCTCGAGGAAGAAGAAGTAGTCCTCGGGCATCAGGCCCACCTGCTGCAGGACCTCGGCCCGCACGAACAGGCACGCGCCCAGCACGGCCTCGACCGGGATCGGCTCGGCATGCTCGTAGCGCTTGGAGGGATAGCGCCCGGGCAGGGCCTTCTCGAGCAGGCCCTTGGGAACCAGCTCGGTGACGAGATCCGGGTAGTTGTGGATGCAGTTCTGCTTCGAGCCGTCGGGGTTCAGCAGCTGCGGACCGACCACCCCCACGTCGGGGTGCGCGTCCAGGTAGCGCACACAGGCCTCGAGGGCGTCGCGATGGACGACCGTATCGCTGTTCAGCAGCACCGAGTGACGCCCCTTCGCCCGGCGCAGTCCGACGTTGTTGCCCGCAGCGAAGCCGATGTTCTCGGGCAGCGCGATCACCTCGGCCCAGCCGAAGCGCTCGCGCACGGCCTCGACGCTGCCGTCGACGGAACCGTTGTCGACGACCAGCGTCTCCGTCTGGATCCGGCCCTCGTCGCGCCGCGAGAGCACCTCTCGCTCGATCGACTCCAGGGCGTCGAGCAGCACGTCCCGTGCGTTCCAGGTGACGATGACGATCGAGAGATCGGTCATGCGGGACCCGAGCCGAGGCGCCCATCGCGCGGCGCGCCACCCGAGGCGAGGCGCCCGTCGCGCGGTGCGCCACCCGACGCGATGCGCCCGTCGCGGACCAGGAGCTGGTCTCCCTGCCAGTCGCGAGCGGCATCGCGGGCGAGCGCGGGCAGCGCCTGCTCCGCGACCAGCTCCGGCGGGATGCGCGTCATGCAACGATGGTCGATGGGGCACTCCCGCAGGTAGCAGGGCCGGCAGTGCACGTCGGCCGTCAGCACCTTGACCCGGTCGAGATTGAGGTCGGTCTTCTCGAGCGCCGTGGAGCCCAGCAGGACGACGCACGGCACGCCGAAGGCCACGCCCACGTGGCGAGCCCCCGCATCATTGCAGACCAGGACTCCGGCGTCGCGCAGCAACGGCTTCAAGCCTCCGAGCGACAGCTTGCCGGCCAAGGCCAGGGCGGGCCGCTTCATGTGCTCGACGACTCGCCGGACGAGCGCCGACTCTGCGGCGGTCCCGACCACGACGATCGCCGACCCGGCCGCGGCCAGGGCGTCCCCGACGACGGCAAAGCTCTCCGCCGGCCAGCACTTCGAAGGGCCGTAGGAAGCCCCGGGGGCGAGCACCGCGTAGGCGGCTCCCTCGGGGAGACCGGCCTCGTGGAGGGCCCGTCGGGCCTCGGTCTCCTCCTCGGCTGTCGCGTGAAGCTCCAGGTGGGTTCCGCGGGGCGGCGCACCGGCCGCCTCGACGAGGCCGAGCACGTGGAGCTCTCGGGCCAGCATCAGCCGGCCACCCGCCCCCGGCTTGCCCGCGGGCAGCGGCACGGCCTGATGGAGAAGGAGCCGACGCCAGCCCCGGCGGTAGCCGACGATCCGCCGCACCCCGCCGAGCCGCATCAACCAGGCCGCGGAGAAGGAGTCGGGCAGGCACAGCCCGAGGTCGTAGCGACGACGGCGAAGCGCCCGCGCATCGCGAAGCTGCGCGGCCAGACCGTGCCCATAGGAAGGCACCGGGATCACGTCGTCGAACCAGGGCGCGCCCGCGGCAAGAGGCTCGAGCCCGGGACGCACCTGCAGGGTGATCCGAGCCTCGGGCCAACGCGCACGCAGCGCACGAAAACCGGGCGTCGCCATGATCCAGTCGCCGGTCCAGTTGGGGGCCCGTACGAGGATTTCCTGAGGTTGGTTCATGGGTTACGGCGGCCGGAAGCTACCGAAGCACCCTCTGCGTCGCCAGAAGCCCACGGGCGGCCTGGATGACCGCATCGGGGTGGATGGCCCTCATGCAGGCCGCCGCGGCGCAGCCCCGTCGGCACGGATTGCAGCCGATCTGGACCCGCACCCTGCGGGACGGGGTCTCGCCGAAGGGCTGGTTCTCGATGGGATCCGTCGGACCCATGAGCTGCAGGACCGGGGTCCCGACCAGCGAGGCGACATGCAGCGGCCCCGTGTCCCCGCCGACGTAGAGACGCGAGGCCTGGAACACCGCGGCCAGGTCGAGCAGGGAGGCGGTCGTTGGTGCCGCGCGCGCCGCGCCGCCGGCCGCCTCGATCACCGCGTCCGCGAACGCGCGATCATCGCGCGCCGGGCCACACGTCACGATCGACGGGGTGCCGTCCTCGGCCAGCGCCCGGGCGAGGGCCCCGTAGCCCTCGGGCGTCCAACGCTTGTGAGCGGTTCCATCGCTGGTGCCCGGGTGGAGCGCCACGGGGGCCGGACCGGGCCCCAGCGCCTTCCGCGCCAGCTCGAGGCGCGCGGGGGAGACGGCCAACGGTCGCGGCTCCATGGCCTGGTCCAGGCCCAGGTAGCGCACCAGGGCCTCGTTCCGATCGAAACGGCTCTGGCGGCGCGGAGAGAGCCTGGCGAGCTCGGTCGCGAACCAATGGGCACCCTCGCGACCGAAGGGCGGTGCATAGCCCACCCGCCGCGGCGCGCCGGACAGCCAGGAGAGCACGCCACTCCTCAAGATGGAGTGGAAGTCGACGACCAGATCGAAGTGGCGATCGCGCAGGCTGCGCACCAGGCGGCCCGCGTCGCGGACGAGGCTCGGCAGGCGTGCTCCGACCAGCGCGCGACGCAGCTCGGGCCGGGGAAAGACCAGCACCTCGTCGAGCCAGGAGAGCTCTTCGAGAAGACTCGCCGCCGGGGGCTCGACCAACCACGTCAGCCGGGCGTGAGGATAGGCGGCCCGCAGCACGGAGGCCGCGGGAAGGGTGCGGACCACGTCACCGACTGCACCGAGGCGCAGGATCAGGATGCGTTCCGCTGGACTCGGCGCCCCGAGGGCGTTGGTGCAGGTGTGAATGGCCAGCCTCGCGGGGTGGAACGGCGGCCGGTAGGATACTCGCCCATGCGAATGTCGCGCACCCTGTCGTGGTACGTCCTGCGCGAGGTCCTCCAGTACGCGGGCATCGGCCTGCTGGCCGTCGGATCGGTCATGATCTCCCAGCGCATCCTCCGGGAGCTCGAGGATCTCGCCGGCATCGGCGTCGGGTTCGCCGACACCCTGCAGCTCATGGTCTACGTGCTCGGCATGCTCGCCGCGTACGCGATTCCGGTCGCCTTCCTGTTCGGAATCCTGGTCGCGGTCGGCCGGCTCTCCTCGGACAGCGAGATCACGGCCATGCGCGCGCTCGGCGTCAGCCTGGGCCAGCTGGTCGTGCCCGTGGTCGCGGTCTCGGTCGTCGTCTCGCTGTGTACCGGCGTGCTGCTCAGCGTCGCCGAGCCCAAGGCCCGACGCGACCTGCGCGGACTGCTGGGCGAGATCGCCTCGCGAGGCGGCATCATCGAGCCCGGGGCCTTCAACGAGCTCGACACCACCGGCTCCCGGCTGCTCTTCGTCGATGGGCGCGACGAAGGCAACGAGCTCCGCGGTGTGCTGATCTCGGATCGGACCGATCCGGCCAAGCCCTTCACCGTCGTCGCCAACCGGGGTCGCTTCGATTTCGAGAAGCAGGACGCCTCCGCCCACATCCGGCTCTTCGACGGAGACATCCACTTCGAGGGAGAAGAGCTCTCGGACGATCGCTACCAGCGGATCTCCTTTCGCGAGTTCGAGTACGCCTTCGACCTCAGCGGTCTGGTCGGCGCCAGCTTCCACCGCATCCGTCCGCGAGAGATGACCAACGATCAGATCCGCGACGTGCTCGCACGCTGGGACGTGCTCGGGGAGGCGCCGGACGACGTGCGCGTCAAGTACCGGGATCGCTACGAGATCCAGCTCCACCGTCGGCTCGCCCTGCCCGTCGCGCCGCTGCTCTTCGCGTTGGTGGGGATCCCGTTGGGCCTGCAGCGCTCGCGCGGCGCCCGTTCCTGGGGCGTCCTGCTCTGCGTCGCACTGGTCTTCGTCTACTACACGCTGCTCTCCGCCGGGGAGTACCTGGCAGAGGAAGCCGTGATGCCGGCGGCCGTATCCCTGTGGCTGCCCAACCTGGTCTTCGGGGCCGTGGCCGCCTTCCTTCTCTATCGCTCGCGCCGCGCCGAGATCTGACCGCGGCTCGTGTCTCTGCCCAAGGGCCTCCGTGAGGTCGAGGAGGGTCGCGCCCGGCTCGTCGTCCGGGCCGACTTCGAGGCTCGCGTCCGCGCGCTGGGCCTGCCCAGCGGGCTCGCGTCGCTGTTCTCCGCGGGGGGTGCGGCTCCGGAGGGTCGCGCGCCCGTCGCCGTCGTCGAGGTCCCGGGCGGGGACCGCTGGGTCGTACGGCGACTGCTCCACGGCGGGCTCTTCGGCCCGCTGCTCGGACGCGCCTATTGGGGGCTCGGACGGGCGGTCCGGGAGCTCGTGGTCAACACGCAGCTGCGCGAAGCGGGCGCCCCGGTTCCGGAGCCGGTCTTCGCGGCCGGCGAGCGTCTGATCGGGCCCCTGTTCTCGGCGGCCGTCGCCACGGTCTACGAGCGCGACACCCTCGACGGCCTGGCGTGGCTCGAGGACGATCCCGGGCCCGAGCAGATCCTTCGCACCAGCCGCGCGGCCGGGCTCGCCGTCCGCCGCTTCCACGATGCCGGCGGGCGGCACGCCGACCTGCACGTGAAGAACCTGCTCGTTCGCGAGCTGCCCGACGCGACGGAAGTGCTGGTCATCGACCTCGACCGGGCGCGGATCACACCGGGCCTCACACCGGGCGAACGCATGGCGCAGATCATGCGGCTGTTCCGCTCGCTCGTGAAGAGGGGACTGCTGGCTCGGGTCGGGGCCCGCGGCATGGCGAGCTTCTTCGGAGCCTACTGCGGCGACGACCGCGCGCTGCGCCGCGCGCTCCTGCGGCGCGTGGATCGCGAGCTGCGCAAGGTGGCCGTGCACGCCCTGCGCTACAGCGACGTCCCGCCCGGAGGGTGAGCCCGAGCGCTGCGGGCCGCCCCGGCGACTTCAGCCCGAACCGCGCCATTCGTCGTGGTCGCGGCGACCCCTCGGCGGTGACGACGCGGGGGGAAGCGCCACGCTCCGCCCCGAAGCCTTGGCGCGGAGGCGGTCCTCGATCCAGTCGATGAAGGCGCTCCCCTCGACGACCCGCGTCTCGAGCACGAGCACCCGCAGCTCGACGTCGGGGGCCCAGCGAGGGAGCAACTTGCCCGCGTCCTTCTCGGTGGTGAGCCAGAGGGGCGCGTCCTCGGCGAGTCCGCGGAGATCCGCGGCGCGGTACGGGTGATGATCGGGGAAGGCGCGCTCCGCCACGACCTCGATGCCCAGCGACTCGACCGTCTCCCGGAACGACTTCGGTCGAGCGAGACCGCAGATCAGGCCGGCCGATCGGCCGGCAAGCGCAGCGGCCGGCTCGAGCGGCCCGCCGGCCAGCGGTCGGGTACCCGCCGGCCTTCGCTCCACCTCGAAGCGCATCGCCCGTGTCGCGAAGCGGTTCACGAGTGCTTCGTCTGCTTCGGACAGGGGACCGTCGACGATGCCCACCGCATCGGCCCGGCCGAGCGCGTCCGGCCGCTCGCGGAGCGGTCCGAAGGGCAGCAGCTCCCGATTGCCGAATCCCCCCGATCCGTGGACCGTCACGAGATCGATGTCGCGCTCGAGGCGGTGATGCTGGAAGCCGTCGTCCAGGACCAGGATGTGGGTGTCGAAGGCGGCGATCGCTCGTTGCCCCACCAGGTCGCGCCGTGCACCGACCAGCACCGGCACTCCCGGCGCGAGGGCGGCCAGCAGGAGCGCCTCCTCGCCAGCGTCGGAGGTGTCGTGGACATGGGTGCCATCGGAGACGACGCGCACGGGCTCGCGATTCCCGCTGCCGTAGCCGCGACTCGCCAGCGCGACCCGATGTCCGCGAGCCCGCAGCGCAGCCGCGATCCAGGCCGCAGTCGGCGTCTTGCCCGCGCCGCCCGCCACCAGGTTGCCGACGGAGACCACCTTGCAGCCGAGCCTGCGGCGCTGCGCCCACCCGCGCGCGTAGGCTTGCTGGTGGAGGCGTGCGCCGAGTCCGTAGAGCCAGGACAGTGCGCGGAGCAGTGCGCGGCGGGCGCCGCGCGGGCCTGCGCCCTCGAACCAGTCCGGCCGCCTCATCCCGGAGCCGCCGGGCCGGAGCGCCGGACCTGCTCTAGCAGGGCGAGCGTCCGAGCCGTTGCACCCCGATGGACGTCGAGGGCCGCGAGCGCGCGATCGATCGCGGCGCGGGTCGCCGCGGGATCTGCGAGCACCTCGCACAGGGCCTGTCCGAGCGCGGGCCCGTCGGCCACCTGACGCCCTGCGCGCGAGGTCTCGAGCAGGGTCGCGTGGCTGCGTACGTTCTGGATGTGCGGGCCGAAGAGCACCGCCGTCCCCGCCTGCAGGGGCTCGAGCAGGTTGTGGCCGCCGACCGGAGCCAGCGTCCCACCGACGAAGGCGGCCGCTGCCCCAGTGTAGAGGGCGGCCAGCTCGCCCAGCGTGTCGAGCAGCAGGACCTCGCCATCCTCGAGCGGCGCCTCCGGCAGCGCCGAGCGCAACACGCAGCGCGCCCCGGCCTCGGCGAGGGCCGCCCTCGCCTGCTCCCGTTTCTCCGGGTGGCGCGGCGCGACGACCAGTGTGAGCCGATGCCCTGCGGCCCGAGCGATCCCGGTCGCCGTGAGCGCCGCCCGCTCCTCGCCGGGATGGGTGCTGCCCGCGACCCAGTAGGGCGCTTCGGCCAGGGCCCGGGTCAGGTCGGCGGCCGGCGCCTCACCGTGCGCCGGCACCTCGAGCTTGAGATCCCCCGTCACCTCGACCCGAGCGGGCTCGACCCCCAGCGCGACGAAGCGCTCCGCGTCCTCGGGACTCCGGGCGCCGACCGCCGCCAGACGTCGCAGCGTCGAGGCCAGGAGCCAGGACAACCGCTGGTAGCGGGGCAGACTCCGGTCCGAGATCCGCCCCGAAGCGATCAGGACGGGGATCCTTCGTCGGGCGGCGCTGCGGATCCAGCTCGGCCACAGCTCGGTCTCGACGAGGATCAGTGCGCTCGGCGCCACCCGATCGAGCGCCCTGGCGGTGCACCAGGGATGATCGAGGGGCGCGAGCATGGAGGGCAGCTCCGGGCGAGCGCTCCTGGCGACGCCGCGGCCCGTCAGGCTCGTCGTCGAGAGCAGGACGGCTTCGCCCCGTTCGCGCAGCGAATCGACCAGTCGCAAGGCCGCCTGCACCTCCCCGACGCTCGCGGCGTGCACCCAGACCGCGCCGGTTCCCACCCGAGGCATGGCCACGCCCAGCCGTTCCCCGAGCCCGCGCCGCCAGGCCGGCCGCACCAGCAGGGCGACGACCGCGAGGGGCAGCAGCACGAGAGCCGTCAGCGCGGCCAGGCTATGTCGCAGCGGCCCCATCCAGCATCTCCACCGCGAGCTCCGCGGCGCGTTCCGACGCACCACCGTCGCCCAACGCATCGCGAACCGCCGTCAGCTCGGCGAGCTGGGCGTCGCGCTCGGCGCCCTGCATGCGGCGCAGCAGGGCATCGGCGATCGCATCGGGCTCCGCCTGCTCCTGCAGGAACTCGGGAATCACCGTCCGGCCCATGATCAGGTTGGGCATCGTGAAGGAAGGGACCCGCACCATGCGACGCATCAGGAACGCGGTCAGCGGGTGGGCTCGCGCCGCGACCACGACCGGTGTGCCGAGGATCGCGATCTCCACCGTGACCGTACCCGGCTTGGCCAGCGCGACATCGCAGGCTCGGATCACCTCGTGGGTGCGGCCCTCGAAGACGCTGAGCTGCAGCGTGGCCGGAAGCTCGGCGGCGCGCAGCCCTTCGTCGATCGAGGCGCGCGGGATGCTCGGCGCGACACCCACCGCGAACCGGACCGCGGGGTCCCGCGCGTGGACGGCCCGCGCGACCTCCAGCTGCATGGGCAGCGTATCGCTCACCTCGTTGCGCCGGCTGCCCGGCAGCAGCGCGAGCCA
>JAJDAR010000399.1 GCA_029261775.1 Deltaproteobacteria bacterium | reverse complement strand
TCGGCCTGGCTGCAGAACACGATCGCCTCGTCGGGATCGTTGGCGTAGAAGACGTCGACCCCCAGGCGCAGCAGCCGCAACGCCACGTCGCCGAGGCCGGTGGCCTCGTCGTCCAAAATCAGGGTCAGGGGCAGGTCGCTCATCAGGGCCTCGGCCGACTTCGTGACTTCGACCCTTTCCATCGGGGCGATCCCAGAAAAACCTGAGACCCCGCCCGAGTTGACGAAGGGGTCGGGTCTCTCGGTCAACACGAGTTGACGAAGGGGTCGGGTCTCTCGGTCAACACGAGTTGACGAAGGGGTCGGGTCTCTCGGTCAACCGTGGGTCTCCAAGCCCACACCGCCTGGCTATCTTTCCTGGCCATCCCGCCGGGCTATCCGCCCTCCCGGCGGTAGCCGACCGCCTCCGCCATGGCTGCCGCGGGGGTCTCCTCGTCCCCCTCCAGATCCGAGATCGTGCGGGCCACGCGCAGCAGCCGGTGCGCCGCCCGGGCCGAGAGCGCGAGCTGATCCACGGCCCCGGCGAGGATCCGACGGGCCTCCCGGGTGGGCCGGGTCGCCTCGAACAGCGAGCCGGGCGGGATGCGGGCATTGCAGCGCATGGCATCGGGCAGGCCCAGCCCGGCGAGTCGCACGGCCTGAACGTGCCGCGCGCGCAGCACCTCCTCGCGCAGCGCGGCGCTCTCGAGGGGCGGAACCTCCGTCAGATCGAGGTCGGCGAAGCGCACCGGGCGTACCGGCACGTGCAGATCGATGCGGTCGAGCAGCGGCCCCGACAGCCGGCGCTCGTAGCGCGCCAGGGCGCCGTCGTCGCAGCGGCAGTCGCGCACGCCCGAACCGAAGTAGCCGCAGACACAGGGGTTGGCCGCGGCGAGCAGCTGCAGGTCGGCCGGCAGCACGACGCGCTGCTCCGCGCGCGCGTGGACCACGCGTCCCTCCTCGAGCACCTGCCGCAGCGCCTCGAGACCGCGCCGATCGAACTCGGGGAGCTCGTCGAGGAACAGCACGCCGCGATGGGCAAGGGTCGCCTCGCCCGGACCGAGCTGCCGACCGCCGCCCAGCAAGCCCGCCCGTGAGGCCGAGTGATGCGGCGCGCGAAACGGACGCTCGCGACGCTCGGCCACCCGGGAGGCATCGAGGCCCGCGGCCGCGTGGATGCGCGCGACCTCGAGGGCTTCGCTGCGACCCAGTGGCGGCAGCAGGCTCGGGAGACAACGGGCCAGCAACGTCTTGCCTGCGCCCGGCGCACCGCGGAACAGCAGCCCGTGTCCGCCCGCCGCCGCGACCACGAGCGCACGTTTGGCCTCGTCCTGCCCGCGGACGCTCGACAGATCGGGCGCCTCCGACGCCGGGTGCCGCTCGGCGCCAGGGGACGATTCGGAGCTGGCGACGGGCAGCGCCCGCGCGGTCACCAGCGCCTCGACGACCTGCGACAGATGCTGCGCGACCTCCGGCGCCGCGTCGCCGAGGAGCGCGGTTTCGAAGCCGTTCGCCGACGGCACGATCACGCGGCTGCAGCCGCCGCGGGCCAATCGATCGGCCAGGGCCAGCGCTCCCCGGACACTGCGGATGCGGCCGTCGAGCGCGAGCTCACCGACCAGCCCGACCGAGCCGAGGGACTCCATCGGAACCTGGCCCGCTGCCGCGAGGATGCCGACGGCGATGGCCAGATCGAGGCCCGCCCCTTGCTTGCGCACGGCGGCCGGTGCGAGGTTGATCGTCACCCGCTCCTGCGGAAACGTGAAGCCCACGGCGCGAATCGCGGCGCGCACCCGCGCCGCACTCTCGCGCACCGCAGCCTCCGGCAGACCGACGATGTCGATCCTCGGCAGCTGCGAGCTGATCCGCACCTCGACCTCGACGGCGACGCCCTCGATGCCGAGCAGCGTGGCGCCCAGGATGCGCGCCTGGCCCATGTCCGTCTCCGCGGGACCGGGGAGGGGTGAGGGTCGCGGGATGCGGAACGAATCGGAGGGGGGCGGGTTCGAAGTCCGGCCACCCAGGTGCGCCTGTGCGCTGTCGCCTGGCAAGATGAAGGCAGGGCCCCCGAAGGGACCCTGCCTTCCCACCTTTGAGAGCCCCGCCAGGGTTGGGGCATTCATGGATTTGTGGTGACGGAGGGCCCATTGTGTCACGGGCGTCACCATTTCCTGTCCGCTGGGTCAGCCCGATCCCGGGACACGGCGCGGTGGGCTGGCGCGGCCCACCCCGGGGGGCGAGCCTGAATCCATCGCGGGCGGGTGCCATCCAACGAGACGCCCGATCGTGCGCCCGGCCTTCTGGAGAACTCCCATGCGTCCCCCCATCTCCTTCATCCTCCTGCTCTCGGTCGCGGTCTCCCTGCTCGGCTGCCAGACCACCACCGGGACCGCCCTCGACAAGAAATCGACCCAGGGGGCGATCGCCGGTGCGCTGCTGGGAGCCGCCGCAGGCGCGGCGGCCGACGGCCACAAGCGCGGCCGCGGTGCGTTGATCGGCGCGGCCGTCGGTGGCCTCGCTGGAGGCACCATCGGGCATCTGCTCGATCGCCAGGCCCAGGAGATCGACGCCATCCCCGACGCCGAGGTCTCGCGCGAGCCCGACAAGCTGTTCGTGGCGTTCCCCTCGGACGTGCTCTTCGACGTCGGTTCCAGCGCGCTCCAGCCGGGAGCCTTCCGCCGGCTCGACAGCCTGGCCGACTCGCTGCTCCGTCACCCCGAAACCGAGGTGGTCGTGCGCGGCCACACCGACTCGACGGGCACTCGCGACGGCAACCTGCGCCTGAGCGAGGACCGGGCGGACGCCGTGCGTCGATATCTGGTGGCGCAGGGAGTGCCCGGCTCTCGGATCACCGCGATCGGCTTCGGGGATGCCATGCCCCTGGCCTCCAACCAGAGTGCCGCCGGCCGCCAGCAGAACCGTCGCGTCGAGATCGAGATCCGACCCAGCGCCGCGCTGCGCGACCGCGAGGATGAGACCTCCCGACGCCGGGACGAGGACCGCTACGCGCCCCGCCCTGCAGACGACCCCTACGCGCCGCCTCGGGCCGACGACGGCTACGCCCCCGATCCCTACGCTCCCGATGGACGGACGGACGACCGATACGACGACCGGTACGACTCGCGCTACGACGATCCCTACGAGGTGAGATGACTCCGCGCTCCGGTCTCCTCTGCGGTCTCCTGCTGCTCGCCTGCGGGTCGGCTCCCGCCGCCCGCGCCGCCGACGAGGTGCGCGTGATCGTCGAGTCGCCGGCTCCCGGCGTGACGGTCGAGGATCACGTCCACCAGGCCCGCATCACGGGCAGCGCGGCGGCGCGGGGGGATCAGCCGGAGCATTTCGACGTCATGCTCGCGATCGACGTCAGCCACTCGACCAACACGGCGAGCGGGCTCGACGTGGACGGGGACGGGGTGCTCGGCGTGAATCCCCACAACGAGCTCCTGCCGCCCGGCGCCTATGCGAACAACGTGCTCAGCACCGATCCCGGCGACACGATCCTGAACGCGCAGCTGCAGGCGGCCCGTGCATTGGTGGAGGCACTCGACTCCGACCGGGTGCGGATCGGCGTGCTCACCTTCGCGGGCGAGGTGGATCCGCTGACCGCCAGGCGCAAGCGGCTCGACCAGGAGGACGCCTACCTCGAGGTGCCGTTGACCGCGGACTTCGAGCTGGTCGGTCGATCGCTCGGTGCGATCCTGGCGCGAGGCTCGCGGGGAGCCACAAACTACGCAGCCGGTGTCCGCCTCGCGGTGCGCGAGCTCGCGGGTCTCTCCGGTGCGAAGAGCGTGCCGCGCGAGGGAGTTCGTCGCGTCATCCTCTTCCTCTCTGACGGTACGCCGACCCTGCCCGTCGGCCGCGGTGACAAGGTCGATCCCGGCGACTCCGAGGCGGCGATCCGCGCGGCCGGGCTGGCCCGCAAGGCCGGCATCTCGATCAACACCTATGCGCTCGGGCCGCAGGCGCTGCGTTACCCCAAGGCCATGACCGAGATGTCGCGTGTCACGGTCGGAACCTTCACCCCGGTCCAGAAGCCCGGCGAGATCATCACCCTCCTGCAGGGCATCACCTTCGCCAACGTGGAAGACGTGGTGTTCACCAACCTCACGACCGGCGACTTCTCGACGGACGTGTCGCTCTCGCCCGACGGCGGCTTCACCGGCTACGTGCCCGTGGCCGAGGGCAGGAACCGCGTGCGGGTCAGCGCGCTCGCGACCGACGGCACCCGCGGCGCCGTCGAGTTCGACATCCACTTCGCGAAGAGCCAGGTCCCCGACCGCGACCGCATGGCCGAGCTCGAGCGGATCCGCCGTCAGAACAAGGAGCTCGAGCTGCGCCGACTCGAGCTCGACATCGACGCCTTCCGCGAGGAGCAGCGCAAGCTCCTCGAGATCGAGGCCGAACGCCGCCCCAGCGAGCGCTGAGCCCCGCTCGGCCTAGAGAGGCAGCAGACCCGGGTCGGCGATCTGGCGCTGCTTGAGCTTGCCGTTCTCGTAGATCGAGCGGATGTCGACCTCGCCGTCGCCGTTCTTGTCCTCGCCGCGCTCCTTGATCTGGAGCCGCCCGGCGACCTGCTCGTAGCGTTCGAAGACGTCGGGCTTGCCGTCGCCGGTCGTGTCCTTCTCGATCCGCTCGACGACCTCCTGGTTCGAGATCACCTTGTAGTGGGTCCAGGTGTCTACCCGACCCTTGCCCTCGGTGTCCTCCTCGGCGACGACGAGCTTGCGGTTCTCGTAGCGCAGCGTGCGGTCGGTCCTGCCGTCGCCGTTCGCGTCGTGGCTCTCCTCGACGAGGGCGTCGCCCTGATACACGAAGAAGGCGTCCCGGACTCCGTCGCTGTCGCGATCGACCTCACGGCGCGTGGTCAGACCGCCGGCCCCGTACTCGAACCACTCGTCGGCCTTGCCGTCGGCGTCGTTGTCCCGCTCGGCGGCGCGCGGGACGCCGCCCTCGTAGCGGGTCCACGCGTCGATCTTGCCGTCGTAGTCACGGTCCTCTTCGACGCGAACCATCGCACCGCTGGCCTCGTCGAAGAGGCGCACCTCTTCGGGAGCGCCGTCGCGGTCGGCGTCGAGGGATCGCGCCTTGAGCGTGCGGCCGGCCTCCTGACGTCGCGACTCGTCGAAGATCGAGGCCGGCAGATCCTTGAGCTTCTCGGCCCGCGGCGCCCGGCGTGTCTCCGATGCCTTGCGTCCGAGATCCTCGACGCTCGGGCCGGCGTCGGTGGCCGTCGCGTCGCGCAGCGCCTCGTCGCGCTCGATGCGCTGCAGGATCTCCTCCTGGCGGCGCAGCTCGGCTTCGATCTCGTCCTCGAGCGTTCCCTGACGCGCGATCTCGCGGTCGATCTCGTTCTCGAGCTCGGCTTCCTCGGCAGCGTCCGAGCCTCCCGGATAGCCGCCTCCTCCGCCTCGGGGCCCGCCCGGACCGGAGGCGTTCGCGAGGGGCACCTCGCCGGTGATGGCGCCGTACACCAGCAGGCCCACGCCCCCGACGGCTGCGCCGATCGGGCCCGCCTGGGCGCCGATGATGGCGCCGATCAACATGCCTTCGACTGCGCTCTGGGCGCGGTCGCCGGCCGTCGGGCCGTTGGACGGTGGACCTGCGGTCACCGGCGGCGGGCCGCCGGCGGTTCCGAGCGTCGGCTCATCGTCGGGCAGCGCGGTGCCGGGCCCCTGCGTCGAGGCGCAGCTCGACAGCAACAGGACGGCAGCGCCCAGCAGCAGCAGGGCGCGCAGAGATGAGATCAGCCCGACCATCGGCAGCATCATCCTACTTCCGACCCCCGACTTGGGAAAGCGCGTCGCGCTCAGCTTCTCGCAAGGGCGTCTCGACGCATCGCGGCGCCCCTAGGGGCCCCCCGCATTCCGGAACCGCGTTGGCGCGATCCATGAATCGTGAGTGAATTCGGATAGTTGTTCTCCGGTCTGCGTTCGTCTTCGTGTGGCTTCTCACCCTGAACGGCGGTGGCGACACCACCCGACCGGGTTACCCTAACGCGATGCATCGAAGTGAGGTCGGCGCGCACCCTCACCCTTGGTGGGTTCCACGAACCGACCGCTTCGTGACGCCGCCCCCCGCTTCGATGCCGATGCCCGAAGCTGCGTTCTCGCCCACCTCGGCCGCCTCTCTCGATCTGCCGATGAGTGCGGAGACGCCCATCTCGTAGGGAGCTGTCGTGGGCCTGACCCTGATCCGCAAGAGCACCGGACACCGCCGGAAGCCGAACCCGAAGATCGGGCTCGTGCTCGCCGGTGGAGCCGTGTCGGGTGGCGCTTTCAAGGTCGGCGGCCTGAAGGCGCTGAACGACTACCTGGTCGGGCGGCGCATCACCGACCTCGACACCTACGTCGGGCTGTCCGCGGGCTCGATGCTGGCCGTGTCGCTGGCTGGCGGCGTGACCCCCGACGAGATGATCAAGGTGCTCGAGGGCACCAGCACGCGCCTAGACCAGCTCGCGCCGACGCACTTCTACAACCCGAACATCCGGGAGTTCGTCGAACGCCCCGCGCGCTTCGCCCGGGATCTGGTCACCTACGCGCCGTCGGTGGCGCTCGAGCTCGTCCGCTCCCTGCCCGAGCTGCCCGAAGCCCTGGGCCCCGCGTTGCGGGCCTTCTCGCGCAAGCCCAGCTACACGCGCGCCGAGGAGCTGGCGATGCAGCTGATCGAGCACGTCTCCCCGCGGCGCGAGCCTCCCTCCCTGTTGGACAACGTTCCGACCGGCCTGTTCGACAACTCGGGTCTCGAACGCTGGCTGCGCGGGAGTCTCGAGAAGATGCGCGTGCCGAACGACTTCCGCGCCTTCCAGCAGGAGCACCAGAAGAAGCTCTACGTCGCTGCCTGCAATCTCGATTCGGCCGAGCGGGTGATCTTCGGACACGACGAGAAGGCGGACGTCAGCATCTCCCAGGCGGTGCAGGCCTCGACGGCCCTGCCGCTGTTCTTCAAGCCCGCGCGGATCGGCGGCGTCGACTACATCGACGGTGGCATCCGCAACACCGCCAACATCGACGTCGCCATCGAGAAGGGCGCCGACCTGATCCTCTGTTACAACCCGTTCCGGCCCTTCCTGAACGAACTTCCCGACGGCGCGGGCTATGCGGCGGGCAAGCGTCTGGCGGATCGCGGTCTGCTGAGCGTCGCAAACCAGGTGTTCCGCACGCTGGTCCATTCGCGGCTCCGGATCGCCCTCCAGCGCTACGTCAGCGACACGGACTTCCGCGGCGACATCGTGCTGCTCGAGCCGCGCGAGCGGGACGCCGAGTTCTTCGGGACCAACCCGCTGGCGTTCTGGAAGCGGGCGGACGCCATCCGTCAGGGCTTCGAGTCGGTGCGCGTGACGCTCGAAGACAACTACGCGGAGCTGGCCGAGCTGCTGGCGCGCTACGGGCTCAAGATGGACCGGAAGGCTGCCGCCCGGCGGGCGCGCAGGCTCCGGAGCTCGCGCGGCTGGAAGATCAGCAAGCGCGACCCCGCCGATCCGCCGGTCGAGCCGGCGACCCTCCGGGTGGTCGGCGCCCGCTGAGCCCCGCTCCGGGCCGGCTTGACCCCCGGGGGATCTTCGCTATGGTCTGACTCGCGGGTCAGTCCCTCGCGGGCGGCCACATCCCCCCGATGTGCACTCTCCTCGCACTCCACCGCTGCTTCCCGGAAGCGCCGCTCGTGATCGCTGCCAACCGGGACGAATACCACGACCGCCCGGCCGAAGGGCCGTCCCTGCGTATTGTGAGAGGTCACAGCATCCTGGCACCGACGGACCTGCGCGAGGGCGGTACCTGGCTCGGCTGGGGAGCCGGCGGGCTCTTTGCGGGCCTCACCAACCGGCCGGTCGCCGACCCCGACCCCAGCCTGCGCTCACGCGGCCATCTCGTGACCGACGTGCTGCAGGCGGAGAGCGCCAAGCGCGCCGCAGAGAGCCTCGCGGCCCTGCCCGCCGGGGCGGTCAATCCGTGCAATGTCTTCGTCGCCGACGGTGCCGACGCCTTCGTGGTCGTGCTCGACGGCGCGCCTCGTGTTCAGAGGCTCGAGCCGGGGCCCCACGTGATCGGCAACGCCGATCCCGACGACGACGGCCATCCGAAGGTGGCGCGGCTGCTCCGCGAGGTCGCACCGATCGCCAGCGGCCCCTTCGCCGGGGCGGTCGACGCACTTGCCGGCGTCCTGCGCATGCACGTCGGCGAGGACGACACCCGCCCCCCGTTCGAGGCCACTTGCATTCATGCGGGGCCCTACGGAACCCGCAGCTCCACCTTGTTCGTACGCGGACGCCGGCGCCAGGAGGATCGTCTCCTCTATGCGGACGGCGCTCCGTGCACGTCGAGCTACCACGACATGACCCCGCTCCTCGAGGAACTGGACCAATCGGCCGGCACCTCCTCGAAGGCCACGATGAGGACCCGCCCTTGAGACGCATCGGCAGCAACATCCGGAAGCAGAACTCGGACGCCAAGCAGAACCGGATCGTCAAGAACATCATCCGGTACTCGGACGACGAGAAGCCCAAGAACGACTACCCGAAGAGAATCGTGTCCCCGTCGCAGGCTTCGACCTGTTGCACCGACGAGAATCGCACCGTCGTAGGCTCGGTGCGCGAAGTCGAGGGCTTCAAGTTCTGCTACAAGATCTGCGACACTTGTGGGCACGCGGTCCGTTACTACTACCCCGCAGTCGAGAGCACGAGTGCTGCGGTGAAGAACTACCGCTCCTGGAAGAAGTACATGGTGCAGTAGCCCGCCGGGCTCTGCTCACGTTCTCGACGGGGCGGTCCGCATGGCGGGCCGCCTCGTCGCCGTTTCGGCTTCGGGCAGGTCGAGTGGCGATCGGGAGGTGGTCGCTGCGCGGGGAGGGGAGGCTTCGTTGACGCTGGAAGAGGCCGAGCGCTGGCTGGCGAGCCTGATCAACGTCGAGCAGCTGCCCGATCTCCGCCGGGCCCGCCTCACACTCGCCCCGGTGCGGCGCCTGCTCGACGAGATCGGCGCCCCGGAGCGCGGCCTGCGCGTCTTCCATGTCGCCGGCTCGAAAGGCAAGGGCTCGACGGTGCTCTTCGCCGAAGCCCTGCTGCGCGGTGCGGGTCGTTCCGTCGCTGCCTTCACGTCGCCGCATCTCGAGAGCTGGGTCGAACGATTCCGGATCGACGGCGCCCCGGTGTCGGGCGTGTTGCTGGCGGGTGCGGTCGAGCGGCTCCGGCCGGTGGTCGAGAAGCTGCGGCTCGAGCCCGAGGCGCCGAGCTTCTTCGACGTGACCACCGCTGCGGCGCTGCTGCTCTTCGCCGAAGCACGGGTCGAAGCCGTGCTCCTCGAGGTGGGGCTCGGGGGCCGCCTGGACTCGACGAACGTGGTCAGCCCCGCGGTCACCTGCGTGACCAGCATCGAGCTCGAGCACACCGAGAAGCTCGGTGACACGCTGGCCCGGATCGCGGCCGAGAAGGCCGGGATCGCCAAGCCTGGAATCCCCATGCTGATCGGACCCTTGCATCCCGAGGCCGAAGAGGCCGTCGCCGTCCGCTGCGCCGAGATCGGAGCTCCGCTGCTGCGTGTGGGTGCCGAGGGGGCCGACATCCAGGTGGAGGCGTCTCCAGGCAGGCTCGGATGCGCGCGTGCGACCGTGGTCGACGGAACCCTCCGGGTCGCGGCCGAGCTCGGCGTCGCAGGCGCCCATCAAGCCTTCAACGCAGCGCTCGCCGTCGGAGGGGTGCGACGGCTCGGCCTCGTTGCGGACGCTGAACTCGCGGCGAGCGCCGCGACTTCACTTTCCAAAGCCCGCCTGCCTGCCAGGCTGGAGCTGGTCTCCCGCGAGCCCTGGATCGTCGTCGACGGGGCCCACACCCCGGTCTCGGCTCGCGCGTTGGCCGAGATGATCGTCGCGTTGCCTCCGACCCGGAGGCACCTCGTCGTGTCCGTCTCTGCCGACAAGGATCAGGCCGAGATCTGTGCCGTGCTCCTCCCCCTCATGACGAGCGTGACGGTCACCCGGGCTGATCCGCACCGGTCCCTGCCCCCGGCCGAACTCGCAGGTGTCGTCTCCGCCCTGGCCCCCGAGCTCTCGATCCGGGTGGTCGAGGATCCGCGGGCGGCGGTGCTTGCGGCGCGCGATGCCTGCCGGCCCGACGAGCTGTTGATCGCGGCCGGCTCGATCTATCTCGCGGGGATCGCTCGTTCGCTGCTGGCGCCTGCGTCGTGAGCGCCGAGGAGCTCCCGCCCTCCGAAGCCCGAGCCTCCGAGGAGCACGAACGCGCCGAGCAGCGCTTCCTGGCCGAGGCCCTCGAATACCTGCCCCGCAACTACCGGGCGCTGCTCGCCCACGGCATGCTCGGCCAGACGGGGTTCCGGCTCATCCAGGCACCGACCTTCGTGCCTGTCTACCTGTTCGAGATCTCGGGCTCGACGATCGCCGTGGGTGTGGCGCGCGCGCTCCAGGCCTTCGGGATGTTCCTGTCGCCGATCCTCGGCGCCATGCGCATCGAGCATCAGCGCCGGGTGCTGCCGATGGGCTTCTGG
>JAJDAR010000398.1 GCA_029261775.1 Deltaproteobacteria bacterium | reverse complement strand
TCGGCCAGGGCATGGAGCGCCATCGGGTTGCCTTCGGCAGCGGCGTGCAGCTCGCCGATCGCGGCCTCGTCGTAGCGCCCGATCACCGAGCCAGGCAGGCCCGCATGGACGAGTCGCCGCCTGACGAGTGCGCTGCTCTCGGCAGCGCTCAGCGGCTCGCGGAGGCTGACGAGGCTGGCGCCATCGGCGAGCTTGCGCCGGAGAAGGCCTGCGTCTTCGTCACTGGCGGGGACCGCGACCAGGCGCGGGGCGAAGCCATCGGACGTGAGTGTGACCAGCGCGTCGATCCCCGCACCGCCCACGTCGTCGATGAGTACGATCAGCGGTCGCAGACCCGCCTGGCCCCGGTGCTGCTCGCGACTGCGCGCGAGACCCCGCAGGGCGGCCAGCGGATCCTGGGCGGGCGCCACACCGAGCGTACCGAGCAGGTAGGCCGCGAGCTCCTGTGAAGGGAGCCGACCGTGGGGCACGTAGACGGGCTGGAAGTGCTCCTCGAGCCGCTCGCCCAGCACGTGCAGCATCAGGGTCTTGCCGATGCCGGGCGGGCCCGTGAGCAGCACCGCGGGCATTCCCTCGGCGATCTCGGCCTCCATCTCGCGCAGCGCGCGTTCGGTGGAGACGCGCGGTACGTAGCTCCTCGGATCGGTGGTGAG
Organism: Deltaproteobacteria bacterium; assembly: GCA_029261775.1. Taxonomy (GTDB): domain Bacteria; phylum Myxococcota_A; class UBA9160; order UBA9160; family UBA6930. Next base: position 5,903 of record JAJDAR010000398.1, on the reverse strand, counting down.
CGCGAACGGATCCGGAAACCGCTTCGGCTTCATCGGAGGCGCCTCGGCCCGGGCTTCACCGGAAGCGCCTCGGCACGAACCAGGGCCAGCCCTCCGGCTCGGTCTCGACGAAGCTGCGCTGCAGCCCGAGCGTGGGGAAATCGAGGACGCGGATCCGGGTCTCGCGATCGGGGCTCAGGCGAACGGGCCACAGGTTGAGCGGCGTCTCGAGCGAGATGCGTACCTCGACGAGCCCGGGGGCGACCTGCAGGGCGGGACCGCCGCTGCGGCCCTCGAGGGCTGCGGGAACGTAGGCGTCACCGCGGTGGTAGCCCGGGTGGCCGCCGCGGGGCTCGACCCGGAAGGCGACCTCCGCGGGAGGCTGCGGCAGGACGGCGGCGTGGACACCGCCGTCGGCGAGGGGCGCACGGAGCTGTGCCAGGCACTCGGGTGCCGGCACGTCGCCCAGGACCACCCAGTCGAGCTGTGCGCCCTGCGCCACCAGGCGCTGGGCGGGCGCGCAGACGTCGCGCGGGCAGTGGCTGCCGAGGGTGCTGAAGACGAGCACGCGGGCGGGGGCTCCATCCCCGGCCTCGCCCGCCAGTCGGGCCGAGACCAGCTCGAGGGCGGCTGCGAGCGAGGCCGGCGGCTCGGCCGCGAAGCGATTCAGCCGGGTCCCGAGCTCGGGGCCCGTGCTGAGCGGCGGATCCTCGATCAGGGCCGGATCTCCGCACGTCTCTCCCAGACCTTCGCCGAGCACGACCAGACCGACGGGCACGTCCTGCGATAGGGAACCGAAGTGGCGACGCGCCGCTCGACGGGTCGCGTGCAGCAGCAGGTCGGGATCGGCGCCAGCGCCGCCGGGGCGGCGCATGTCGACGACGGCGTAGAGGGGCGCGGCGGGGATCTCCGGCATGCCCGCGGCTCCGCGTACCACCTCGACCCTCACCGTCGCAGGGCGGGGAGCGGGCGGCTTCGACACGCAGGCGAGCCCGAGGATCAGCAGCGCCGCGAGCCCTGTGGCAGCACGTCTCGCGCCGACCGCACCATGCGCCGGGCGCCTCGTCGATGACGGGAGGCTCATCGCCGGGCCTCCTCGCGGCCGCGTACCTTGGCGAGCAGGCCGATCACCTTGGGCGAGACGCTCGCCGGGTCGAGCTCGAGCCCCGGGTTCGCGGCGAGTGCCGCTGCGAGATGCGCGCGGGCCCCGGGTTCATCGCCGAGGGCCAGCGACGCCGTCGCCCCGAGGACTTCGAGCCGGACCCCCATCTGCACGCCGCGCTCGCTGGTGCGTCCGGCCGGAAGGAACGAGCGGCCATGGGAGACCCAGCGAAGCACCTCCTCGAAGCTTGCATCCCGAAGGTGCACCTCCGCCCGGCGGAGCGAGGCGAAGACGATCGGCGGGGTCGGCAGCGGGGCCTCACCGGCGCGGCTCTTCAAGTGGAGCGGCGCGGCCAGGTCGGCCTCGACGGCGAACTCGTGGCCGTGATCGACCTCGAGGACCGGCGGCCGGTACACCTTCGCCGGGGTCGCCGCGCGAGCCCGGGCGGCAAAGTCCCGGCGGCGCGGATCCAGGCACGCCGCGTGCCGCCAGAGGGGAGCCGCGAGACTGCGGGATCGGCTCTCGAGCTCTTCGGCCATCGCCGCCAGCTCGCGCGCGCGGCGCACGGCCCAATGCGAGCGGAACGGGTCGGGGTCGAGCGAGGTCGGGGGCCCTTCGAGCTCACCGGACCAGCTCTCGCAGCGGGCCGAGCGGGCATCGGCGGGCACGACCGCGCCCACCAGGAGCCAAGCTCCGAGCAGGCCACCTACCCACGCTCGCTTCATCCGTTGGCGCCTCCGGGCCGGTTCGGCCGTGTCGCGGCGTCGCATCCCTGGGCGCCCGCCGATCGCCGGCTCGACGGGGCCGCGCCCCCACCGGCCATGCGTCGGCTGGGGCACCTTCGTGAGTCGCCCGGCGCGTCTCGCGGGTGATAGGGAATCTCGACCTTCCGACCGGCCCCGGGGCGCTTCGGCCCCGACCTGCCGGTCGCCTGCGTCTCGCCTGCCGGCGTGAAGGAACATCCCAGGACCTAGGGCTGGAAGACCGTCGCGGTCAGCTGGAACTCGACCTGGCTGCCCGCGACCTCCTCGACCCGCACGTACCAGGTCCCGGCCGTCGGTGCTGCCTGCTCGACCCACTCGAACACTCCCGACCCGGTCGAGGAGAGATCGAAGTCGGCCGGGGTCGGCGCCGAGCCGAGCTTCACGTACAGGTCGAGGTCGTGGCTCGAGGCATCGACCGCGTTCAGGGTGACCCGGAAGCGATCGGCGCCGAACGGGACCGCGAAGCTCTGGACGTTGCCACCGATCTGGGCGCCCGGAACCAGGGCGAGCAGCGCGTCGCCGCCGACATCGTGGGCCACCAGGCCGCAGGCTGCGAGGCCGTTGACGGTCGTCACGCCGGCGCAGGCTCCGCCGAAACCGGCCGAGGCGTCGAGGGCCGCCACCTGGGCATCGCTGCACTTGTTGCCGAGCCGCGCCTGGGCCTTGCTGGAAAAAATCGAGATCTTGGCGGCAGTCGCCGCATCAGGGCAGGCCGCCACGCTTCCGAGATCCGCCTTGCGCTGGCACGAGGCCAGGCGAGCGACACGGACGTGGCCGTAGCGGCTCAGCTCCGAGCCGATCGAACGCTGACACGACGCCTGACCCGGATCCGCGATCGGCCCCGCGCCGAGCGGATCGACGTAGGCCAGATCGATCAGGGTATCGACCTCCAGGTCGCCCGTGGCGACGACACAGGCGGCCAGCTCCGCTCCGTCCTGGGCGCTCGCGCAGGCCGCGCCCAGCCCGCTGCCGGCGATCACGCCGCTGGGACACTTCAGGTCCAGACGCGCAGGGTCCACCTTCGCGACGGCCTTCTGGAGCTTGGTCGCAGTCAGCGCGTCCGGGCAGGGACCCGACTTGGCGCCCTTCTGGACGGCATCGAGGCAGCGCCGCACGAGGTTGTGCCGCTTCTTCGAGTAACGGCGGATCTGGGTCTGGACCTCCTTGCGACAAGTGCGCTCCGCCGAATCGGGCAGGCCGCCCTGGCTCCAGGCGTCGACGGTCGTGCTCAGGTCGCCGACCTGGGAGTGCGTGCCGCAGGTCGTGTTCGAGAGGTCCGCGCCGCCGATGCCCTGGATGAAGGGCAGGAACTCGAAGACGTTCGCGTCGAAGGAGCGATCGGTACCGAGACAGTTCCCGGACGTTCCGCCGGAGGTGATGCCGGCGACGACCGGCCCCGAGCCGGGATCGATGAACAGCGGGCCTCCCGAATCGCCGCTGCAGGTGTTCGAGTCCTGGCCAGGTGGACCGACGGGCGCCTGGAAGGTCCAGCAGACGTGCTCCGGCTCCGGAACCAGGCCCGAGCAGGTTCCGGTGACCACCTGGCCTTCTCTCAGCACGCCGCCATCGTCGAGGTTCCCGTCGGTGACTCCGAAGCCGGCGATCGTCCCGCTCGTGCCGAACGAGGGTGTGGCCGTGGTGTTGAGCGGGACCGGCGGGATGCCCGTCAAGGGTGCCGTCAGGGTCACGACCGCGACGTCGGCGTCGACGGAGAAGAAGTAGTCCGGGTGCACGTCGATGGCGCTCACAGCGTGGATCCCGGAATGCTGCAGGTACACGGCGTAGCTCGAAGGTGTCGGCGTGCAGAACGTGTCGCCCGGGCAGACGCAGTGGGCCGCCGTCAAGAAGGTCTGGCAGCCGATCAAGGTTCCGGTGCAGCCCGATTGATGCCCGGAGCCGAAGGGCACGAGCAAGGCACCGGTGGCGGGCTGGGTCTGGGTCGGCAGGCCGTTCACGATCTTCGGGCTGACGAGCCCGCCATCCGCGTGGGCGGGCGGAGCCAGCAACAGCGTCGCCAGCGTGAGCGCGAGCAGCACACCGGGGCCGCCGCCCCGAGGACGTGAGCCCACCCGTTCCCGCTCCGACCTACGTCCGCCTGCGTCCACTGCCACCCGACACCCCGAAGCCGCTCCCCCAGCGCCCGCCATTGTCGATCAGGCGAAGCGGAGCTTCAAGCGATCCGCCTCTCTGGAATGTGACTCGGGGTCGCATTCTCAGGACCGGGACGGCCGGAAGCGGCTCGCATCGACCTCCCAGCAGGCGTAGAGAGCGGCCACGAGCTCACCCAGGGCCACGAACGCGTCCCGAGTCAGCCCATCGTCTGCGCCGAGCTCACTTTCTGCCCCCGTGAGCGCCAGGAAGACCTCCGTCGGGTCCTGCATGGCGCAGAGGCCCAGCGCCGGCGCCAGATACTGGAGCTCGTGCAGGTAGCGCATCAGCAGGCGCAGACGGGAGCCGGGACCATGGTGACGGCCCAGGCTGCGCACGTTGTGGCGAACGTAGATCTCGCCTTCGAGCCGGGTCGCGAAGCGAGCCATGATGCGATTGGCGCGATGGTCGGGAAGCCGGCTGGCGAGCAGGGCAACCAGTCCCTCGCCGGGGGACCCGGACGAGATCCCGAGCTCGTCGAGCTCGGCGTGAAGCTCCGCCTGCAGGCCACGCGACGCATCACGGACGAGGCGATCCAATGCCTCCGCCAGCTCTGCCTGCCGCGCATCGCGCTCCGCGGTCGGCACGGCGAGGGGCACGAAGCCGGCCTGATCCGCGAGGTGTGCCCACTCGTGCAGGCAGCGGGCGCCCAGCATGGCGTGGGCGAAGGGAAGTGGCGGGCCGTGGAGGCGATCCATGCCCGGCTGGTCGAGCCGCAGGGTGAGCAGCCGGCGCTCGGGGTCGAGGTAGGCGTAGCCCCCGGGCTCGAGCGACGGCGCCGCTCCGGCCCACAGGGCTGCCGGGTCCACGCAGGCGGCGAGGAAGAGGCGGGTGCGCTCGTCGATGATCTCGAGCTCGCGGCGCACCCCCCGATCGCCGCCGCGTCCGCGCTTCGCAAGGCGACTGCGAGATCGGCCGTCTCCTCCGGCGCGGCGGCGTCGTACAGGTGCCCTGTGTCACCGGAGACGACCGCGAGCTGCGGGGCGCTCTCCGTCAGCCACGTGAGGAGGTCCTGGAGCGCGCGACCAGCGGGCTCGCGATGCCGGCGCTGGTATCGCTCCACGGCAGCCTCGCTGGCCTGCTGAAAGCTCTGGATCAAGCCCGCGGGCCGGGCGACGTGCTCGTCGGGAACCACGAGACCTGTGCCGGGGACCTGGCGCCCGGCAGACTCCGAAGCGGCAGGCCGAAGCGCCGGGTGCCACAGCGCGCGGAGCCAGGGCAGTGCAGCCGCAAGGGCCCGCCATGCGTCACCGTCCGGCCGGCGCGTGTGCATGGCGGCGCGGGTGAAGGCCTCGCACTCCGCGTCGTCCCGGAGCAGCCACCAGGCCGCACCCCGCAATGGGGCCAGGCTGATCTCGCCGGTGGCGGTCATCCAGTCGCCGAGCGCGAGCAGGGCCGCGACCAGCTCTGGGTGGGATGCCTCGGCGTCCAGGTCGCAGAGGTGCAGGGTCCAGGCAGCCTCGTTCAGCAGCTGGGAGAGCGGGTGGATCGTGTCGGGCTCGAGAACGACCGCGACGTGGCGCCAGCGGGGGATCGGCCAGCGCACACCGCGCTCGCGCAGCTCGTGCCCGCGATGCAGATACAAGCGGAGCCCCGCGTCGAGCAGATCGAGCGCGGGTGTGCCGAGCGCGTCCGTGGCCTGTGCGAAGGCGCGGAAGACGGGGCTGACTCCCTGCTCGCCGAGGTGCTCGACCGGCACGAGCACGAGCCGCGGATCGGCCTGGACCAGCTCCTCGAGCGAGGCCCGGCTCCCCGGCGCCGCGCTAGAGGAAGCCGAGGTCGAAGTCCTGCGTGGTCCAGTAGAGATCCGGGTCACCCGGGTCGAGCTGGACGAGCTCGCTCAGGATCGTCGGCTCCGGAACGGTCGCCCAGTGCTTGAACAGCGTGCCGTACACGTCGCGGAAGTCGGT
>JAJDAR010000397.1 GCA_029261775.1 Deltaproteobacteria bacterium | reverse complement strand
GTACGGCCCAGGACGTCGTCGGACTTGACCGTCAGGAACTCCTGGAGGCTGAAGGCCGCTCCGTAGGCCTCCATGGCCCACACCTCCATCTCGCCCAGACGCTGGCCACCGAACTGGGCCTTGCCGCCGAGCGGCTGCTGGGTCACCAGGCTGTAGGGCCCGATGCTCCGCGCGTGGATCTTGTCGTCGGCGAGGTGGTGCAGCTTCAGCATGTAGAGCACGCCCACGGTCACGTCGCTGTCGAAGGGATCCCCGCTGCGGCCGTCGAAGAGGATGGTCTGGCCCGTCGTCGGGTAGCCCGCGCGGACCAGCTCGGCCTTGATCTCCGTCTCATCGGCACCGTCGAAGACGGCCGAGGAGACGTGGATCCCACCCTTGATGTTCCGGGCGATCGAACGGATCGCCTCTTCACCAGCGCCATCGAGGACCCGCGAGATGGTCGGATCGTCGTAGGTCTCCTTCAGCTTCTCGCGCAGCACCTCGATGCCCGCGTGCTGCTCGACGAGGTCGTTGACCTGGTCTCCCAGGCCGTGAGCCGCCCATCCGAGGTGCGTCTCCAACACCTGCCCGATGTTCATGCGGGAAGGCACGCCCAGCGGGTTGAGCACGATCTCGACGGGCTTGCCGTTGGCGCGGTAGGGCATGTCCTCTTCGGGAAGAATCCGTGAGATCACGCCCTTGTTGCCGTGACGGCCCGCCATCTTGTCGCCGACCGAGAGCTTGCGCTTGATGGCCACGTAGACCTTGACCATCTTGAACACGCCGGGGGGCAGCTCGTCGCCCTTCTTGAGCCGCGCGATCTTCTCGTCGAAGACCGCCTTGATCACGCCGGCCTGGTCGTCCACGCGGGACAGGATCCGGTCCACGCGATCCTGGATCGCGCCGTCGGAGACCTGGATCTCCTTCCAGCGCCGGTCCGGCACGGCCGCGAGCATCTCGGCCGTGAGGGTGGCGCCGCTCTCGATCCAGACCTCGCCGCGCCGATCGTCGGCGACCCGGTTGGCCGCCTTCTGGCCGATCAGGATCTCGCGGATCTTGCCCAGCGCGTTGTCGCGGATGATCTTGATCTCGTCTTCCTGATCCTTGCGGAGTCGATCGGTCTCGGCCTCCTCGATCATGCGGGCGCGGTCGTCCTTCTCCACGCCGCGGCGCGAGAAGACCTGGGCCCCGATCACGGTGCCCGAGACACCCGGCGGCACCCGCAGCGAGGTGTCGCGGACGTCCCCGGCCTTCTCGCCGAAGATGGCCCGCAGCAGCCGTTCCTCGGGACTCAGCTGGGTCTCGCCCTTCGGCGTGATCTTGCCGACCATGATGTCGTCGGACTTGACCTCGGCGCCGATCCGCACGATGCCGGACTCGTCGAGATCGCGCAGTGCTTCCTCTCCCACGTTCGGGATGTCCCGCGTGATCTCCTCCCGGCCGAGCTTCGTGTCCCGGGCGACGCACTCGAACTCCTCGATGTGCACCGAGGTGAAGAGGTCCTCGCGGACCAGGCGCTCGGAGATGAGGATCGAGTCCTCGAAGTTGTACCCACCCCAGGGCATGAAGGCGACGACCACGTTGCGCCCGAGCGCGAGCTCGCCGCGCTCGGTCGCCGGCCCGTCGGCGATGACCTGGCCCCGCTTCACCCTGTCGCCCACGTGCACGATCGGCTTCTGGTTGATGGCGGTGTTCTGGTTGGAGCGCTGGTACTTGATCAGGTTGATGATGTCGACGTTGGGGGCGTGCTCGTCCTCCTCGTCCGGCTTGATCACGATGCGGCTCGCGTCCACCGCCACGATGACACCGTCGCGCTTGGCCACGACGGTCACGCCGGAGTCCCGGGCCACGACCGATTCCATGCCGGTCCCGACCAGCGGCGCATCCGTACGCAGCAAGGGGACGGCCTGACGCATCATGTTCGAACCCATCAGGGCCCGGTTGGCGTCGTCGTTCTCGAGGAAGGGGATCAGCGAGGCCGCGACCGAGACCAGCTGGTTCGGAGAGACGTCCATCATCTCCACCTCGTTGGCCTGGATCATCTGCGACTCGCCCATCTTCCGGGTCATGACGGTGTCGTTCTCGAAGACGCCGTTCTCGTCGAGCGGTGCGTTCGCCTGGGCGACCGCCAACCGCTCCTCCTCGAGGGCCGACAGGAACTTCACGTCCTTCGAGACCTTCTTCTCCACCACCGAGCGGTACGGAGTCTCGATGAAGCCGAAGTCGTTGACCCGGGCATAGGTGGAGAGCGAGGCGATCAGTCCGATGTTCGGACCTTCCGGCGTCTCGATCGGGCAGATCCGGCCATAGTGGGTCGGGTGCACGTCGCGCACCTCGAAGCCGGCCCGCTCACGGGTCAGACCACCGGGCCCGAGGGCCGAGAGGCGCCGCTTGTGCGTCACCGCCGAGAGCGGATTGGTCTGATCCATGAACTGCGAGAGCTGACTCGATCCGAAGAACTCCTTGATGACCGCCGAGACGGGCTTGGAGTTGATCAGGTCATGGGGCATCAGCGTCTCGATCTCCTGGAGCGACATGCGCTCCTTGATCGCGCGCTCCATGCGCACCAGGCCGATGCGGTACTGGTTCTCGAGCAGCTCGCCGACGACTCGCACCCGGCGGTTGCCGAGGTGGTCGATGTCGTCGATGCGCTTGTCGGGATCGGACCCGTTCTTCAGGTCGACCAGGTACTTCACTGCGGCGAGGATGTCGTCGTTGCGCAGGATCTGGAGCTCGCCGAGCGAGACCTCCTCCTCCACGCCGTTGGGACCCTTGGCCTTGAAGGTGGCCCGCTCCTCGGGATCGAAGCCCAGCTTGTGGTTGAGCTTGAGTCGCCCGACCCGCGACAGGTCGTAGCGCTCCGGGTTGAAGAAGAGGTTGTGGAAGAGGTTCGTTGCCGTATCGATGGTCGGCGGGTCGCCGGGCCGCAGCCGGCGATAGATGTCGATGATCGCCTCTTCGCGGGTGACGGTCTTGTCGCCGAGCAGCGTGTCGCGAAGGGCGGTGCCCGTCGTGATCGGATCCAGATAGAGCATCGGCAGCTCGTCGATGCCCCGCGAACGAAGCTCCTCGAGAGTCGCCTCGGTGATCTCCTCGTTGCACTCGAGGATCACCTCGCCGGTGGACTCGTCGACGATGTCGACGGGCGCCACGCGCTTGACGGCGTCCTCCCGGATCAGATCTCCCAGCTCGACCTGGATCTCCTCGATCCCGGCCTCGACGATGCGGCGAACGTTGGCGTTCGTGAACTTCCGGTCC
>JAJDAR010000396.1 GCA_029261775.1 Deltaproteobacteria bacterium | reverse complement strand
ACGGTCTCGAGCAGCCCCACGTGGAACTCCTCCTCGACCTGTTCGGGCCGGTAGGCCCGGATCACCCAGATGAAGAGACCGATCAGGATGAAGGCGGCCGGCGCCAGCACCATCAGACCGTTCGGCACGTACCAACCGCCTTCGGACACCGTCGGCAGGATGCTCACGCCCCAGAGCTTTCCCGAGCCGAACAGCTCGCGGAACGCGGCGACCACGATCAGCACCAGGGCGTAGCCTCCGGAGTTGCCGACGGCATCCAGGAAGCTCGGCCAGGGCTTGTTCTGCATCGCAAAGGCCTCGGCACGGCCCATGATGATGCAGTTCGTGATGATCAGCCCGACGAAGACCGAGAGCTGGAGGCTGATCTCGTACAGGAAGGCCTTCAGGAACTGGTCGGCGACCATCACCATCGACGCGATGATCGTCAGCTGCGCGATGATCCGGACGCTGCCCGGGATCTGCTTGCGGAGCGCGCTCACGACCGTGGAAGAGGCGCACAGCACGAAGAGCACGGCCAGGCTCATCACGACCGCCGTCTCCATCTTGGTCGTGACGGCCAGTGCCGAGCAGATGCCGAGCACCTGCAACCCGATCGGATTGTTGTCGACCAGGGGGTCGAGCAGGATCTCGCGAGTCGTGCTCATCCCATGTCTCCCTGCGTGGCGACGGGGTTCATCCCATGTCTCGCTGCTTGTGCGAGCGGGTTCATCCCATGTCTCCCTGCTTGCGCAGCTCGGCGAGATAGGTGGCGAAGCCCTCTCGACCGAGCCAGAACTGGATCATGTTGGTGACGCCATTGGAGGTGAGGGTGGCGCCCGAGAGGCCATCCACCTGGTAGGGATCCTTCTCCGGCGGACCCGCGCTGCCCTTCTTCACGCGAAGGGCGGGCTCCCACTTGTCGTCGAAGGCCAGCCGGCCGGGCCACAGCGCCTTCCAGCGCGGATTGTCGACCTCGCCACCGAGCCCCGGCGTCTCCTTGTGCGAATAGAAGGTGATGCCGCGTACCGTGCGCGTGCTCGCATCCAGCGCCAGGTAGCCGTAGAGCGTGCCCCACAACCCGTAGCCCTCGATGGGGAGCACGATGCCCGCAGTCTCTTCGCCATCCTTGATCAGGTAGACGAGCGCTTTCTCGGGTACGCGTCGGACCTTGGATCGATTCTCTTCGACCGCCCGGCTCTGCTCCGGGTCCTTGGCGGCCTTGCGCTGGTCGTAGGAGAGCGGGTCCATGCCCTCGACGGGCTGGCCGCTCGCGAGGTCGATGATCTGCGGTACCAGACCGCCCTCGAAGCGCTCCCTGAGCTCGTCGGGGCTCAGGCTCTCGCCCGGCTCCGCCAGACCGGCCACCGACAGCACGTTCTTGATCTTGTCGAGGCGGGCGTTCTCCTCCTGCCGGTCCTGCAGACTGACGGCCACGGCGGAGACGAGGACGGAGAAGACGATGCAGAGCAGCGTCGTGAAGATCACCGTATGGCGGGCACTATGCTCCACTGCGGGCCACCCTTCTGGCAATGTTGCCGCGCAGCACGAAGTGATCGATCAGCGGCGCAAACATGTTCATGAACAGGATCGCCAGCATCATACCCTCGGGATACGCGGGGTTGATGCATCGGATGATGATGCAGAGGGCGCCGATCCCGAAGCCGTAGGCGAGCTTGCCGCTCTCGGTGTAGGCCGAGGAAACGGGGTCGGTGGCCATGAAGACCGTTCCGAGGGCCCAGCCACCGAGCACCATGTGCCAGTAGAAAGGCACCTCGAACATCGGGTTGGTGTCCGAGCCCGCGAAGTTCAGGAACGAAGCCATGACGATGGTGCCGACCACGACCCCGAGCATGGTCCGCCAGGAGCCGACGCCGGTCTGGATCAGCAGCCCCGCACCCAGCAGGCAGGCCAGGGTCGAGGTCTCCCCCATCGAGCCTGGGATCCCGCCGAAGAAGGCCCACCACCAGCTGTGCGAGTAGAGCGCGCCCTCGGTGGCGGCGGCCTGGGCGAGCAGGGTGGCGCCGGTGAAGCCGTCCACGTCGAGGAAGTTGGCGGCGATCCACGGAGCGTCACCGGACATGTAGGCGGGGTAGGCGAAGAACAGGAACACACGGCAGGTCAACGCCGGGTTCAGGAAGTTCATGCCGGTGCCGCCGAAGACCTCCTTGCCGATGATCAGCCCGAAGGCGGTGCCCATCGCCACCTGCCACAGCGGGATGGTCGGAGGCAGGATCAGCGGCAGCAGGGCCCCGGTGACGAGGAAGCCCTCCGTCACCTCGAGGTCGCGGATCTGCGCGGTCACGATCTCGATGCCGAGCCCCACGACGTGCACGACGACGAAGACGGGGAAGAAGTAGAGGGCACCGAACAGCAGGTTCCAGAGGATGTGCTCGGAGTCGTAGACGCCGCCCAGGCCCTGGAAGGCCGCGTTCTGCCAGTCGAGGAGGGGCGTGGCTCCCGCCTCGATGGCGAGCGCCGCCTGGAAGCCGGTGTTCCAGACCGCGAACAGGAGGCAGGGACCGAGCGCCATGACGACCAGGAACATCATGCGCTTGTAGTCGAGACCGTCGCGCACGTGGGAGCCGGTGCGGGTCTGGAAGCCCGGGCTGAAGGCGAGCGTGTCGACGGCCTCGAAGGCCGAACCCAGGGCCTGGAAGCGGCCGCCCTTCGAAACGTGCGGCTCGATGCGGTCGAGGAGATCGCGTAGGGGCTTCATCGCGAGCTCAGCCCTCCTTCTCGATGCGCTCGAGGTTCGATCGCAGGTAGGGGCCGAACTCGGTCTTGCCGGGACAGACGAAGGTCAAGAGCGCCATGTCCTCCTCGTCGAGCTCGAGGGCGCCCAGCTTCACGGCCTGCTCGATGTCGCCCACCAGCAAGGCCCGGACCAGGTAGGTCGGGAGGATGTCGAGGGGCATGACCTTCTCGTAGGTGCCCAACGGAAACACCGGCCGGTACGAGCCGTTCGTGTCGGTCGTCATGTCGAACAGCGTGCCGGGCAGCAGGCGGGACAGGAAGACCGGCAGGACCGAGAACTTGCCGAAGCCGGGCTCGATCCAGCCCAGGAACTTGCGCCCCCCGGTGCGCAGCGCGCTGACCTGCACGTGGTGGCGGCCGAGGAAGCCGAACTCCGGGCCCATGGCCTTCTTGCCCGAGAGCACGGAGCCCGAGACGATTCGCACTTCTCCCTGACTCTCGTCGATCTCGCCCTGGGTGAGCTCGTCGAGGTTGGCGCCGAGCCGGGTGCGCAGGAGCCGGGGCTTCAGCACCGCCGGGCCGGCCAGGGAGACGACGCGCTCGACGGGCAGGATGGCCGTCTCCGCGAGCTGCCCGAGCGCGATCACGTCCTGGTAGCCGATCGACCAGGCCGTGCGGTGGCGCGAGACCGGTGCCAGGAAGTGGATGTGGGTGCCCGCGTTGCCGGCGGGATGGGGGCCGTCGAAGACCTCGACCTGTGCCGGCGAGTCGACGCCGCCGCGAATGCTCGAGTCCGGACCGACGCACAGGTAGGTCGGGTCGCAGAGGGTCGAGATCAGACGCAGCCCGAGCTGGAAGCTGTCGACCGCCTCGTCGACGATCCAGTCGGGCCTGGCCGCGAGGGGATTGGTGTCGATCGCCGTCACGAACAGCGCGTCCGGCGTCGCGTCGGGCAGGGGCACCTTGCTGAAGGGTCGCTCGCGAAGCGCCGTCCAGAGCCCCGACTCGATCATCAGCGCGCGGACCTGTTCGCCGCTCCAGGCCACCGGATCCCCGCCCGGATGGGAGGCGAACGTCGCGAGCTCTTCGGGTCCCGGTCGCCCGGCCCGCTCGCCCGGCGAGAGCTCGATCACGACCGAGCGCAGCACCCGGCGGGCTCCTCGGAAGATCGCCTGCACCCGTCCTGCCCCGGGGGCCGTGTAGCGGATGCCGGGCCGCAGGCGGTCCTCGAACAGGAGCTGGCCGCGCTGGACGACGTCGCCCTCCTGGACGGCCGGACGTGCGCGCACACCGGGGGTGTCGTCCCCCATGACCGCGACCCGATGGATCTCGGGGCCGGGATGGATGGACGGGTCCGGGGCGCCTGCGATCGGCAGGTCGACCCCCTTCCTGATCCGGTGCACCGCCACGCGACGCTCTCCTCGATGCATCCCTGCCGGGAGCCTGCCCGGCAGTGGCCGTGGCCCGCAACGGGCGATTCCGGCCTCCACGCGCATGCTTCGCGCGTCTCTTGCGGGTCGGGGCCACCCCAGTCCCACCGGGGGCGGACTCTAGTCATCCGCAGCGGGCTTCGCTAGGCAGAAAACCCCTTGGGTGAGCCCTAAATGCTAGTATCGGTAGGTATTTGGGGGGATCGGAGGAGGCAGCGATGGAATCGGTCAAGATCCCTACGGCGCGCGAAATCATGACGCGAAAGCTCGTGACCCTGCGGCCCGACATGGCGGTGTTCGATGCCGCCACTCTGCTCCTCAAGCACAAGATCTCGGGCGCTCCGGTCGTCGATGTCGACGGGCACCTGCTGGGCCTGATCTCGGAGTTCGACATGCTCCGTGCCGTGGCCTCGGCCGACTTCGAGATGGACTCCCACGACAGCATCGAGACCGTCGAGCAGCTGATGAGCCGGGAACCGCACACGGTCTCGGCCGAGACCGGGCTCTTCGCCCTGGCCCACGAGTTCGTGACCCGGCGCGTGCGGCGCTTCCCCGTGGTCGAGAACGGCAAGCTGATCGGCCAGGTCAGCCGCCGCGACGCCCTGCAGGCCGCGGTGGAGCTGCGCCGCAAGATGGAGCGCAGCCGGCCCCAGTACCCGGACTACCCCGAGGGACGCCAGCCGATCCGCAACTACCCGAGGTAGCCCCCCGGGCCTGGAACGGGGACGGTGCTTCCAGAGTTGCACGCGCCAACGCGCCAACGGGGACGTTGCTTTCAGAGTTGCATCGACGAAACCGACGAGACGGCCGGGCCGCGGTTCGATGCAACTCTGAAAGCAACGTCCCCGCCTCTTCGGGCTCTTCGCGGCCCGCGTCTTCGTTGCCGCCCCTCCTCGGGTCTCCGCGTGCTTTGCGGCGAGGGCTCGAGTCCCTCAGGGGAGCTGGGTGAGCGAGGCGGCGGAGGCGCGGGTCCACTCGACGGCGTGCAGCCCCGGCAAGGCTGGCAGGCCGTTCGGGGCCAGGCCGAGCCACAGCACCAGGACCGCGCAGGCGGCCAGGACGCCCAGCTCGAGGAAGTCGCTGCGCTCGCGGTGGTCGCGGACCCGTAGCGGGCGCATGTACATCGCGACGGGGAGTCGCAGGTAGTAGAAGAGCGAGACCACGCTGCTGAGGGCCATCAGGATGGCGAGGGGAAGCTGCTCCGCGCGAACAGCCGCCAGGATGACCAGCAGCTTGCCGAAGAAGCCCGCGGTGCCCGGGATGCCGGCCAGCGAGATCAGGAACAGCGCGAGGGCCGCGGCGAGCCCGGGTCGGATGCTGGCCAGCCCGTCGAAATCCTCGAAGCGCTCGGCCTCCTGGCCCCGATGCGCGAGCGAGACGATCGCCGCGAAGACGCCGAGCAGGGCGACCGAGTAGACGGCCAGGTAGAAGAGCAAGGCGGCGTGCGCTTCGTCGCCGCCGGCCGCCAGCGCCACCAGCAGGAACCCCGCATGGCTGATGCTCGAGTACGCGAGCATCCGCTTCACCGATTCCTGGATGACCGCCATGAAGCTGCCGATCACCATCGTCGCAGCGGACAGCGCTCCGAAAAGCGCTCGCAGTCCCTCCACGTTGGCAAAGGCCTCGGTGGCGATGCGCGCCAGACCGACGAAGGCCGCAATCTTGACGGCCGTCGCCATGAACGCGGTCACGCTCGTCGGCGCTCCCTCGTAGACGTCCGGCGCCCACTGGTGGAAGGGCACGGCGGCCACCTTGAAGGTGAAGCCGACGATCACGAGGCCGACGCCGATCTGCGCGAGCCGGTTCGTCGGGTCGAGCGCCGCGGCGATCGCGCCGTAGTGGGTGGCCCCAGTTGCGCCGTAGACCAGCGCCATGCCGTAGAGCAGGATCGCGCTGGCGAAGGAGCCGAGCACGAAGTACTTGAGGCTCGACTCGTTGCTGCGCAGCGCACCGCGATCGAAGCCCGCCAGGACGTAGAGCGGAATCGACAGCAGCTCGATGCCGAGGAACGCGCTGACGAGATCCACCGACGCGACGAGCAGGGCCATGCCGGCCGCCGACAGCAGCAGCAGCGCGTAGTACTCGCCGTGGTGGAGACGCTTCTCCTGCAGGTACCCGTTCGACAGCAGGCACGCGAGCAGCGTGGCCCCCGCGACCAGGGCCGTCGCAAAGTTGGCAAAGCGGTCGAGCCGGATCAGGGGATGGGCGGGGTTGAAGCTCGGCGCGGCACCAGTTGCGAAGCCCTGGGCCGCGAGGATCCCCGCGAACAGCAGGACCGCGGCGGAGAGACCCACGAGCGCGGTCCCGGCGCGGTTCGGCCCGGTCCCGCGCGCCGTGAGCCAGAGCTCGGCGACGAGCACCCCGAAGGCGCCCACGGCAAGCGCCAGCAGCGGCAGGACCGCGGCGAATTCGAGATCCGGCGCCTGGATCATCCGCCCGCCTCCCGCTCCGGGGGCCACCAGAGCGCCGCGGTGCCGGCGGATTCCGGACCGGCCGCGCCCTCGGGTGTGGCGGCGGCCCGCTCCTCCATCACGCGGAGCAGCTCGAGCACCGAGGGATGCAACCTCTTGAGGAAAGTCTCGGGATGGATCCCGATCCAGAGGATCGGGATCAGCAGCACGACCAGCACCCCGCGCTCCCGCCAGTCGAGGTCGATCAGACCCCGGTTCTCCGGCTTCTCGACGGGTCCGAACAGCACGCGCCGGGTCATCCACAGCATCGCCGCGGCGGCGAGCACGACCCCGAGGGTCGCCGTCGCGCCAACGGCGGGGCTGACCTCGAAGGCGCCGAGCAGGATCAGGAACTCGCCGACGAAGCCGTTCAGCATCGGGACGCCGATGCTCGACATGACCACGATGACGAACAGCGCTGCGAAGACCGGCATCGGCTTGGCGATGCCGCCGAACTCGGAGATCTCACGGGAATGACGTCGCTCGTAGAGCATGCCCACCAGCAGGAACAGCGCGCCGGTCGACAGCCCGTGGTTCACCATCTGCAGGATGCCGCCTTCGAGCCCCTCGACGTTCAGGGCGAAGATGCCGAGTACCACGAAGCCGAGGTGCGCGACCGACGAGTAGGCAACGAGCTTCTTGACGTCGGTCTGCACCATCGCCACGAGCGCTCCGTAGAGGATCCCGACCAGTGCGAGCCCGAAGAAGACGGGCACCAGCTCGGCGCTCGCCAGGGGAAACAGAGGCAGGGCCAGGCGCACGAAGCCGTAGGCACCCATCTTGAGGAGCACCGCCGCGAGGAGCACCGAGCCCGCGGTCGGCGCCTCCACGTGCGCGTCCGGCAGCCAGGTGTGCAGGGGCACGAGCGGGATCTTGATCGCGAAGGCCAGGGCGAAAGCACCGAAGAGCCATCCCTGGGTCTGCCACCAGGGGGCACCGGCCACCGGGATCACCGTATCGAGCAGCGCGCGCCCGCCGCTGCCTGGCAGGGCCACCAGATCGAAGGTCATGGCCCCGAACTGCCGTTCGTGCAGATCCACGACCACGAGGATCGCGACCAGCATGAGCAGCGACCCGACGAGGGTGAAGAGGAAGAACTTCACCGCCGCGTGGATGCGGCGTGGCCCGCCCCAGATGCCGATGACGAAGGCCATCGGCACCAGCATGAGCTCCCAGAACAGGTAGAACTGGAAGAGGTTCAGCGCGGCGAAGGTGCCGACCATGCCCGTCTCGAGGAGCAGCAGGAAGAAGACCCAGGAGGGAAGGGAATGGGTCACCTCCTTCCACGAGGCGATCATCACGATCGGAACGAGTGCGGTGGTGAGCAGGATCAGCAGCAGGCTCACGCCGTCGATGCCCGCGTAGTAGTGGATGCCGAGGTCGGGGATCCACGCCGCGTGCTCGACGAACTGGAACTCGACCCGGGTCGGGTCGTAGCCCGCCCAGAGCAGCCAGGAGAGCGCGAAGGTCAGCAGCGCCGAGACCAGACCCGTCACGCGCCACAGCCCTGGCCAAAGCCGCACGCCACCGAACGCGGCCGCCGCCTCGGCCGAAAGCAGCAACAGGATGGATGCCACCGGCAGGAACGTGACCAGCGAGAGCAGCGGAAGCTCGTTCATCGCACGCACCGCGAGAGCAGCGGTCCCTCGTTCATCCTCCGGCCCCTCACCAGACCAGGAAGCCCACGACGGCCAGGCTCCCGAGCAGCATCGCGAAGAGGTAGCCCTGGGCGAGCCCGCTCTGGGCGAAGCGCAGCATGTCCGTGCCGAGCCCGCGGATGGCGCGCCCGACGCCCTCGACCATCACCCCGTCGATCAACGTCCGGTCCACGACCCGGAAGAGCACGCGATCGGAAAAGGCGACGAGCGGTCGCACGATCGCCAGGTCGTAGAGCTCGTCCAGGTACAGGCGCCGCGCGACGATCCGGTGGAGGTTGGGAAGCCGGCGCCGCAGCGCGGCCGACCAGCTCGGGCGGGCGATGTAGAGCAGATGCGCGAGCGCGCAGCCCAGCAGCGCAACGCCCGTCGCGAGGGCCGCGAAGGCGCGCTCCACCGCGGGCTCGACCTCGTGAGCGGTCGGCGCCAGCGTGCCCGCCAGGAAGTTGCCCAGGCTGTTGCTGTCCGCGGCGTCCACGGGAAACGGGTTCAGCGCTGCGGCCGGGCCGAGCCAGCCGCCGACCGCCGAGAGGAAGGCCAGGATCAAGAGCGGGACGAGGACCAGGGGGCCCGGCTCGCGCACCGCGCGCCCGGGCGCGCGCGGAGCCCGGGATTCGCCCCAGAAGACCCGGAAGTACAAGCGGAACATGTAGAAGGCGGTGAGCAGGCTGGTGAGCAGCGCGACGGCGTACAAGCGATCGTGACCGGGCACGTGGGAGAGCCAGGCCCCAAGCAGGATGCCGTCCTTGGAGAAGAAGCCCGCGAAGGGCGGAAAGCCTGCAATCGCGAGCACCCCGATCAGGAAGCACCAATGGGTCACGCGCAGGAGGGGCGCGAGCCCGCCCATCCGCTCGGTGTCCTGCTCGTGGTGCAGGGCCAGGATCACGGAGCCGGCGGCCAGGAAGAGCAGTCCCTTGAAGAACGCGTGGGTGACGACGTGGAAGATCGCGGCGCCGTAGGCACCGCTGCCGATCGCCAGGAACATGAAGCCGAGCTGACTCACCGT
>JAJDAR010000395.1 GCA_029261775.1 Deltaproteobacteria bacterium | reverse complement strand
GTGGTGCAGGGCCAGGATCACGGAGCCGGCGGCCAGGAAGAGCAGTCCCTTGAAGAACGCGTGGGTGACGACGTGGAAGATCGCGGCGCCGTAGGCACCGCTGCCGATCGCCAGGAACATGAAGCCGAGCTGACTCACCGTCGACCAGGCCAGGATCTTCTTGATGTCGGTCTGTGCAATCGCGACCACGGCGCCCAGCAGCGCCGTGCCCGCTCCCACCCAGGCGATCAGCGCCGAGGCACCGGGCGCAGCGGCGTAGAGGAAGCTCATCCGGCACAAGAGGTAGACGCCCGCGGTCACCATGGTCGCCGCATGGATCAGGGCCGAAACCGGTGTGGGACCGGCCATGGCGTCGGGGAGCCAGACGTGGAGCGGAAACTGGGCCGACTTGCCGGCCGCAGCCAGGAAGAAGCACAGCCCGATCAGCGTGGGAAGCCCGATCTCGAAACCGCCGGCCGACCCGGGCAGCCAGGCGGGGAGCGCCACGGTCTGCTCGGCGATCGCGGGGAAGGCGATGCGCAGGTCCTGGAACGCGATCGCCGGCTGGCCGGCGTCCGCCAGCGACCAGAAGAGCAGGAAGAGACCGACCAGGAAACCGAAGTCGCCGACGCGGTTCACGATGAAGGCCTTCGTCCCGCAGCGCGCGTTGTGCTCGTCGGAGTACCAGAAGCCGATCAGCAGGTACGAGCAGAGACCCACACCCTCCCAACCGAGGAAGACCAGCAGCAGGTTGTCCGCCAGGACCAGCACCAGCATCGAGAACGTGAAGAGGTTGAGGTAGGCAAAGAAGCGCTGGAAGCCTCCGTCCTCCCGGGCGTCGTCGTCCATGTAGGCGATGGAGTAGACGTGGATCAGGAGACCCACGCCGGTGACCACGAGGGTCATCACTGCGGAGAGGGGGTCGAACAGGAAGGCCGCCTCGGCACTGAAGGAGCCGGCGCCGATCCAGGTGAAGAGCCCGTCGACCAGCACCCGTCGTCCGGGCTCGAGGCCGGTCAGCTCGAGCAGGGCCACGAAGGCGAGCAGGAAGGAGGTGCCGACGGCTCCGCAGGAGACGGCAATCGTCGCTGCGCGAGGGAGCCTGCGCCTCAACAGGCCGAGGGAGACGCCGTGGACCGCCGCGCCGAGCAGCGGCAGGAGCGGAATCCAGCGCAGCAGCGCGAGCTCCTGGGCGTCGTTCACGGTCTCACCATCGGAGCAGGCTCGCGTCTTCGACGTTGACCGACTCGCGGTTCCTGAAGATGGCGATCACGATGCCGAGCCCGACGGCCACCTCCGCCGCAGCGACGACGATGACCATCAGCACGAAGACCTGGCCCGCAGGATCACCCCATTGCCGGGAGAAGGCGACCAGCGCGAGGTTGACCGCGTTCAGCATCAGCTCGATGCACATCAACACCACGATCACGTTGCGGCGCACGAGGGCTCCGACCGCACCGATCGCAAAGAGGATCCCCGAGAGGGCTACCGCCTGCTCGATCACGACCCGTCCGTCCTTCGCTTGGCCAGGATCACGGCGCCGACCATCGCCGCGAGCAGCAGCAGCGACGTGACCTCGAAGGCCAGCACGTAGTCCGTGAACAGCAACGCGCCGACGTGGCGATAGCCGCCGAAGCCCGCCTCGAGATCGGCCGGCGCCGAGAAGGCCGCGGGCAGCACGCCGAGGAAGAGCACCAGGACGCCGACGCCGGCCAGCACGGCGACCGTCTTCGTGAACCACTGCCGACCCTCGCCCAACGCCTGGTCGCGAAGATTCAGCAGCATCACCACGAACAGGAAGACGACGACGATCGCGCCTGCGTAGACCAGGATCTGCAGCACGCCCACCAGGTAGGCCTCGAGCATCACGTAGATCGCGCCCAGCGCGACCATCGTGGCGACCAGGGAGAGAGCGCCGGCGACGACGTTGCGAAGGTTGAGGACCATGCCGAGCGCGCCGGCCACCGCGATCGCCCCGAACAGCTGGAAGAGCAGCTCGTTCACGGGAGCAGGCCCTCGACCCAGAGCACGACCACGCCGGTGGCGAAGACGTTGGCGAGGGAGAGGGGCAGCATGGTCTTCCAGCACAGATCCATCACCTGGTCGTACCGGAAGCGCGGAAGGGTCCAGCGGATCGCCATCTGCAGCCAGATCATGAACACGACCTTCACCAGGAAGCTCGCGACATGCAGGAGCATGCAGAGACCGGTCGCGAAGCCCTCGCCGAAGCCCGCGCCGACGAAAGTGATGATCGTCTCCTGCGACAGGAAGGGAATCGACCAGCCGCCGAGGAAGAGCGTCGCGATCAGGGCGCCGATCACCGGCACCTCGAGGAACTCCGCGGTGTAGAAGAGCCCGAAGCGCATCCCCGAGTACTCCATGTGGTATCCGGCGATCAGCTCGCTGTCGCCTTCGGGGGCGTCGAAGGGCGGCCGCTTGTTCTCGGCCATGAGGCAGGTCAGGAAGAGCACGAAGCCCAGCGGTTGCAGGAAGATTCCCCACATCGGAAGGCGCAGCAGGTCGAGACCGAAGGGCAGCAGCTCTCCCTGGACCCAACCGAAGTGCAGGAGGAAGCCGAGCAGCCGGAAGCTCTGATCCTGGAAGGCCGCGATCTCGGTGAGACGCAGACTGCCTGCGACCATGAAGAGGCCGACGAGCGAGAGCCCCATCGTCACCTCGTAGGAGATCATCTGCGCCGAGGCGCGCATCGATCCGAGCAAGGCCCAGTTGTTGTTGCTGGACCAGCCGGCGATCACCGCACCGTAGGTGGCGATGGATCCCACCGCGAAGACGTAGAGCATCCCCCAGTCGATGTCGGCCACGACCAGCGAGAGCGAGCTCTCGCCGAAGCGGTAGGTGCCGCCGTACGGGATCACTGCCAGCATGAGGATCGGGGGAACGATGGCGATCACCGGGGCGAGCAGATGCAGCACCCGGTTCGCGCCCTCCGGCACGAAGTCCTCCTTGGAGAAGAGCTTCAGGACGTCGGCCGCGGGGTGCAGCAGCCCGAGGGCGGTGATGCCCAGGATGTCGGCGCGGTTGGCTCCGATGCGGTCCTGCATGACCGCGCTCTGCTTTCGCTCCGTCCAGGTGATGAGCGGCAGCATGCCCGCCACGATCACCGCGACGATGAAGATCAGCTTCAGGAGGACGATCGTCACGCCGCGCCCTCCGAGCGGGCGGGCAATACCAGCTCCAGCGCGGCGCGCAGCCGCGCCAGCACGGCTCCCTCGGCATGAGCGTCGAAGGCCGGCTCGAGGGCCGCGGGAACCCGTTGCACGAGACCGGCGTGGTTCGTCATCGAGCCACCCTTCTCGGCGAGCATGCGGCCCGGGATCACCACGTCCGCCACTTGCTCGAGAGCCGACCGATGGGTGTCGAGCAGGATCACCGCGTCGAGACTCGCGAGCGGGTCGGTTCCGCCCAGGAAGGGCTCCGCCAGCAGATCGCGGCCCATCACGAGCAGCACCCGCACGCCGCCGCCTCGGATCTTCTCGAAGACCAGACCCGGGTCGCCGAAGCCCAGGTCCCGGGCACCGCGCGCATTGCCGGCGCGCTCCGCCTGCAGGAGCAGCCCGTCCGGCTCGCCCTCGACCACGGCGGCGCCCGAGGTCGCGGTGCCGATCCCGTCGAGCAGGCGCCGCAGCTCGGTCAGGTCCTCGTTCGTCGCGTGAGGGGAGGCCAGCGCAGCCACCACCGCGGGGCCCTCCCGCAGGACGGCGGCCCGGATCCGCTCCGCCGCGCGCTCGATCGCGCGGGCGATCGACACCGGCTGCATCCGACCCTCCGCGTCCCGCACGGCGGGTCGGGTGATCCGGTCGGGTGCTCCGATCTCGCGGTACGAGAGCCGTCCCTCGTCGCAGATCCAGGTCTCGTTCACCTGGTCGTTGCGCCGCGGCGTGTAGCGCTGCACCGCGCCCCGGGCGACCCCGACGTGCACGTTGCATCCCTTCGAACAGCCCGTGCAGAGCCCCGGCACCTCGTCGAGATCCCAGACGCGGACCTTGAAGCGGAAGTCCCGTGTCGTCAGGGCGCCGACCGGGCACACGTCCGCCACGTTCATCGAGTAGGGGTTGTCGAGCGGGGTGCCCGGGAAGGTCGTGATCCGCGAGCGGTCGCCGCGATTCTCGACGACGAGCTCACCCGTCTCGGGCACTTCGCGGCAGAAGCGGACGCAGCGTCGGCAGAGGATGCAGCGCTCTTCGTCGAAGACGATGGTCGGCCCCAGCTCGACCCGCTTGCGGCCGGGGCGACGCGGCTCGCGGGTGCGTGCGTGATCGAGGCCGTAGTCGACGGCGTAGTCCTGCAGCTTGCACTCCCCGGCCTGGTCGCAGATCGGACAGTCGAGGGGATGGTTGACCAGCAGGAGCTCCATCACCCCTTCGCGCGCGCGCTGCACGCGCTCGCTGGTCGTGTGGACCACCATCCCGTCGGCGACCGGGGTGTCGCAGGCGATCTGCAGCTTGGGCACGCCCTCGATCTCGACCTGACAGAGCCGGCAGGATCCATCCACCGAGAGCTTCGGGTGCCAGCAGTAGTGCGGGACGTCGACGCCGTTCATCAGCAGGCCGAGCTCGTCGAGGGCCTGCAGCAGGGTCGAGCCCTCCGGAACCTCGAGGCGCCGTCCGTCGACGGTGATGGTCGGCATCAGAGCGCGAAGCTCTGGTCGAGGGGGCAGCCCCGCGCGGATACGTGCCCGGCAAACTCGTCCCCGAAGTGGCGCAGCAGGCCCTGCACCGGCCAGGCCGCCGCGTCCGCGAAGCTGCAGATCGTGCCGCCCTCCATCTTGTCGGCCACGTCCCCGAGGAGCGCGAGATCGCCGTCGCTGCCGTCACCGCGTTCGAGGCGATGCAACAGCTGGTCGAGCCAGCCCGTCCCCTCCCGGCATTGGGTGCACTGGCCGCAGGACTCATCGCGGAAGAAGCCCGAGGCGATGCAGCCGACCCGCACCATGCACGTCGTCTCGTCCATGACCATGATGCCGCCGGTGCCGAGCAGGGTGTGTCGCTCGCGCAGGAACTCGTTCGCCATCCGCACGTCGAGCAGCCCGGCCGGAAGGATCGGCGTCGAGATGCCGCCCGGGATCACGCCCTTGACCCGGCGGCCGCCCGGCACACCACCGGCGTACTCGAAGAGGATCTCGTCGAGTCGCGTGCCGAGCGGCAGCTCGTAGAGACCCGGCCTCACGACGTGGCCCGATACGCCGAACAGCAGGGTGCCCGGACTCTGCTCCGTGCCGATGCCGCGAAACCAGTCGGCGCCGTTCTTCAGGATGTGCGGGACGTGGCAGAAGGTCTCGACGTTGTTCACGGTGGTCGGGCGGCCGAAGGCGCCCCGCTGCGCCGGGTACGGCGGCTTGCGGCGGGGCTGTCCCTTCTTGCCTTCGAGCGACTCGAGCAGGCCGGTCTCCTCGCCGCAGATGTACGCCCCTGCGCCTCGCACGAGGACCACGTCGTGACCGAAATCGCTGCCGAGGGCTCGTGGCCCGAGCACGCCCTTGGCCCGCGCCTCGCCGATCGCGCGTGCCAGTACGCTGGCCGCCTCCGCATACTCGCCGCGCACGTAGAGGAAGGTCGTCTCCGCACCGACCGCCCAGGCGGCGATCAACAACCCCTCCAAGAGCTGGTGCGGACCGCGCTCCATCAGCAGGCGGTCCTTGAAGGAGCCCGGCTCCGACTCGTCCGCGTTGCAGACGAGATAGCTGGGACCCTCGTCGTCCGTGGGCATGAAGGACCACTTGAGTCCGGCCGGAAAGGAGGCCCCGCCGCGCCCCTGGAGGCCCGAGCTCTTCACGACCGCGATCACCTCTTCCGGAGTCATGCGGTTGAGCGCGTGCCTCGCGGTCTCGTATCCCCCGGCCTCGCGGTAGCCGGCGAAGCTTCCGAACGCGTCGTCGGAAAATCGCTCGGTCAGGTAGCCGCAGACGTGCGGTGCGGTCTGGCCCATGGCTAGGGCAGCCCGTCGACGAGAGCGCGAGCGGCCGGGCCGTCGAGCTCCTCGTGATAGCGATCGCCGATCCGCAGCATGGGCGCGTAGCCGCAGGCCCCGAGGCACTCCTCGTGACCGAGCGTGACGCGGCCGTCGGGCGTGGTCTGACCGGCCCGGATGCCGAGGTGCTCTTCGAGCTCGCGCAGCAGCGTGCGCGCACCGCGCAGCGAGCAGGCGAGGTTCGTGCAGACGCGGACCTCGTGGCGACCCTGGGGCTCGGTGTGGAAGAGGTTGTAGAAGCTGAGCACTTCCAGCACCTCCGCAGGGTGCAGCCCGAAGATCTCCGCCACGGCGCGCGCCGTCGGTGGCGCGATGCAGCCGAGCTCGTCTTGCACGAGGCGCAACGCAGCGAGCAGCGCGCCGCGGGGCTCCGGAAAGCGCGCGATCTCCCGGTCGATCGCGGCACGGAGCTCATCCGACAGCACCGTCGCCTCCGGGGCCTGCGCGACGAGCGTGCTCACCACTCGAGTGCGCCCTTGCGCCACTCGTACACGAGCCCGATGACCATCGGGACCGTGAACACGGCCATCACGACCAGACCGTAGAAGCCGAGCTCACGGAACAAGGCGCCCCACGGAAAGAAGAAGACCACCTCGAGGTCGAAGAGCACGAAGAGCATCGCGACGAGGTAGAAGCGGACCGAGAAGCGCTGCTTCGGAGAGACGATCGGCCGCTCCCCGCACTCGAAGGGCTCGAGCTTCTCGGGAAAGTCGCGTCGAGGCGAGAGCAGGCGATGCAGCAGCAGGAAACCGCCGGCGATCAGCAGCGCGAGGGCCAGCATGAGGAGCACGCCGACGAACTCGCCCTGCATCGTGTCCCCTCTTGTGCTGCACGCGCTCGGGAGCACCGCCGCCGCGAGGCCTCGGCACCCCCGTCCGATCCGAGCCCGGCCGTCCGTTCCGGGCCCCTCCGGGCCGTGGATCCCCCCTGGACACCGTGCCGTAACTGCCCGGGATTCCAAAGAAAATCCGGAGGCAACGTAGCCACGCGGCCGACCAGCGTCAATGAACAGGCGGCGCGGAAGCGCAACTTCGGGCCGTTACACTGCGCGCCATGTCCACCCCCGTCGCCGTGCTCGGAGCCGGCAGCTTCGGAACCTGCCTCGCGGTGCTGGCCGCGCGCGTGCACGACGTCACGATCTGGGCGCGCGATCCGGCGACCGCCCTGCACATCGAGCGCGAACGCCGCAATCCGAACTACCTGACGGACATCGAGCTGCCGCCGAACATCCGCGCGACCGCGGACCTGGGCGAGGCTCTCGCCGGACGCGAGATCGTGATCTGCGCCGTCCCGAGCCACGGCGTGCGAGAAGTGATGGGACGCGCGGGCAAGGCCATGGACCCGGGCGCGATCCTGGTCTCGACGGTGAAGGGCATCGAGGTGGAGACGGGCCTGACCATGTC
>JAJDAR010000394.1 GCA_029261775.1 Deltaproteobacteria bacterium | reverse complement strand
CGTGATCGGGATGATCTTCCTGGTGCGCACCCGGCTGGTCCCGGAAGAGGTGAAGCTGCTCTTCCTGGCCGTGGTCGTGGGCAGCACCGCCTACGCCGTGCAGAACAACCTCGACGCCCTGTTCCAGCTGGGCCTCTCGCCGCTCGGCGGCTGACGGGCGCCCTGGCTGACGGGCGCCCCAGCTGACGGGCGCCCTAGAAGGCCTCGAGCAGCGCGGCGGCAAAGCCGTCCAGCGCATCCATCGCGGCCCGATCGCCCTGCCGGTAGTCGTTGGCCAGGATCGAGAAGACCACCTTCCGCTCGGCGCGGGTCTGGGCGAGCCCCGAGAGGCCCGTGACCCCGGTCAACAGCCCGGTCTTCGCCCGCACCCGATCCAGGCTGGCCGCCGCCCGCTTGCGCAAGGTGCCGTCGCGACCTGCGATGGGCAGCGAGCCGACGAGCTCCGGGCCGAGCAGGAAGGAGGCATCGGCGGCGCGCAGCACGTCCACGAGGACGCGGGCCGAGACCCGGTTGTCGCGGGAGAGACCCGAGCCGTCGGCGAGCCGGCTGTCGCGCAGATCGACACCCAGCCCCTCGAGCTGCTCGCGAACCGCGCGGGTTCCGCTGCGCCAGCCGGCCGGGACGCCCTCCGCTCCTCGTCCGAGGCTCTTGACCAGCGCCTCGGCGATCATGTTGTTGCTGTTCTTCACGAACAGGTCCACGAGGCGTGAGAGCTCGTGCCCTTCGAACTCCAGGAGCAGAGGGGCTTCGGCCGAGACGGCCCCGCGGCGGGTCGGGCCCTGCACGCGGATGCCGTTCGCCTCGAGCTGCAGGCGCAGGACGGCCGCGGCGTAGCGGCTCGGATGGGCGACCGAGCGGTAGACGTCCCGGCCCTCGTGCCCCTGCGGGATGCTTCCCGCGACGATCACCCGCTCGCGATCCCCGAGCGCCACCCGGTCGACCCGCAGCGCCGGGCCCCGGCCCCGCGGACCCGTGACCGCCTGGTTCGAGACCTCCAGATAGGCAACCGGCGGGTCGAGGTGGACGAGCGCCGGGTCGCCCGGCTGCGCGCCCGGCGCGACGCGGACGCGAAACGCGCCGTAGTTCGCCGTCAGCGCGCTGACCGGCGCGTGATACGCGCGTGCCGAGACCGGCTGCCAGCTCGGATGCCAGCGCTCGTCGTCGAAGATCTGGTCATCGATGACGAGCCCGTCGGCGATCTCGCGGACGCCCAGGGCCCTCAGATCGGCGGCCAGCCGCCACCACTGCTCCGAGGTCAGCGCCGGGTCGCCGCCTGCCCGGACCAGGAGCCGCTCGATCCGGCCCTGGGCATCGGGTGGCGCCGGTGCGCGCACCTCGGTCACGAAGCGATGGGTCGGCCCGAAGGCCGCCAGGGCGGCGACCGCGGTCAGGATCTTCTGGTTCGAGGCGGGCAGCAGGGCTCGATTCGCGTCGCGCTCGAAGAGCACGGCACCGCTCGCGCGATCGACCACCAGGACGGACAAGGCGGCACCGCGCAGCCCGGGCACCCCGAGCGCACGCTCGAGCGCGGCCGCGGCCGGCTCGAGGGCGCGCACCTGCGAGGCGGCGCCTCCAGGCACCGCGCTCGCACGCGAAGCTCCACAGCCGGTCACGGAGACCAGCAGGAGACCCAGCAGCAGCCGTGCCCGCGACCCTCTCTTCGACCGACCCGGCATGGGCACCCCCTGGGCTGGCCAAGCTAGGAGGCCGCTGCGAACCGGGCAATCGACCTCCCCCCCGTGGCGCCTCCTTGCACCCGGGCCTGCCGGCCGCTTGTCTCTCTCGAGGGCGAGGGGGGAGAGACGTTTGCTGAACGCGATCTGGATCGCGCTGGTCCTGTGCGCGGTGGTCGTCGCCGCGTTCACGGGCCGGATGGAAGACGTCTCGAACGGCGCCCTCGAGAGCGCGAAGGGTGCGATCCAGCTGGTGATCACCCTGACCGGGGGCATGGTGCTCTTCCTCGGTCTGGTTCGCGTGGCCTCGGACGGCGGGCTGCTACGAGTGATCGTCCGGGCCCTGCGCCCCGCGCTCGTGCGCCTCTTCCCCTCCGTGCCCAGCGACCACCCGGCGATGGGCGCGATGATCATGAACTTCGCCGCCAACATCCTCGGGCTGGGCAACGCGGCCACGCCTTTCGGGATCAAGGCGATGATCGAGCTGAACCGGCTCAACCCCCGGCCCGGCTCGGCCACCAACGCGATGGCCCTGTTCCTCGCCATCAACACCTCGTCGATCGTGCTCTTCCCACCAACCGGCACGGTGATGGCTCGGGTCGAGGCGGGCTCCACGATGCCGTTCGCGATCTGGATCCCGACCCTGATCGCCACGCTCTGCTCGACGACGGTCGCGTTGACCACCTGCCTGTGGCTGCAGGGTCGGCACGTGTTCCGGCCGCGCGAGGCGCCCGCCACCGGTGCCGAGACGCCCGAGGCCCCCGCCGAAGAGCCGGACACCGACGTCCTCGCCCTGCCCGATCTCGATGCGCCTCGCGAACCGATGGGCCGGGCGCGCGCGACCCTGGTCCTCGCCTTCGGCCTGGCGGTCCTCACCGGGCTCTTCGTGCAGCTCGCGGGACGTCCGCCCGAGGTCGGCGTGTGGGGCTTCCTGCGCGATCAGTTCTTCGTCCACTGGATGCTGCCGATCCTGATCGCCGGGTTCATCCTCGTGGGCATCGCCGGCCGGGTGCAGGTCTACGACGTGATGGTCGATGCGGGCCGTGAGGGCCTGGACGTGGCGGTGCGCATCGCTCCCTACCTCGTCGTCATCCTCGTCGCGATCGGCATGTTCCGCGGCTCGGGCGCCCTCGATTTCGTGATCGGCGCGCTCGAGCCCTGGACCTCGGCCATCGGCGTGCCCGCCGCGGCGCTGCCCATGGCACTGCTCCGGCCGCTGTCCGGCTCCGGCTCGTTCGGCGTGATGGCCGAGATCCTGCAGACCCACGGTGCAGACTCGTTCACCGGAATGGTCGCCAGCACCCTGATGGGCTCGACCGAGACGACCTTCTACGTGCTCGCCGTCTACCTCGGTGCCGCACGGGTAGGTGACGCACGTCACATCCTGCCGGCGTGTCTGGCGGGAGACTTTGCTGGCTTCGCTGGCGCCGTGGTGGCTTGCCACCTCTTCTTTGGATGACAGACCAAGGGACTCCGTTTCGTCGGCTATGGACCAGGCAGTCATCCTTCGGAAGGCGCGGGCAGGCGCCCGCGTGACCAGCGGGCCCGAGGCCAGCCTCGCGCGCACCCTCGAGCGCCTCGCGGCCGGCGCCGTCGGCGGACGCACGGAGCGTTGCGAGCCTCTCGCGGCGGGTCTCGGCCTGCGGCGCTTCTTCCGCCTGCATCTCGAAGCCGCGGCGGTCCCCTCCTTGATCGCCAGGGTGGAGGCGCCCGAAGATCCTGCAGGTCGCCCGGCCGGGTCGGCCCCCGAGCCGGCGCTCGAACCGATCCGCGCGCATCTCGAGGCGCACGGTCTGCCGGTGCCGCGCCGCCTCGGTGCCGCACCCGGGATCGAGCTGCTCGAGGACCTGGGCGACCTGACCCTGGAGCAGGCGGTGCGAGGCGACGCCGCCGAGCGCAGCGGCCTGTATCGACAGGTCCTCGAAGACGTCGCTCGCCTGCAACGCGTCCCGCCCACCGCCGGAGTCGACGCCTTCGAGCGACGCCTCGACGACGACCTGTTCGCCTACAAGGCGGACTTGTTCGCCACCTGGAGCCTGCCCCACGCCCTCGGTCGCGAGCCTCTCGAGAGCGAGCGCGCTGCGGTGCGTTCCGCCTTCGGGTGGATCGCGACGAGCTTGCGCGACGCGCCCCGGCGCCTCTCCCACCGCGACCTGCAGAGCCGCAACGTGCTGGTGCACGACGGCCGGACCCGTTGGATCGATCTCCAGGGCGCGTTCCTGGCACCTCCCGAGTACGACCTGGTGTGCCTGCTGCGCGACTCCTACGTCGAGCTGCCCGCGGCCGAGCTCGACGCGCTGCTCGCAGCCATCCGCCCCGAGCTGCCGGACGCGCCGCCGGTGGAAGCGTTCCAGCGCCGCTTCGACCTGCTGACCCTCACCCGCAAGGGAAAGGACCACGCCCGCTTCCTCTACGCCGCCCGGACCCGGGACGACGCGGCTCCGCTCGCGTACCTGCCTCCGACCGCCCGCGCGCTGCAAGCCGCGGCGACCCGCAGCGCCGGCCTCGCGCCGCCCCTCGCCCACCTCGCCGAGCTGGTGGCGCAGCTGCCCACCTCGCCGGGGCCGACAGGATGAGGGCCATGATCGTGGCGGCCGGTCTCGGCACGCGCCTGCTGCCCCTGACCCGGCTCGCCCCGAAGCCCGCGGTGCCGGTTCGGGGCATCCCGTTGATCGGGTACTCGCTGGCGCTGTTGGCCGCGGCCGGTGTCCGCGAGGTCGTGATCAACGTCCACCACCTGCCCGAGCAGCTGACCGCCGCCGCCCGTCGCTGGTGCCCCGAGGGTGTCACCCTGCACTTCTCCCACGAGCCGAATCTGCTCCATACGGGGGGCGCGATCCGGCGCGTGGTCGACTTCCTTCGGGAGAGCGATCCCTGCCTCGTCCTCGGCGGAGACATGATCCTCGACCTCGACCTTCCCGCGCTGCTCGCGAGACACCGCGCCTCGGGGCGCGCAGCCACCCTGCTGCTCTGCGACGACGCCGCGGCGGCCCGCTTCGGCACGATCGGGCTGGACGCGGGGGGCGGCCTCCGCCGGGTGGCGAGCCGCTTCGACCTGGGGGGTGAAACCCGCGCCGGGGTCTACACCTGGCTCAACCTCGTCTCCCCCGCGGCCTTCGACAGCCTGCCGGACCGGGAGGTCTTCAACCACCTCGACGACTGGCTCGCGCCCCGGGCCCGCGACGCCGGGGACGTCGGAGGCGAGATCGGCGACAAGGGGTTGATCTGGACGCCGGTCGGGACGATGACCGAGTACGTGGACGCGAATTTCGCCCAGATCTCCCCCCGCTACCTCGACGTGGCGCGGCTGGCCCGGGAACGCGGGGTGGTCCTGACCGCCGACCGCGTCCTCGGAGTCGGAGCCCAGGTGCCCGAGGACGCACGGCTCGACCGGGTCGTCGTCTGGGACGACGAGAAGGTTCCCAACGCCTTCGTCGCCCGGAATGGTGTCTTCGCCGGGGGCGCCTTCCATCCCGCGGAGGCGCCCGCGTGACCGAGCTCGTCTGCATCGGCACCAGCGACGCGTTCGGCTCCGGGGGCCGGCGCCAGTCGGCCTACCTGTTGCGCGCTCCCAACGGCGGCGCCCTCCTGGACTGCGGGCAGACCACCGGCACCGGCCTCGCAGCGCTGGGCATCTCCCGCGACGAGATCGACGTGATCGTCGTCTCCCACTTCCACGCCGATCACTTCGGCGGCATCCCGCTGTTCCTGCTCGGCGCCCAGTACCAGGACGACCGGACCCGCCCGGTGCGCATCGTCGGTCCGCCCGACGTCGAGGCGCGGGTGCGCCGTGCAGCCGAGGCCCTGGGCCACGGCATCGAGGAGCACGATTGGAGCTTCCCGATCCACTTCCAGGAGATGCCCTCCGGCGCGGACATGGAGCTGGGCCCCGTCCGGATCCGCGCGTTCGCGACTCATCACTCCCCGGAGGCGAACCCGCATGGCCTCGTCGTGACGGCCGGCACCCAGCGCATCGCCTACTCGGGCGACACGGGCTGGTTCGACAACCTGCCCCGGTTGATCGCCGGCAGCGACCTGTTCCTCTGCGAGTGCACGCAGGTCCATCGCGGCTACGAGTACCACCTCTCCCTCGAGGAGCTCGCGGGGACACGTGGCGACTTCGACTGCGGCCGCCTCGTGCTGACCCACCTCGGCGAGGACATGCGCAGCCTCACCGACTACGGCAGCTTCGAGATCGCCGACGACGGCCTCGTCATCAAGCTCTAGAACCAGGAACGCGAACGAAAGAACGGGGACGTTCGTTTCATTGTTGCATCGGTCGCGCCCTACCCCGGCACGACCTCCCCGAGAATCCGCCGGCCTCGCGCTCCGGTCGTGCGGGGCAGATGGTTCGCGAGGCCGAGCAGCGCGTTCCGGCCCATCAGGGAGAAGGCCATGGCCTCGGCGGCCTCGGCTGGGATGCCGACGGCGTCGAAGCCCTGCACCGATGCTGCAGGGCAGCGCCGGGTCAGGGCACCGAGCAGGGCGGGATTTCGCGCGCCCCCTCCACCGACCAGCAGCCGGGCCAGGGAGCTCGCCCCCGGATCGCCCCGATCGCTCGGAAGCAAGCGCGTCGCCGATGCGACCGATGCAGCGACGGCTTCCACCAGCGTCGCAAGCAGATCCTCCAGTGAGCGGCCGGTCGCCTGGCTCTCCTTCCAGAGCTGCTCGGCGCGGTCGAGGCCGTAGCGCTCGCGGCCGGTGCTCTTCGGGGGCGGGCGTTCCAGATAGGGATCAGCGAGCAACTCGGCGAGCAGGGCCTCGTCGACCCGACCCCGCAGGGCGCGGGCACCGCCCGCGTCGTAGCGCTCGCTGCCGCGCGTCGCGGTGGTGACCACGCCGTCGAGCAGCGAGTTGGCCGGACCGACATCGAAGGCGATGACGCCGTCGGGGTCCCCGTCCGGGGGGAGCCAGGTCACGTTGGCGATGCCGCCGAGATTCAGCACCAGCCGCCCCTCGCCGGGCTCGCTCATTGCCGCCCAATGGAAGAAGGGAGCCAACGGTGCCCCCTCGCCGCCCGCCGCGACGTCGCGCGCGCGGAAGTCGGCCACGGTCCGGCAGCCGGTCCGCTCGGCGATGACCGAGGGGTCCCCGATCTGCAGGGTGGCGCGGCGCTCCGGGTGATGCGCCACGGTCTGGCCGTGGGAGGCGATCCCGTCGATCTCCGAGAGCGCGACTCCCGCGGCCTCGGCGACGGCGAGAGCCGCCTCGGCGAACCGCTCGCCGAGCTCGACGTCGAGGGTCGCCAGCTCCAGCAGCGCCTCGGGGCCCGGCACCCTCGCCGCGGCCAGGCGATGCACGCGGGCCTGCAGCTCGTCGCCCAGCGGCGTCTCCTGGAAGGCCAGAAGCTCGAAGGGTCGGGCCCCCTCCCCCTTGGGCCACGCCACGAGGGCAGCATCCACCCCGTCCGCGGAGGTCCCAGACATCAGGCCGATCACCTTCACGCCGGCAAGGTAGGCAGCGCGACGTGGAGGTGCCGGCTCCCTACCCCATGCACCGAGGCTCGCGCCCCCAGCGGGGATCGCGTTGACACGCCGCCACGCACCGCCCATCCTCCGCGGCCGGTTCGCCCGGGAGATGGGAAAGACGCACGCTTCCTGTTGGATGATCGAATAGGGATCCGTCCCTCGCGGGGACGCGCGACCCGAGGCATCTCCACCCCGTGGGGCGCTGCCAGCTGGGCCCTCGGGCCCGAGACGGGAAGGCACCCGGCGACATGGAGCCCACCTGGTGGAACCACCAGGGATCGAGTCAACCCCGTCCCCCGGGTGGACCGGAACCCCGGCGCCCCGACCCGGGACCCACGAAATGGACCGGAACCCCCCACGCCGGGGACCGGATCCCCTGCCGGAGGTCGAGATGACCGATTCCTCGCGAACCCAGGGAGCCGCGATCTGCGTCGCGGCCGCCGTGGTGGGCCTGGTCTTCCTGAACGGGCTGCTGCGCGGCGCCTGGTGGTCGGTCGCGATCCCGGTCGGGATCCTGCTCGCCTTCGTGCTCGGCCTGACCTTCTGGGTGGGCTACACGATCGCGACGATCCAGGTCGAGCCCGAATCCGACCCGACGACCCAGCCCCCCTCCCCTCCGCCGGCCAACCCCGACCCGGACGCTGACGGCGGCGCGAGCTGAGCATGCGGATCGCGCTCCTCACGTACCGCGGCAACATGTACTGCGGGGGCCAGGGCATCTACGCCGCCTATCTCGCTCGCGAGTGGAAGAAGGCCGGCCACGAGGTCCACGTGATCGCGGGCCCGCCGCTGCCGGACGTCGGCGATGACATCCCGCTGCACGTGATCCCCAACGAGAACGTCTTCGGCCTGCCGCTCAAGGACTGGGCGCGCCAGAAGGACGCCCGCCGCCTGCTCTCCCCGGTGAACCTCTGGGAGCTCGGCGTCTCGCGGATCGGCGTCTTCCCGGAGATGCAGACCTTCGGCCTGCGGCTCTTCCTGCGCTGGAAGGAGCTCCACCAGAAGCACCGCTTCGACGTGGTCTTCGACAACCAGTGCCTCTCCTGGGGCCTGCTCGGCATCCGCGCCCTCGGCGTGCCGGTCGTCTCCGTCATCCACCATCCGCTCCACATCGACCGGGAGGCCGATTTCGCGGTCGATCCGCGGCTCGTGAAGAAGGTCAAGCGGACGCTCTATTTCCCGCTCTTCATGCAGCAGCAGGTCGCGCCGCGTCTCGACAAGATCGTGACGGTGAGCGAGGCCTCGCGCACCGAGATCGAGCGCTATTTCGGGATCCCCGAGAAGCAGGTCGCGGTCGTCTACAACGGCACCGATCCGGAGGTCTTCCGGCCCATCCCCGAGGTCGAGAAGCAGACCGACCTGATCTTCATCGGGCGCACCGAGGACCGGAAGAAGGGCATCGGCACCCTGCTCGAGGCGCTCTCGCTGCTGCCGGAGCAGGTGACCCTCAAGATCGTCGACGGACGCATCCCCGATCACGGTCTCGTGCCCACGCTGGTGCGCCGCTTCGGGCTCGAGGGTCGGGTCCAGGTGAACGACCGCTTCCTCGAGCTTCCCGAGCTCGTGCGCGAGTACTCGACCGGCCGCATCGCTGTCGTGCCCTCGTTCTTCGAGGGCTTCGGGTTCCCCGCCAGCGAGGCGATGGCCTGCGGGCTGCCGGTCGTGGCCAACGCCGCCGGGGCCCTGCCCGAGGTCGTCGGCACGGACGGGAGCGCCGGCCGACTCGTGCCGCCGCGCGACCCGCGAGCCCTGGCTGACGCCATCGCAGACATCCTGTCGTCGCCCGAGCGCGCCGCGGCCATGGGGCGCGCGGCCCGCGAGCGGGTGCGGAAGGTGTTCCGTTGGTCGGACGCCGCGGCCAACCTGGTGTCGGTCTTCGAGGACGTCATCCTCGCCGCCGGCGAGCGCTCGCGAGCGGCCTGATGCTGCTCACGGTCGATCTCGACCGGCTCGACGTCGGCTCCGGACACCGGCTGCTCGACGCAGGCTGCGGCGAGGGCCGGCACTGCTTCGGCGCGCTGGAGCGCGGCGCCGAAGTCGTGGGGCTCGATCTCGATCGCGAGGCCATGCGCCTCGCCCACCGCGCCGTGCGCCGGCGCGCCGACGAGCTCGAGACGTCGGGCACGATGCTGCAGGGCAACACCTTCGCCCTGCCCTTCGGCGACGACACCTTCGACCGAGTGATCTGCTCCGAGGTGATGGAGCACGTCCACGACTACGGCGCCGCCGTGCGCGAGCTGGCGCGGGTCACGAAGCCGGGCGGCCGCATCGCCGTGACCATCCCCACCGCCACCAGCGAGCACCTGTACCTGCGCCTGGGCGACGACTATTTCGAGAGCCCCGGCGGCCACATCCGCATCTTCCGACCCCGGCAGCTCGCGCTGGCCCTTTCCCGGGCCGGCCTGAACACCGAGGGTGCGGGCTTCGCCCACGGCCTCCACACGCCCTACTGGGTGCTGCGCTCGATCATGGGGCTGCCCGGGGCCGACGAGAGCCGGATGGTCCGCGCCTACCGGATGTACCTGGTGCGAGCGACCGGCTCGCCCCTGATGGACTGGTTCGAGAAGCGGGTGCTCAACTTCATCTGCCCGAAGAGCGTGATCCTGTACGCCGAGAAGCCCGCGGCCGACGCGCAGGCCGCGGCCTGATGGCCACGACGCCCTGCCACCCCAGCGGCCAGAGGCCGACGACGCCCTGCTGCCGGGATCGGTCACCGGACCCCATTCGCGCCGCCGCGAACTGATGGCGGCGGCCGGCCTCCTGCCCGGGAGCAGCGACCGCCCGCTCCGCCTCGCGTTCGTCGCCTACCGCGGAAACATGCAGTGCGGCGGTCAGGGTGTCTATCTGTGGTTCCTGGCGCGCGAGCTCAGCCGGTTGGGCCACCACGTCGACGTGATCGTCGGGCCGCCCTACCCGGACCCGATGCCCTTCGCCGGCTCGGTCACACGGGTCGAGAACGAGATGTTCTGGGCCAAGTGGTTCATGAAGGACTGGGCGCACTTCCTTCCCGAGCACCGCGCGCTGGGCGTGTTCGAGCCCTTGCACTTCTACGAGCTCGCGGCCAGCCGGCTCGGCTTCCTGCCCGAGCCCTTCGCCTTCAGTCTTCGCGCCTTCCGGGCGGTGGCCGATCGGCTGCGAGCCGGTGCCCGGTACGACCTCGTCCACGACGTGCAGTGCCTGGGCTATGGCCTGCTCGGCTTGCGCGCCGCCGGCCTGCCGGTGGTGACCACCGTCCACCATCCGCTCAGCGTCGACCGCCGGGCCTCCTTCGTGCGCGATCGCGGGCTGCTCGAGGCGATCGGGACCATGCAGTTCTATCCGATCGGCATGCAGGCCTTCGTGGCCCGCCGTCTGGAGCGCGTGATCACCTCCTCGATCGCGAGCGCCGACCGCATCCGACGGGACTTCCGGGTGGCCCCCGAGAAGATCGCCATGCTGGGCAACGGTCTCGACACCGAGCTGTTCTCGCCGGACGCGGAGATCGAACGGCGACCGCGGGGCCTGCTCTGCGTCGGGCGCGCCTCGGACCCGAACAAGGGCATCCGCACCCTCGTCGAAGCTCTCGCGCAGCTGCCCGCGGACGTCACACTCACGCTCGTGGACTCGCCCGAGAGCGAAGCGCGCAAGTGGGCCGCGGAGCTCGGCTGTGCCGACCGCCTGCACCTCGCGGGCCGGGTTCCCACGGATGAGCTGGTGCGGCTCTACCGGGAGGCGAGCCTCGTCGTCGTGCCGTCGCGCTACGAGGGCTTCGGGCTGCCGGCGGCCGAGGCGATGGCCTGCGAGACGCCCGTCGTCACGACCTCCGGGGGCGCGCTGGCCGAAGTCGTCGCGGTGGGCGGCGGCGGCGTCACGGTCCCCAAGGACGATCCCGGAGCGCTGAGCGCGGCGGTCCGGCAGCTCCTCGATCAGCCGGAGCAGCTTCGGCGGATGGGCGAGCGCGCTCGACCCAGGATCCAGGCGGCCTATGCCTGGCCGCACATCGCCGAACGCACGGCCGAGCTCTACCGCGAGGTGGCCGACGGAGACCGCCGCCTGGGCTGAGCGAAGCCGTTCAGCGGCGCGGGCGGCCCGCGATCACGATGACGTCGGCCAGGCTCGGCAGGCTCCGGGCCAGCGCATCGAGTGCGCGGAGCATTCCCGCCGCCAGGGCCGGCGGCAGCTTGCCAACCGACCGGGTCCAGACGGGCAGCCCCCAGCCGAGGGAGAGGCCTTCGACCAGCTCCAGCTCGAGATGCGCGGCAGCCTGCTCCTTCATGAGGGGCAAGTCGTAGCGGGTGAAGTGATCGGCCGGCACGTCGTAGTGACGGCGGCCCCGCCGGAGCTGGCGCCCGAGGCCGACCTCTTGCAGATCATCGGTCGCACGAGCCGCGCGACACGAGAGCGACTCGAAGTTCGCGATCGTGAGCACGACCCGTCCACCGGGTCGGGTGACCCGTGCCATCTCCGAGATCGCCAGGGCCGGCCGATCGAAGTGGTCGAGCGCCCCCTTGCAGAAGGCGGCATCGAAGCTGCCCGTGGCAAAGGGCAAGGCGTCGCCCCAGCCCCGCACCCAGCGCGGCGCCTCCCCCGCGAGCTCCCCGCTCTTCAGGCGGGTCCAGGCGATCATCCGCTCCGACGGCTCGGCGCCCACCACCGAGGCCCCGAGCTCCTGCAAGGCGATCGAATCCTGTCCGAAGCCGCTGGCGACGTCGAGGATGCGTCGCCCCGGGCCCGGCAGGGTCGCGGCCAGGGTGGCTCGGGTCATCCGATCGAAGAGATACTCGCTGTCGCGCGTCGCTCCCGTCGGAATGACGTCGCTCATGTCCCGGTCGAGGTCCACCACGCGCATGGCGGCGCACCTTAGCCCGACCGGCGCGGCTCCACAGGGCCCCCCTCGGATGCGGGCGCCATCGCGCCGGCCGCGTACCCTCCAGGGCGCGATGGAAGGTCCCCCCAGCCCCGAGAGCCCGGCCCCTCCCGCCTCGCCGCCGGCCGCGGGGACCAACAGCCCGCTCGACCGGCTGGCGGGCTTCCGCTTCCCCTACGTCGCGATCTTCCTGTTCGTGGTCGCCTACGTCTTCAGCGTCGATCTCTTCGAGACCGTCATGGCGAGGCACTTCCAGGCTGCCGTCGAGAGAGCGGTGGACGTGGACCCGGAGAAGGGGCCTGTCTCCGTCCAGATCCACCTGCGGGTCAGCACGCTGCTGCGCACGTCGCCGTGGATCACGATCGGCCGGGTCCGGGTGCGCCCGATCGTGCTCGCGGCCGATGGCCGCCGGCTGCTCTTCGCCGGGCAGAGGGGCGTGGCCGTGGACCCGGATGATGACGGCGC
>JAJDAR010000393.1 GCA_029261775.1 Deltaproteobacteria bacterium | reverse complement strand
CCCTGGTCTTCATGCCGGAGCCGACCACGGCCGTGCTCTTGTTGCTCGGCCTCACCGGCCTCGCTTCGCGGCGCCGCAGCTAGCCCCGACCTGCCCCCGGCGCAGTCGGGGGGTTGCTTTCAGTTGCGGGGACGTGCGCGGAGGCCTGGGCCAGCCTCGAGCCTAGGGTCCAGGCGTCCCCGCCTGGAAGCCGGGCAGGAAGAGGTTGAAGTCCTGGATCCCGACCGAGCCGTTCCCATCCATGTCGGTGCCGGCGCCCGAATCCACCCCGGTTCCGAAGTCCACCAGGAAGACGTTGAAATCGCTCAGGGCGCAGAAGCCGTCCTGGTCGAAGTCGCAATCGCAGACGTTCCCGAAGCCGTCGCCGTCCGTATCGACCTGGTCGTTGGGACCTGCCGCGGGGCCGTTGGCGACGAGCCGGCAGTTGTCGGCACCGTCCTGCACCCCGTCGCCGTCCGCGTCCGAGGCGGCCGGCGTGGCCGTGACGTGGAGCTCGTGGCCGGTCACGCCGTCGTTGGCCGCGAAGAAGAGCTGCGCACCCGCCACCGCCACGTTCGTCGGATTCGATGAGGCGGGCCCCGCTGCGGCGTCCGCGAGCACGAGCGTGCCGCCCGCCGTTCCGTCGCTCTGCCACAGCTCGCAGCCCGTCGTCGGCGCACAGGCGCGAAAGACGAGCAGGCCTCCCACCTCGAGCAGCTCCTCCGGCAAGCTGCTGCTGAGCCCCGGTGCCAGATCCACGACCTGGCGTGTGCCGGCGGCGCTGCCGTCGGTCACCCAGAGTTCGCGACCGGTGACTCCGTCGTCGGCGCTGAAGAACACCAGGCTTCCGATGCGGAGCATGTCCCGGGGCGCGGAGCTCTCGTCATCCTCCGGCGCCAGGTCGATCAGCAGCTGGGTCGTGCCGGTCGCGGGGTCGTGGGTCCACAGCTCGCGACCTGCAACGGTCCCGTCGGTCGCGGCGAACAGCAGCTTTCCGCCGAGCGCGACCAGTCCGGTCGGCGCCGAGTCGCCGAGCGGGTCGATGTCCTCGACGAGCACGGTACCGGCAGCCGTACCATCGGTCTTCCAGAGCTCGCGGCCCTCGGTGCCGTCCGTCGCGGCGAAGAAGAGCTCGCCGCCGACGGGCGTCAGACCGGTCGGCATCGAGCCGTCGGGGCCGTTCAGATCGACGACCTGCAGCGTCCCGGCCGGTGTCTCGTCGGTCGACCAGAGCTCCCGGCCGGCGCCGTCCTCGGCCGTGAAGTAGTACTGGCCGCCGAAGGGCGTGATCTCCTGGGGAGAGGAGTTGGGCGGACCCGCATGGATGTCGGCGAGCTGCAGCGTGCCGACGTCCACCCCGTTGCTGAACCACAGCTCCCGCCCCGCGCCTCCATCCGCCACGAAGAGGAACCGATTGCCGACGATGGGCGTGAAACCGTCGGGATCGGAACCGAAAGTGCCCACCTTCAGGTCGTCGAGCAGGAACGTGTCGTTGAAGGCGCCGCCCGTGTACCACGGCTCGGCTCCCTTGTTGTTGCTGGCCTTGCCCGAGAAGTAGACCCGGCCGCCGACAGCGGTCAGCGCCGTCGGATTCGAGCCGCCTCCCCCGCTGCGCAAGTCCAGGATCAGATCGGTGCCGGCGGCGGTCCCGTCGCTGATCCAGGGCTCGCGACCGTCGATCCCGTCGTCCGCGCTGAAGATCACCTGATTCCCGAGCGCCGTGATCTCGACGGGTGCACCACTCGCGACGTCGGCGGCCAGGTTGGCGAACAGCGCCGTGCCGGCAGGCGTCCCGTTCGTGCGCCAGAGCTCCCGGCCGCTCACGTTGTCGTCGGCCGAGAAGTAGATCTGCCCGGCGAAGAGCGTGAGCTCCTGGGGTGTGGAGCCGAAGTTTCCCGGCTTGATCTCCGCGAGCTGGAAGCTCCCGGCCAGGGTGCCATCGCTCACGTACAGCTCGGTTCCTCCGCTGCCGTCGGTGGCTGAGAAGACCACCTTGGAGCCGATCGCCGTGATCTCCTGCGGATTCGAGTTGCCATTGCCCGGTCGGATGTTCACCACGCGAACCGTTCCGGCGGTCGTGCCGTCGGTCTTCCAGAGCTCCGTGCCGCCGACGGAGTCGTCCGCACTGAAGAACACCACGCCACCCGCTTCGACGAGGCCCTGGGGGTTGGAGCTGGCGCTGCCCGTCTTGATGTCCTGGACCCGCACGGTCCCGGCCGTGGTGCCGTCGCTCTTCCAGAGCTCGCGACCGACCGATCCGTCGTTGGCGTTGAAGAGCAGCTCGCCGCCCAGAACGACCAGGTCGTCGGGGGAGGAGCCGCCGAAACCGGGCTTGATGTCCGCGATCTGCCGCGTGCCGGCGGCGGTCCCGTCGGTCGCGAAGAGCTCCCGGCCGGTCGCCCCGTCGGAGCCCGTGAAGAACACCTCCCCGTTGAAGAGGATGAAGTCCTCCGGCGTCGAGGAGATCAGGTCCGGTGCAATGTCCGCGACCTGCCGGGTGCCGGCCTCCGTGCCGTCGGTCGCGTAGAGCTCCACGCCGGTCAGCTGATCGTCTGCCCGAAAGAGCAGCTCGCCACCGAAGGGGAAGAAGCGGGTCGGGTTGGAACCGAGCGGTCCGTCCACGAGGTCGAGCACCTGGTGGGTGCCGGCTTCGGTGCCGTCGCTGATCCACAGCTCGCGTCCGTTCTCGCCGTCGCCGGAGGCGAAGAGGACCTGGCTGCCGAGGGCGGTCATGCCCGAAGCGCCGCCTGCCAGCGCGCCCGGTGCGATGTCCTTCACGAGGCGGGTCCCACCCGGGGTGCCGTCGCTGGCCCAGAGCTCGCGCCCGTGCGACCCGTCGGCGGCGCTGAAGTAGAGCTGCCCGCCGGCGATCGCGAGATCGCGGGGGTCGCCGTTCTGAGGGCCGGGCTTGATGTCGCGGAGCAGCCGGGTCCCTGCCAGCGTGCCGTCACTCACCCAGAGCTCGCTGCCCGTAGCGACGGTATCGGCGACGAAGAAGGCCCGGGCGCCATCGACGACGAAGCGCTGGGGAAGGGAGTTCTCCAGGTTGGGGCCCGTGCGCAGATCGACGACCAGCCCGGCCCCCGCGGGGACCACTCCCAGCAGCGTCAGGAGCCCGAGCGCAGCTCCCCACCCGACGAACCGGCTCCGCACCAATGCCACACCCACACGACCGCTCAGCCCCACGTGACCTGCTCCCCGCGACCTGCCCGTCCCAGAACGAACCGGCATGATACTCCGGAACGCCCCAGCTCCGGCTCGCATTTGTGGGTGCCGAATGCCTCGCTCCGGGTGACGTCACGAACCCGGGCGAGCAACCTAGGCCCTCGCCGTGGGTTGGACGGGCCGAAACGACCTTCGGGAGGCCTCCCATGGCATTCATCCGGACCCGGACCCGCCGACACCTCCTGCTCGCCTGCGTGCTGGGCCTTGCCCCGGGAGGGGCGTCTCTGGCGGGCGAAGCCGTCGAGCCGGTCCTCGCGCCGGGCGAGCACGAGATCCACCTCGAGCTGTCGGGGCAGGAGCGCTTCTACCTCGTGCAGGTGCCGTCCCAGGTGGCCAGCGGGCAGGCGCTTCCCGTGGTCCTGAACTTCCATGGCGGGGGCGGCACGCCCACGGGACATCGCGACTCGTCGGCGATGGCGGACCTGGCCGAGACCGAGGGCTTCCTGCTCGTCCACCCGGCGGGCACCCCGGCCCGCTTCGTGGGTCGCCGCCTGATGACCTGGAACGCCGGGCACTGCTGCGGACGGGCCGCCAAGGAGGACGTCGACGACATCGGCTTCGTGCGCGCCCTGCTCGACGATCTGGCAACCCGCGCGCCGGTGGACCCCGAGAGGGTCTACGCCACCGGCCATTCGAACGGCGGCATGATGGCCATGCGGGTGGGCGCCGAGCTGGCGGATCGCATCGCGGCGATCGCTCCGGTGGGCGGCGCAGCGCGCATGGACCGGTTCCCGCCGGCGCGCCCGATGCCGGTGCTCCACATCCACAGCGTCGACGACCCCCGCGCGCTCTACGAGGGAGGCCTCGGTCCGCCCTTTCCGCTGACCCGACATCGCGTGGACCATGTCGCGGTCGAGACGTCGCTCCTTGCCTGGCGCGAGGTCGCCGGATGCCCCGACGAACCGACGCGCGGCGAGACCCGGCGCAAGGAGATGGACGACGGGTCGGAGCACACCGCGACCGAGATCCGCTTCGGTCCCTGCGCGGAGGGCAGCGAGGTGATCCTCCTGCAGCTGACCGGGGCGGGCCACGGCTGGCCCGGCTCCGGGGTCGAGCGGCCCCGTCTGATCGGACCGCGCACCGACGTGGTCGATGCCGGCCGCGAGGCCTGGGCCTTCTTCCGGCGTCACCGTCTGCCGAGCCGCGCGGCGGCGGCCCGGGCTGCCGACTAGCGGCGATGGAAGCCGCCCTTCCGCGGGGTCGGCGGCAAGCTCCCCTCGGGTCTCTCGAGCAGCGGCACGACGGCCTGAGGTCGATCGGGCGGCGAGACCGACTGCTCGCGGGCCCTCGGCAGCTTGGCCTTCGCGACAAGGGCCTGCTCGCGAATCAACGCTTCGGCCGCCTTGCGCACCTTGGCGTCCGAGGAGAACCGGCGGGCCGCTTCGCGGAGGAGCTCCTGCTCCTTCTTCTCGATGCCGGGTTCATCCTGGCCGGCGAAGGTCGATTCGAAGTGGCCATTCGTCCGGATGCGGAACACCTCGACGTCCGCGACACCTTCGCCGCCCGCCCTCTCGAGCTGACGCGCAAGGCCCAGGCTGCGATCGAGGCCGGAGCTCACCCGCTGCCAGCTCGCCATCACGGCGCCGCTCGCCTGGGGGGAGAGACCCGCCCGGGGATGGAGGCTCTGCTTGGCAGCACGGCCCGCCGGGAGGATTCCGGTCGACGGGCCCTTCGGCCTCCTTGCTGCCCTGGCCGACTTCTTCTTCCGGCCGGATGACGGGAACGGATCACCCAGCTTGATCTCGAGGGACCGGACGTTGCGCTCGTCCGGGTCGTTGGCCGCCCGCTTCATGGCGAGGACCAGCTCCTCCACCCGATCCGCCGCCGATCGGGCTTGTCCGGCCTGCCGCTCGGCCTCGGCCTGCTCCGCCTGGTAGCTGCGATCGACCTCGCGTATCGCCGGCAGCACCTCGTTCTCGAACTTGCGCTTGATCTGGTCGATCTCGTTCACGAGCACCGCGATCATGACGCCGGCCGCGACTGGGTCGAGGGGCGCGACCTGCCCGATGATGCCCGTGAGCGGCACGACGAAGGACGACTCGAAGAGTGTGTTCGCAGATCGGATCCCGGCGTCGAATGCCGACTGCATGCGTCGGTCGGACTCCTGACTGGCCCGGATCGCCTCTTGCTTCCGGAGCATCAGATCGTCGATCTCCCGCTCGGCCCGGATCACGGCCCGGATCAGGCGGTCGGACTCCACCGCGGACTCCTGTTCGCGCGGCGCTCCCGCCATCCCCTCCCGCTGGATCCCGGCGCGCACCGGAGTCATCCTCGAGATCGAGCTGCCCTTTGGCTTGCTCTTGGCCTTTCCGCTGGGCTTCGACCCATCGGGACCCAGCCCGCTGGGCTTCAACGCATCGGGAGGCAGCTCGAAACGGCTCTCGGGCCGGGTGACGCCGGCCACGGCTGTCGCCTCGACCTTCGCCCGGGGCGCCAGGGCCAGAGCCGGCGCGGCCTGCTCGGCATGGGCGCGCGCCTGCCGG
Source organism: Deltaproteobacteria bacterium (assembly GCA_029261775.1). GTDB lineage: Bacteria > Myxococcota_A > UBA9160 > UBA9160 > UBA6930. The sequence continues at coordinate 1,076 of JAJDAR010000393.1, read as the reverse complement.
ACCGCCTGCGCGGCATCACTGCTGGCCCGCTGCGCTTTCTGGTCGATCTCGCGCCGCTGCAGTTGGACCTGGCGGAGCTTGAGTTCGATCTCGCGCTGGTTCCCCTGCTTCTGGGCGTCCATCTGGCGTTTGCCGTCCTCGCGGGTGCGGCGGGTCTCGGCCACGAACTCGTCCAGAACGGCCTGCGCCGCAGCGTCGGCGGCGCAGGAGACACCAGCCGTCGCGACTGCTCCGAGGCAGCCCCAGAAGTTGTCGCAGCAGTCGGCACGGGCGGGCTCGGGCGGGGCCCACAGCGCGAGGACGAGAAGCGCAACGGCGAGCCGTCGGTGGGTCTGCATGACGCCTCCTACTCTTCTTCGGTCTCCCGGAGCTTGGCCAGCACGCCCAGGTCCTCGAGGGTGCTCGTGTCCCCCGAGCCCTCGCCGCCCGACGCGATGTCGCGCAGCAGCCGTCGCATGATCTTGCCAGAACGCGTCTTCGGCAACGCGTCCGTGAAGCGGATGTCCTTCGGCTTCGCGATCGCGCCGATCTCCTTCGTCACCTGCTTCCGCACTTTGTCCGCGAGTCCGGCGCCCGCTTCGATGCCGCCCCGCGGCGTCACGAAGGCCACGATCGCCGTGCCCGTCAGGTCGTCGGGCCGGCCTACGACGGCCGCCTCGGCGACGTCCGGGTGGCTCACGATGGCGCTCTCCACCTCCATCGTGCCGATCCGATGACCGGAGATGTTCATCACGTCGTCCACCCGGCCCATGATCCAGAAGTAGTTCGACTTGTCCTTGTGGGCGCCATCGCCCGGGAAGTAGGTGTCCTTCCACTTCGACCAGTAGGTCTCCTTGTAGCGCGCCATGTCACCCCAGATGCCGCGCAACATTCCGGGCCATGGATGGGTCACGGCGAGGAAACCACCGTCGGGCGGCTTCACCGGATCGCCCTCTTTCGAGAGGATCTCGGCGTGCACGCCCGGGAAGGGCAGCGTGGCGGAGCCGGGCTTGGTGTCGACCGCGCCCGGCAGCGGGGTGATCATGATTCCGCCGGTCTCGGTCTGCCACCACGTGTCGACGATCGGGCAACGCTTG
>JAJDAR010000392.1 GCA_029261775.1 Deltaproteobacteria bacterium | reverse complement strand
GCTGGCGCGCTTCGGCCAGAACGAGATCGCGCGCGAGGCCCGAGAGATGCAGGACGCGCTACGCCGATACGTCCCGAGCGCGGTCGCGGACCAGCTCGACGAGGGCAAGAGCCTCGACGCCGTCGAGCGGGACGTCTCCGTGCTCTTCGTCGACATCCGCGGCTATACGAGCTACGCGCAGGATCTGCAACCCGACGAGATCTTCGGCACCGTCAACCGCTACACCGAGACCGTCTCCAACGTCATCCGGGAGCACGGTGGACACGTCGTCGAGTTCAACGGAGACGGAATGATGGCGGTCTTCGGAGCGCCTCGGGCTCTCGCTCACAAGGAGCAGGCCGCCGTCCTCGCAGGGCGCGAGGTGATCCAGGCAATGGCCTCGCTCCCCGTCGGCGAGGAGGGCGCGACCCTCTCCGTCGGCGTAGGCATCGCGACGGGAAGCGCCTTCGTCGGCAACATCCGCGCCGCCGACCGCTGGATCTGGAGCGCAATCGGCAACACCACGAACCTCGCCGCCCGGATGCAGGCCCTCACGAGGGATCTCGGTGCCGCGATGGTGATCGACACCGAGACCCGCAAGGCGGCCGGGGAGGTGGCCTCCGACTTCGATCTCCACGAGGCCGTGCCGATCCGCGGCCGGCGCCAACTCGAGGATATCTTCGCGCTGCCGCTCGACGCGATCGGCTAGCCGGGCGGCGCGGCCGACGGCGAGCCCGGGGGCCCGTCGAGTGCTCTTCCAAGCTCTCGCCGCTTCCGCTCGAGCAACAGGCGCCCGAACACGCGCAGGCTGAGCCCACCCCCTCGCGTGGCTCCGATCGACTCCTCGAACCACGCCTCGACCCGTGGCCTCCGGTCGATTCGCCAGAGCACTGCCGCATCGCCGGCGACCAACGGGTCGATGGAGTAGGCGTCGAGATCTTCGAGTGGGATATTGATCACACCCTGGGCGAGGTCGTGCTCGAGGTCGATCAGGTTGTCGGCGTGCAGGTAGGCGAGGCTGCCGGTCTCCCGGACGGCGTCCGGCAGCCGGGTGCCCGGACCATGGGTGAAGTGGCTCAGGTAGTCGACGAGTGCGCTCCCCATGGCGACCAGGTGCGCGTCGAGCTCGTGCCGGGGGAAGGCCATGCCACGGCGGCCGAGGTCGAAGGCCATGCGGTCGAGCACCACCTCCATGCCGGCTCGCAGCGGCGCGCCGCGCTCCCGATCCCAGCGGAAGAAATGCACCGCGTAGCTCTCGGGCGCCGGCGGAAGGGGCTCGCCGTCCCAGCCCGCATAGATGCGCTCGATCAGCTGCCGCTGCTGCTTCATGGCCGCGAGCGCGCGGTCAGGGTCGGCATCCTCGTCCACCAGGTCGTCGAGGCATTTCAGATAGGCGAAGCCCAGCAGGCAATAGTGCCAGTCCCGGCCCAGGAGGCGCGGGTAGAACAGCCGCGCCAGGCCATAGTGCTTCTCGCCGCAAGCTTGGAAGGCCCGACGGAAGAAGGGCTCGTCGAGCGTCATGCGTCTCCGTCTTCCTCGAGCTGGCACTCGCACGGGGTGGGGTCGCCCTGGACCATGACGCAGCCCGAGAGGGCCAGGGCGCCGAGGACCAGCAAGACCGGGAGCCAACGGGTTCGGATCGGGTTCACGGGCAACTTCCTCCGAGCAGGCAGCAGTGGCCCCGCACGAGCTGGCGACCTGCGTTGGGGCCGTAGAGCGTGCCGCAGCCGCTGGGGCTCGCGACGAACTGGTTCGGCAGCCCGAAGTAGCCGAGATGGGCGTTGGTCAAGCTGACCACCCACACCTCTTTCTCGGCTGGGTGCGGCAAGGCGCGCAGCTCCTCTCCGATCGCGGTGGTCGGTTCGCCCGGCACCGTCAAGAGTCGGAGCGGCCCGAGGTCGACCTGCCAGATCGGAGCGGCGGTGGGCATGAAGGGGGTGATCTTCAGGCCCCATGTGCTCGACGAGCCGACGCCACAGTTGCCGAGCGAGGCGAAGGCGTTCCCCAGCGGCGTCTCGCTCGTCCGAAAGCTCGCCTCGCCGCTGATCGGCGTGCCGGGCAGGGCGGCGCCGAGCAGCCTCGCTACGTCCTCGGCTTGATCGAGCATCTCTTCGTATTGCTTGGTCGTCGGTGAGACGTCGCCTTCGGCCCCGTTGACGAACATCACGATCGGATCCGGTCCCGATCCATCGCCCAGCTCGCGCTGCAGTGCCCACTCGATGGCCCCCGGGATGTCGTGGCTGAAGAACAGGTTGTGCGGCGTGAGGACCGTCCCGTGGATCGCGTAGTGCACCACGGCGCCCAGCGTCTCGGTGCCGCCGGGCGTGCGGACCAGCAGCAGGCGGGCCTCGTGGTCCACCGGGCCGTTCTGGTCGAGCCGGTTCTTCTGCACGCCCACGGTCTGGGCCTTGGCGAGGCTGAGCTCAGCGTCCTGGAGGGTGTCGTGCGCTTGCGAGGCCAGCTCGACCACGGCGTCCACGAAGGGCCCCGCCACGTCCTCCTCGAAGCGGTCCGTCACCAGGATCTCGAAGAGCTTGTTCTTGCTCATCGCGCCGGGTCCGCTGTGCGTGTGGGTCGCGGACACGAGCAGCAGGTCCGGCTGCTTTCCAAGCGCCAGGAGGCCGTCCTGGATGTTGTTTCGCAGCAGCGGGTCGATCCCGACCACGTCGAGGCTCACCCAGGCTAGGTCGAGCTGGCCTCCCCCTTCTTTCGGCATCCTCAGCCACAGCACCTTGGCCCGGATCGGGTCCAGCATGCCCGTCGAAGGCTCGAAGTAGTGGGCGTAGTCGTGCCTGCCGAGCAGGTCGGGGATCTTGCGGCGGCGTTGCCCGTAGCCACCCAGGGGAACACCCTCTGGGGGTGTGACATCCTTCGCGACCAGCGCCGCCTGGGTCGCCTGGGCCGCGCTCGGGAGCGGGGCCAGGGGCCACAGCACGGCACCCGCCAAGAGGAGCGCCAAGACCCGCATGGCCGGCATGCTCCGCCGCACCCGGTGCGCTGTCAACCGGGCGGTAAGGGCTAGGCTTCGACGCGTGTCCTCGGAAGCTGGCGCCGCGACCGAACCGGCAAGGGCGGGGCGTTGGGCCCACGCAGTGGCCTTGGTCGCCATGCAGCGCGACCCGATCCGGTGTCTGGAAACCCTCACGCAGCGCTACGGCCCGACGGTGGTCTTCGCCCGCGGAGCGGACCGGCAGACCCTGGTCACCCGCGACCCCGGGCTCGCCCGTGAGCTGCTTGCCCACCCCGGATTCCGCGGCTCCGGGCTCAGCCTCCCCGGACCCCGCGGCTCGGCCCAACGACGCATCCGCAAGAGCCTGTTCCGCGAGCAGGGGGCCTCGCATCTGCATCACCGCCGTCTCGTCGGAGAGACTCTGACGCGCCGGTCCGCGCTGGCCGCCCAGGACACGATGCGGGCGACGCTCGATGCCAGCCTGGAGTCGTGGAAGCCGGGGGTGTGCGTCGACCTGAAGACCGAGATGAAGCAGCTCGCGCGCCGCGTGAGTGCGCGCATCCTCTTCGGCCAGGGAGACCTCGCGGCATCGGACCGGCTGGGCGTCGATCTCGAGTGCTGGTTCCGACGCAACTTCGCGACGAGCACCCGCCTCCTTCCCCTGGACCTGCCCGGGCTGCCGTACCGGACGATGCTGCGAGAGGCTGCGGGGCTGGAGGCTCGCGTGGTCGCGTTGATCCGGGCGCGCAGGGCCTCGCCGCACCCCGGTACGGGGGATCTGCTCGCCCGGCTCGTGGCCGAGGCCGACCGCGCCGGAGGCCTGGCCGAGGAGGAGCTCGTCGCCCAGACCTTCGTGCTCTTCCTGGCCGCCCACGAGACGACCGCGATGGCGCTGATCGGCGCTCTCGTGCTGCTCGCGCAACACCCGGAGGTCGCACAGCCCCTTGCGGCGGATCTTCGCGACCTGGGGCCGGAGCCGACGCTCGAGGCGCTGGACGCGCTGCCCTCGCTCGACCGCGCCTTGCGCGAGAGCCTGCGCCTGCTGCCCGTCGTGCCCTTTGGATCCCGCGTGGCCACCGAGCGCATCTCCGTGCCGGCGCTCGATCTCACACTCGGGCGGGGCTCGCGGCTCGTCGTGGCCTACGACTTGATCCACCGCGCCTGCGAGACCTACCCCGCGCCCGACCGCTTCCTCCCGCAGCGCTGGGCTGGAGATTCGATTCCCTCCCAGAGTTATCTGCCGTTCAGCTCAGGGCCCCACATGTGCCTCGGCCCGGCATTTGCCATGGCAACGCTCAAGCTCACAGTCGGCACCGTGGTTCGCCGCTTCCGCTTCCGCCTCCGTCCCGGCGCGAGGCTCGATCGCCGCGTCACCGTCACCCTGGGGCCAGCTGGCCCGGTACCGTTCGAGATCCTTCCCGCGGAGGCGCCCTTTGAACAGGTGACGATTCGGGGAAACCTCTTGCAGGACCGGGTTGGCACCACTCCCGTGTCGGTCGCCACGCCGCCAGTGCGCTAGGCGTTGCGGCGCGTTCGGCGGCTCCGACGCAAGCCCAGGAGCGGCGGCAGCAGGAAGACCAGCTCGAATCCCATGCCGCAGGCAGGGCTCCCCGGCACGAAGAAGAAGTCGACGGGCTGTTCGCCGGCCGAGGCGAGCGAGAGGTAGCGCGCGTAGCGGGGGTCCAGCCCGAGGTGGATTTTCAGGAACGCGACCGTGAAGCGGTTCGTGACGCGGTGGGCCTCGTCGATCGGGATCAGGTCGGGTCCGCACCCCTCATCGGCGCTTCCCAGAACGAAGTCCAGGATCTCCGGCGGCAGGCCCGCGCCGACCAGGACGTCGAAGAAGTCGCAGATGTTGGTGAACGAGTTGTGTCCGGCGTCGAGCACGTCGACGCGGTAGCGCGGCCGGGAGGTGGGCAGCTGGAAGGTGCGGACGTTGCTGGGGTCGATGGGAACCGTGATGTCCGCCGTGCCCCCCAGGACCAGCTCCGACTGCTGCACGCTCGCCAGCTGCGCGTCGCTGAGGCCCCCGACCGCAGGCGAGATCGGCACGAGGACCCGAACCCGGGGGTCGGGCGGGACGTCCTGAAAGCCGGTGGCCATCGCCATCGTGGTGAAGCCACCGAACGAGTGACCCATCACACCGATCCGCAGAGGGTCGAGTGTCCCGAAGAAGGCATCCGCCGGATCGTCGTTCTTCTCGAGCATGCGCGTGATCGCGAGCGACACATCGAGGGGTCGGTCGCGCGTCTCGAAGGGCTGCGAGGGCAGGATCAGATCGAAGGCGGTGTTGCCCGCGTGGCCCGGCGCCACGACCACGAAGCCGTGGCTTGCGAGCATCTCGGTCAGGAAGAACGACTGGAACCGAACCCCGTTGTTGCCGTGCGAGAAGACCACCAGCGGAAAGGGTCCGCCTGAAGACACCGGCGGGGCGTCCAGGGCGACCTGCGAAGGCAGGTCGGCGAAGACGAGATCGTAGACCGAGGGAGGCAGGCCGACCGCGGCGTCGGCGTGCGCGGGATACCAGGCGTCGACCGACAGGGTCCGATCGTTGCGGGTCGGATCGACGACGCTGAAGGTGGCGCGGCCTACCAAGTAGGGGCCGAGAGCGTCGGGGCGATGAACGCGACCTCGAGCCGGAGAGGGTCCCTCCGGTTCCTTTGTCCAGGCTGCCGTCATCGGCAACGTGAACAGGATCATCGCTACGAGCCACAGCCTGCATCCGGTGCGCAGATCGAGCATGGGGGGCCTCCGCTTCGGTCGGCCTCCCACTATAGACTGGCCGGGCCCGGGCTGTGAGCTGCGCCCACCGCGCCGCGCACGAGCGTTCCCGGGCACCCCGCCGGACGGGCGCAGCGGACGGGTGCAACTGACGGGCGCGACGTCCTTCACGGTGGGTGGGCCCTCATGTGGCGGGCTATCGTGCCCATCAGAGGCTCCTGGCCGCGGGGTGCGGTGCGCCGGTGGAGTCGCGGGCCGAGCCGTGCGGAGAAGCGATGAAACGAATCTCGATCCCCCTGCTCGCGCTGGGCATCGGTCTCGTCGTCGCCCCCAGCCAGGCGAACCACGACGGCACCCAGGGCGAACGAACCGTGAAGCGCAGGGACCTGGAACGGCTCATCCGCTGCGGGCCCGACATCAACCAGACCCTGTGCTGGGCGGACTGCACCGTGGTGGAGCGCCTGGAGAACGGCAACGTGCGCTGCGCCTGCCACCTCTACACCTGCGAGACCGCGGTTCTCAGCGAAGGCAAGTGCACCTCGGGCCGCTCCAACGTGTACTACGAGACCGTGGATCCGAAACTCGAGACGTGCGGGGACCCCGATCCTGCGAAGTAGCGTTCGCGCACCCGATGCCGTCCCCGATCTCCGGTCCTGCAGGTCGCACGGGAGGCGTGAATGAGCAGCGAGACCCGGACCGCCAGCTGTTGCTGCGGCGAGCTGACGATGACCGTGCGCGGCGAGCCGGAGAAGGTCATCCGCTGTCACTGCGACTACTGCCAGCGTCGGACCGGAAGCGTGTTCAACGTCTCCTGCTGGTACTACGACGATCAGGTCGTCGCACGGACCGGCACGGGAACGATCTTCAACCAGGGCCCCCAGAACCCCGGCATCGACTACGTCTTCTGCCCTCGCTGCGGATCCACCGTCTACTGGGAGTTCCGGGGCTTCGAGCCCCTCCTGGAAGGCAGCAAGCTCTTCGGCATCGCCGTCGGGAACTTCGTGGATGCGAGCTTCCCGGCCCCGACGCTCGATATCCACACGAGCTACCGCCACCCGTGGATCCACGACCTCGCCGGGCTCGAGCCGCACCCGGGGTTCCCCGCCTTCGACGTGATCGCACCCGCGCGGGCCAAGCTTCCGTAGGCCCTCGTACCCGGGTCGTCTGAGCTCGCCGTTCCTTCCGAGGCGAGCCAGCGCCGAGCGCCTGTTCGTAGCGGGGGTCGAGGCCCTATCGCGTCCCGTGATCGGGCCCGGTTCCGATCACGAAGCGAGGTCGACGCAGCGCGAGAGTGCCGTGTCTACGGAGCAGCACCATTCCGAGGCCAAGCAGCACCCAGAGGCGAGGATCAGGAACCCGGCGCACGGTCAAGAGATCGAGATCACCGGTGACTGGAAACGCGCGGCTGTTCAGGTTGGCATTCAACCTGACGGAATCCCACCCGCCCAGGGAAGGGAAAGGCTCGAGATCCTCCACCAAAAGGCTTCCCGTCGGATCCCTGAAGTCCAGGTAGAACTTGAGCGCGTCCCCGGGGAAGGAGGGCGACAGGAGGTTCGTGACGAAGGTGAGGGAGTCTCCATCGTGCTCCCGCAAGATGACGAAGAGCGCGAGGCCGGAGCCCGAGAACGTGGCGCCCCGCGCCCGGAACGTCGTCGTCAACGTCGGGGACAGGAGGTAGTCGTCCCCCCAGTGAGTGGAGGATGTCAGGGGGAGAGACATCACGATCTCTCCCTCGAAACGCTGACCCGCCGTCCCCTCGATCTCGCCGGAGAACTCCAAGATCTGGGAGAGCGCCAGCGAGGGGGTCGATGCAGCGAAGGCCGTCAGGGGGATCGCCAAGGTCCAGGATCGGCCGTCGATCATCTTGGGACGCTCCTCTCCGACGATCATGGCGCAGATCGGGGGGCGATGGGGCGGCGATCCCGCCCCACGCCGGCCGCAACGAAGAGCACGGCGCGGCGCGGCGTTCTCTTTGACGCCCGGCGCCGCCACTCTCCGGGCAGGAATCTCGATCTTTCCGGATGCCGGGAGGGGCTCCCTGGCGACCGCGACGCTCGCCGTACCGCTAAACGCAAAGCCGACCGGTCTCCGTGAGGAAACCGGCCGGCAAGCTGTGGTAGCGGGGACAGGATTCGAACCTGCGACCTGCGGGTTATGAGCCCGCCGAGCTACCAGACTGCTCCACCCCGCAACAGATCTGGAACGCGGAGCTTAACCGCTGGCCCTGCGGCGTCAAACCG
>JAJDAR010000391.1 GCA_029261775.1 Deltaproteobacteria bacterium | reverse complement strand
CCGGAGAGACCCTGACGGCCGAGGCGCTGTGCCGCTTCGTCAACGACAATGCGCCCCACTTCTTCGTGCCCCGCTACGTCGAGTTCCTGGACGAGCTTCCGCAGACGCCGACGAACCGCGTGCAGAAGTTCAAGCTGCGCGAGCGGGGCCTGACTCTCCAGACCTGGGACGGCCGGGCCGAGGGCTTCGAGATCGAGCGCTAGCGGGGGCTAGGCGAGCCTGTCGGCCAGCTCGGAGAGACGGGCTGCCACGGCCGCCGTCTCCGCCGGCCGGTCCTCCGGTGCCTTGGCCATGAGCTCGAGGATCAGCGAGGCGAACTCCTCGGGGATGTCCGGCATCCGCTCCCGCGGGTCGGGCACGGCCGTGTGCCGGTGGTGGTAGGCGACATCGCCTTCGCGGAACGGAACGGTCCCGGTCGCGAGCTCGTAGAGCGTGACCCCCAACGCGTACAGATCCGCGCGATGGTCGACCGCTTCGCCGGCCGATTGCTCTGGTGCCATGTAGAAGGGTGTGCCCCCCACCACGGTCACGGCCCGCCGCACCTCCTCGACCATCTTCGCCAAGCCGAAGTCCATGATCTTGACCACCTTGTCCTCGGTGAAGAACAGGTTCGAGGTCTTGATGTCCCGGTGGACGATCCCCTTGGCGTGGGCGTACTGCAGCCCGGTCGCGATCTGCGCTCCGAGGCGAGCCACGTCCCGGGGGCGCAGGCGCTTGCGCGCGCGAAGGATGTGGTCGAGGGGATGACCCTGGAGCAGCTCCATCGTCAGGTAGTAGTCGCCGTCGGTTCCGTCAGCGTCGAAGAGCGTGACGATGTTCGCGTGGTTGAGGGCCGCCGCCGACCGCGCCTCGCGTAGGAAGAGCTGGACCGCGGTCGGGTGGTCGCGAAGGTTGTCCGGCAGCTGCTTCAAGGCGACCACACGCCCGAGCCGCCGGTCCTTCGCCCTGAAGACGACGCCCATGCCGCCCCGGCCGATCTCCTCGAGCAGCTCGTAGCGCTCATCGAGGGAGCGCTGGCCGGTCGGCCGCGTCTCGCCGCCGGAGGGGGCCTCGACCTCGGTCGCGCGCATCGCGAGGGACGCGCGGAGGCCCCGGACCTTCTCCTCGAGCCCCGGGTACGTGAAGTCGCGGCGCAGGACGGCCTCATAGATCTCGAGCGCTTCTCCCGTCTGCCGGGAGCGCTCCAGCAAGTCGCCGAGCCGCTCGAGCAGCCCGAGTGGTGCGGTCTCCTTGCCGGATACGCCGATCGCCTCGCGGAGCTTCTCCGCAGCGAATCCCCATTCCTCGCGCTCGGCGAAAATCTCGGAGAGGCGACTGATCGCCTCGATGTAGTCCGGGTCGCGCAGGTCGACCTGCTGCAGGTTGCGGATCGCCCTCTCCAGGTCGCCCTCGCTCTCGGCCACCACGGCGGCCTCGAAGCATCGGCCCGTCTTCTCGAGCAGCTCCATGGTCTTGGCCGTGTCTCCGACCGTCTGGTACGCCTCGATCGCCCGCGGGTAGTCGTAGTCGGCCTCGAAGGCCTCTGCAGCCCGCTGCATGTCCCCGGCCGTGGCATAGGCTTCCGCGGCCTTCTGGTACTCGCCGGCCTCCTGGAACAGGTTCGCCGTGTGGGCGGTGTCGTCGCCTCCGGCGCGCAACTCTGCCGCAGACGCGAGCTCTCCCAGCTGCTCGTAGAGGCGGGCGGCTTCGCCCGTTTCGCCGCGCTCGCGGTGGAAGTCGGCACGCATCCGATCCGCGATGCTGGTCTGTCCCGCACCTGCCAGGAGGTTCGCTGCGGCGGGGAGGTCGCCGTTCACGAAGGGCTCCACCGCCTCGGGGCAGCCCGTGAAGAGCATCTCGTGATCGTTGCAGAGCGGGACCGACACGAGCTTCGCGCCGTACTCGCTGAGCGGGACTTCGAGCTGGTAGGCGCGGTCGGCCACGCCGGCGACCAGCACGTGCAGGCCCTTGTCGAGCGGGATCACGACCTCGTCGTCCCGCGCGAAGCGAACCGGCGTGGCGGTTCCGCGAACGGCGACCATCACCGTCTCGCCCTCGTACGGCTCGCCACGCAGCAGCTTGACCCGAAGCGTGCACTCGGTCTTGCGGAAGTCGAAGCTGACCTTGGCACCGCCGCCCCTCGGTACGTCGACGACCCGCTCCTCGAGGAAGCTGCCGATCACGTCCGCGCTGCCGACGTCCTGCATGAGCCCGTAGACACAGACGTAGGTGCGGCGCGCGGGGAGCCAGCGGAAGGTCGTATCGCGTTCGACCAGGCTGCGGGCGAAGCGCGAATAGGCCGCGCCCTTGCCGTACCCGCGTGAGACTTCGTCGCGACGGTTCCGGTCCGCCTTCTGCACCTTGCCGGGCTTCTTGGACAGCTGGATGTGGAAGAAGCCCTTCTTCTTGGGATCCTGGTCCCAGTCGATGTGCACCTCCAGGCTGCCCCAGCCGCGTCGGAACGGGAAGGACACGAGCAGGAGCACGAGGAGCGTCGGTGCCAGGGGCCGCGGATTCCAACCCACGTAGCGCCCTTTGGGCAGCGCCTGCCGGTTCTCGAGGATCGCGACGTCCCCGAGCGCTGCCATCTCGCTGCCGACGAGCATGCGGAGCCTGAGCTTCGGGGGGCTTCCGGGCTGGACCTGCCCCACGATCACGGCATCCGTCCCGAGCGCCTGGTTGGCGCGGGAGATGTCGACCCGATCCCTCGAGAACTGGCGGAGGGCCGCGAGGGCGGGCTCAGGATCGCGGGTCGGCAGCGGCACGAGCTCGAAGCGTCCACCGATCGACGCCTCGAGGTCGTCCCGGATCCGGCCCGCGCGGACGCTGCGCGGCGTCACCCATTCGAGGAGGCGCGATCGCCAGGTCGCCTTCCGCATCAGGCCGAGGAAGGCGACCTTGCGCAGGGGCTTGCCCGATTCGGGGTGCTGAGCCCCGAAGCTCTCGACCAGTTCATCGAATGGACCCGGGGCTCCTGGCCCGACGACCGCTTCGAGCGCCGACGTCGGCTCGAGGCGGGCCACCTCGGCTTGCTCGAGCCAGGCTCGGGCCGCGACGGCGGCTTCGTCGTCGCCCCGGGCCTCGTGAAGCGCCGCCAGGGTCTCGCGCGCTTCGAGGTCGGACGGGTCGATCGAGACCGCGGCCTCGAGGTCCCGCTGGGCTTCGGGAAGGTTTCCCGCTTCGCGATGCAGCTCCGCTCGATCCCGCAGCAGCGCCGGGCGGTCCGGCTCTCGGGCCTCTTCGGGCTGCAAGACGGCGACAGCCTTCTCGAGTGCGCCCTGCTTGCGATGGGCGCGCGCGAGCGCGCGCCGCGCCCGCGCATCCGCCGGTCGGATCCGGACCGCTCGCTCCAGGGTCCCGGTCGCCTGCTCTTCGCGATGTGTGGCGACCAGCACGTGGCCCACGCCGGACAACGCTTCGCCAAGCTCCGGATCGAACACCAGGGCGCGGCGGTAGCTCTTCTCGGCCTCCCCGGTCAGGCCCCGCATCAGGTCGGCGTCTCCCAGCCCAGCCCACGCGCGGGCGTCCTCTGGCTCGATCTCGAGCGCGCGCTCATAGGCAAGGCGGGCGTCTTCCGGGCGGCCGAGCGCCAGCAGGTGGCCACCGGCCTTCACCTCGGCGGTGGACGTCTCGGCCCGGCTCCACGACGCGAGGGCCCGCCGGGTCCGCCAGGTGGCCGCGAAGGCCGAGCCGGCCCGCTCCGCCACGGCCTTGCGCTCCACCGGGTCGAGGTCGGGCTGGAGCGCCAGGGCATCGAGCAGCTCCGGGTCGTCGGGCGTCCGCTCGGCTGCACGCTTCAGGGCCTGGACGGCCTCCTTCGAGTCCTCTTCCTCGGCGAGCAGCAGCGCGTGCGCGCGGAGGATCTCGCCGTCTTCGGGAGCCAGGCCGACGGCCTTGCCATACAGCTTGCGCGCGCGCGCCCGGTCTTCCCGAGACAGCGCGGCGTCGGCGCCTGCGAGCAGGAAGCGGGCATCGCCCCCACGGCTCAGGCCCGCGCGGATCTCGAACCACTGGTCGTCCCGAACCCCGCGCGCCGAGGCCAACCGCGAGCGCTCCGTCACCGGCGTGTCGGCTCGGCCGGATTGCTCCACGA
>JAJDAR010000390.1 GCA_029261775.1 Deltaproteobacteria bacterium | reverse complement strand
ACCACCGGCAACCCGAAGGGCGTGATGAGCACGCACGTGCAGAACCTCCGGGCCTTCGAGGCGTGGACGGAGGTGATCGGCCTGCGGTCGAGCGATCGCTACCTCGTGGTGAACCCGTTCTTCCACGCCTTCGGCTACAAGGCCGGGTGGATGTCGTGCGTCATGCGCGGCGCGACCTGCCTGCCGCACCGCGTCTTCGACGTTCCCGAGGTCCTGAAGCGGGTCGGCGAGGAAGGGATCAGCGTGCTCCCCGGGCCCCCCACGCTCTACCAGTCGATCCTGATGGATCCGGCGCGGCGCGACTTCGACCTCTCGAATCTCCGGCTCGCCGTGACCGGGGCCGCACCGACGCCGGTCGAGCTGATCCGGCGCATGCGCGACGAGCTCGGCTTCGAGACCGTGATCACCGGCTACGGCCTCACCGAGGCCACGGGCATCGCGACGATGTGCCGGGACGGAGACGACGCGGAGACGATCGCCAACAGCTCCGGGCGCGCGATCCCCGACGTCGAGGTCCTCTGCGTGGACGAAGACGGCAAGGAGGTCGCTCGCGGAGAGCCGGGCGAGGTCGTGGTGCGCGGCTACAACGTGATGCGCGGCTACTTCGACGACGAGCTGGCGACTCGCGACGCCATCGACGCAGAGGGCTGGCTTCACACCGGGGACATCGGGGTGATGGACGAGCGCGGCTACCTGCAGATCACCGACCGCAAGAAGGACATGTTCATCATGGGCGGCTTCAACTGCTACCCCGCGGAGATCGAAGGTCTGCTCTTCGGGCATCCCGAGGTGGCCCAGGTCGCCGTGATCGGCGTGCCGGACGATCGGATGGGAGAGGTCGGCATGGCCTTCGTGGTGCCGGAGCCCGGCACGGCCCCCGAGCCCGAGCAGCTCCACGCCTGGTGCCGCGAGCACATGGCGAACTACAAGGTGCCGCGCCGCATCGAGGTCATCGACGAGCTGCCGATGAATGCGATGGGCAAGGTGCAGAAGTTCGTGCTTCGCGAGCGAGCACTCGGTTAGCGCGACGTGGCGATCGGAAGCGCAGCGGTGGGCCTCGACCTGCCGGCATCGCGGGAACTTCTCAGCGTGCGGCGCCTTCTGGCCTACGCGGCGGGCATCGGCGACGTCTCGCCTCGCGTCTTCGACGATCGGAGGGAGCTGATCGCGCACCCGGCCCTGTGCGTCTCTCTCGAGTGGCCCGTCGCCAGCCACCCGGAGCTGGCGAAGCAGCTCGGGGCCAGCGGCGATGAGCTGCTCCGGGGGGTCCATGCCGTCCAGGACTCCCTGTTCCACCGACCGCTCCGGCCGGGCATGGATCTGGTCACCCAGGGCAGGACGGTCGGAGCGCGGGAGACCCGCGCCGGCGCCCTCACGACCGCACGATTCGAGACCGCCGACGACGCGGGGCCTGTCGTCACCTCCTACAGCCAGACGATGTTTCGCGGCGTCGCGTTGGAGGGCGGGGATCGGGAGATCGATGCGGCCCCCGCGCTGCCGGCCTTCGAGGCCACCGGCGACGAGGTCACGACCCCGATCTTCGTGCCCCGCGAGATGCCCCACGTCTACACGGAGTGCGCACGGATCTGGAATCCGATCCACACAGAGCGGCGCGTGGCCGACGCGGCAGGGCTGCCGGATCTGATCCTCCACGGCACTGCCACCTGGGCGCTGGCCGGACGCGAGCTGATCGCCGCTCACGCCGCCGGAGATCCCGCCCGACTGCAGCGCCTGCGCGGCCGCTTCGGCGCGATGGTCGTTCCCGGCACGACGATCCACGTCCACTGGCAGCCGGGGGCTCCGACGTCTTCGGGCCTGGCGGTCGCCTTTCGGGTCACGAACGAGCGGGGAGAAGAAGCCATCCGCGAAGGCATGGCGCTCTTCCGGGATCCGGCTCTGTCAGGCGCCGGGCTCGTACCAGATCGGTGAGCTCCAGAGCCGCTCCTGGATCGTCTTCGGCACGCGCGGATCGTCGCATTCGGGGGGCCGGCTCTCCTTCTTCGTCGCATTGCACTGCCACTGGCTCCAGCGACACGACGGGTTCTCGAGCACGCGCAGGTAGTAGATGGCCCGAAGCTCCGGGTCGAAGTCGGGGTCCGACCAGACGCCGCACAAGGCATCGTGCCCCGGGCCGCGCGGCGCGCAGCTGGCCAGGTCGACGTCGGCTCCGGTGTCACCACCGGCCACGTCGTGCACCGCCTGATAGAAGCGGCCGTCCACGCCCACCCATCCCTTGACGATCTGTGCGCGTTGCAGGAGGCCACCCGGCACGGCTTCCGTCCCGGGGTCGCGAAGCACCGAGACCACGAAGCGTGGTGCGCCGCCAGTGGAAGGGCGCGGTGGCAGATCGCTGCCCATCGGGACTCCGCCCTCGTAGCCGCGCGCCACCAGGTCGGGATCCGCACAGAGGGCCTCGTCGTAGGCCCACCCCCCGAAGAGGCGCGCCGTCATCCGGGGCCCGCTCGTGCCGAAGGTCTCGCGGCGCTGCATGGCGTCGAAGAGCGCGTCCCTCGAGTTCTCCTCGGCCCAGACGCCCGCCAGACCACCCGGATTGTTGTTGACCGCCTTCAGCAGGTTGCCGATCCCTCCCCCCAGGCGCTTGGCGGGCGTGTCGTCGAGGATGCCCGACCACCCCTCGTAGGAAGCCTCGTCGGCGTCACCGGGGTTCGCGTTGTGGGCGTCGGTGCTGGCGATGAACCCGAGCTTGTAGGGATTGACGCCGATCCGCTCCTTCTCCCGCAGGCCTTCGAGCAGCGCGTAGCGCACGAAGTCGAGTCGGCTCTGGCAGCCTTGTCCGGCGAGGGCGCCGAAGCCCGTGTCCTCGATGCAGTCCTCGACGTCGCCACTGGTGAAGCTGCGGATCTTCTCGTAGTCGCAGTACTCGTCGGCGCCGACCACGTCGTACATTCCGTTCTTGCACTCGGAGTCGCCCTTGACCTGTGTGATCTCGACCAGCGGCTCGAGGGTCTGGCGCAGCTTCGCGCGCTTCACCTGGGCCGCAGGCGGCAGCGTCTCGTAATCGACGGTGAACATCCGGCCGTTCGAGAGGTTGGAGTTGTGGGGGATCGCGAGCACGTCACAATCAGTTCCCGCCTCCAGGCACTGCGCACGCAGGTTGCGCCACAGCCCTGCGGCCTCCGGCTCGTCGACATAGGAGGTGGGCAGCTCGGGGGTGACGGCGTTGCGGAAGATCACGTTGCGGTGGACCTTGGCCAGTCCCGGCGTCGCCGTGTACTCGTAGGCGTGGAAGGTGGTGAACTCGCAGGCGCTCGTGCGGTCGTACCAGCGCTCGGCGGCGGCGCCGATCTCGTCCCAGACCGACCGCAGCCGATCGCGGCAACGCTCGGCGTCGTCTCCGCAGAGTTCCGGTGCGCGGCGGAAGTCGCCCAGCACTTCCGTAGGCGCCAACAGACCCTGGAGCCGGGCCAGGGGCGCGGTCGGGTCCGGCGGCGGGATCTCCCCGCGGAAGATTCCACAACGCACGCTGCCGTACACGTCGGAACCCTTCGTGGTGCACAGGTCCACGGCTCCCATGAACTGGGCGTGGTCGGTCACGGCGGCGAAGTCGAGAGGACGCTCCAGCCGGCTGCGGCGGACCGGCCCCTGCTCCGTCGGAAAGTCGACGACCTCCCCCCGCGCGAACCGATAGGCATCGTCGGGCGTGCCCCTGACCTCCCACAGATTGGCGTCGAAGGAGAGCCGGGTGTGCACGTGGAGCTCGCCGAAGAAGGCAAGCCGTCGGACATCGCGATGGGCGCAGGCTTCGCGTGCCTCCGTGTACGAGGCGGGTAGTACCGCCGTCCTCTCGCTGGGGCCGCTCGCCGTGGGGTTCTCTCGCAGCGGAGCGTCTGCCTCGCAAGCGAGCGCCGCGAGCAGCAGCCAGGGAAGAGCGCGGGGCTTGCGCGAAGACGGGGGGCCCATCGGAGTCTCCTGGCGCGATGGTACACGGGAGCATCCGAGGCAGGGTGCGTGGGGCAAGACCAACGGCCTGCCGCCGGGCTACGCCCCCCGCGCGCCGCGACGGGCGATCGCATCGAGCAGGAGATCGAGCCCGTACTCGAAGTCCTCCTGGAAGCCGACCCGCCCGAACGACTCCACCATCAAGGCCACTCGCGGATACGGGTCGGCCGACAGCGAGGCGTAGCCTGCGCGCATCTCCTCCCGCCAGGTGTCCTCGCTCGAGCCCCTGGCGCGCAGCTGCTCCTCGGCCGCCGCCGCGCCCGTGATGAAGCGGATCAACGTCATGAACGCACGAGTCGCCTCGAGCGGGTCGAGACCGAGCTGGTGCAGCTGCTCGAGGCAAGCCTCGGTGACCGCCACGGTATGGGGCCCGAGCGTCGGCCGCGTGGCCGAGACCCGGGCCGCGATGCCGGGATGGGCGATGAGCGCAGCCCGGAACGCGCGGCAGATGGCCTCCAGGCGCTCCCGCGGCGATCCGGGCGTCTCGGGCCCCGGCTCGAGAGCCCGGAGGGCCTCGTCGACCACGGCATCGAGCAGCGCCTCCTTGTCGCGGAAGTGCCGGTAGATCGCCATCGGGTCCACCCGAAGCTTCTGACCCAGCGCTCGCATCGAGAAGTCGCCCCGGTCGTCGGCCAGCGCCATCGCCGCCTGCACGATGCGCCCCCGGGACAACGGCTGCCGGCGGGGCAAAGAAGATTTTTCTCTTCTGGGACGAGGGGTTGCCGGCATGGAGCGAAGCTAGCAGGAGTTCTTCGCTCAGTCTACGGCGTAGATCTTCCGGAACGATCCGCTTGCGCCGGGCATCGTCAGCCGAGTGAGGCCAGACGTTCCGGAAGCTCCGCCAGATCCTCGACGATCAGGTCCGGCTCCGGACCCTCGTGGCGGGCGAGTGCCTCCTCCGGGTCGCGGATTCGGCGCGTGACCCAGGCGGTGCGCATGCCCGCGGCGGCGGCGCCCGACACGTCGGCCTTGAGGTTGTCCCCGACGTGCAGCGTCTCCTCGGGCCGCGCGCCCAGGGCCGCCAGGGTCGCGTCGAAGATCTCGCGTCGAGGCTTGCGCCAGCCGGTGGCGTCGGACACGACGACGACCGAGAAGTGCCAGCGCAGGCGGGCCTCCTCGAGCACGCGAAGCGCGGTCTGGCTGTGGGAGAAGTTGCTGCACACCGCGAGCTCGGCCTGCTCCGACAGCGCCTCCATCACCCGGGGATGATGATCGAGGTTCTGGACCTGTTGTCGGAGCATCCGCATGTGCAGCTCGGTCATGCGTGCGGGCAGGTCGGGGGCGCGCTCGGCTCCCGGAAGCCACGGCATCAGTCGCTCGAAACGCTCCAAGGTGGGCAGCTCGCGACCCTGATCCTGCCGCTCCAGTCGCAAGCTCTTGTCGAGCGCGAACACGGTGTCTGCGAAGTCCTCGAGGTTCATGTCGACGTGGGTGCTGACGAGCTCGTGCAGGGCGCCCAGGCTCGAGGGAAACTCGTGCTCGCGTACGCGAACCCGCGGCAAGCCGTCCATCGAAAGGTCGACGAGAGTGTCGAAGAGGTCGAAGACGACGAAACGGATGGGCACGGGGCGAGCGTAGCCGACGCTCGGGCAGGGCGGCTCAGTCGCGGGGGATCAGATCCTGCAGCCCCGCCCGCCGGATGCGGCGACGGAGCGTCGTGCGCGGCACCCCGAGCCTGCGGGCGGCCCTCGAGACGTTGCCTCCGGTCGCGCGCAGCACGCGAGCGACGTGCTCGTGCTCGCTGGCGCCCACCGCGATGGGGCCCGCGACGGCGCTACCCAGATCCTCGGCGCGTTCCAGATCCCCCTCGTCAAGCACCCCCCCGTCGGTCCAGGTCGCCATGCGCTCGAGCAGATTGTGGAGCTCGCGCACGTTGCCGGGCCAGCAGCGATCTGCGAGCGCACGAAGCAGCTCCCTCGTGCAGGTGCGCGGCGCTTCGTTGCGAGCCGTCGCCAAGGTCGCCAGCCGGTCGGCCACGAGCAGCGGCAGATCCTCGGGGCGTTCGCGCAGCGGGGGCAGGACGAGCGACAGGACGTCCAGCCGGTGGTAGAGATCGCGGCGGAAGAGACCACGCGCCACGGATCGCGCGAGATCGACGTTGGTGGCAGCCACCACACGCGCTTCGAGCGGCAACGGGCGGGTGCTGCCAACCCGCTCGAAGACCCGATCCTGCAGCACCCGCAGCAGCCGGACCTGCCCGCTCGCCGGGAGCTCGCCGATCTCGTCGAGGAACAAGGTTCCGCCCGCGGCCGCTTCCAGGCGACCGGGCCGGCGTTCCGACGCTCCGGTGAAGGCACCGCGCTCGTGTCCGAAGAGCTCGCTCTCGAGCAGTCCCACGCTGAGCGCGGCCAGGTCGACGTGCACGAAGGGCCGGCCCCTTCGCGAACGATCATGCAGCTCCCGGGCCAGCACGCCCTTGCCCGTCCCCGTCTCTCCGAGCAGGAGGACGGTCGCGTCGAGCGGCGCCACCCGCTCGACCCATCCGCGGACCCGCTGTGCTGCGGGTCCGACTCCGAGCCAGATTCGCTGGGCATCCGGCACGCGCACCTCCTCGCTCCCTCCCCTCGGCCGCAAAGCCTGCCGGGATGCGGGAGCGGCGGCGACGATCGGGGGCGTCCGGCTGCGCCCCCGGGCGGCAGCCGGTGGTACGCGGTCGGTTCGGAGTCCGCGTGCGTTCGGGGGCGTCCCGGTGCCCTCAGGCGGCCAGGCCGTGCTCGCTCTTGAGGCGCTCGATGCGGTCGTCCAGCGAGGGATGGCTGGCCAGCAGGGCCCGGATGCCACCGGGACGCGCTCCGGAGATGCCGAAGGCGCCGAGCTGCTCGGGCAGCTCGGCCTGGGGGCCTCGCTTCAGGCGTTCGAGCGCGGCGATCATCTTGGGTGCCCCGACCAGGCGCGCGCTGCCTGCATCGGCGCGGAACTCGCGCAGCCGGCTGAACCACATCACGATCACGCTGGCCAGGATGCCGAGCGCGATCTGCGCGACGATCACCACGAAGAAGTAGCCCATTCCGTAGCCGCGCTCCGTCTTGAACACGACGCGGTCGACGAAGTGGCCGATCACGCGCGCCATGAAGATCACGAAGGTGTTCACGACCCCCTGGACGAGGGCCAGGGTGACCATGTCGCCATTCGCGACGTGGCTGATCTCGTGGGCCAGCACGGCTTCGACCTCGTCCTGACGCATGCCCCGGAGCAGCCCGGTGCTGACCGCGACGAGGGCGGAGTTGCGCCTCGCGCCGGTCGCAAATGCGTTCGGCTCGGGCGAATCGAAGATCGCCACCTCGGGCATGCCGATGCCCGCCGCATCCGCCTGGTGGCGGACCGTCTCGACCAGCCAGACCTCCGTCTGGTCGCGGGGCTCGGTGATCACCTTCGCTCCGGTCAGACGCTTTGCGCTCCACTTGGCGATCGCCAGCGAGATGAAGGAACCGCCCATGCCGAAGACGGCGGCGAAGAGGAGGAGCTGGGGGAGGTTGAGGTCGACGCCGCGCTCGTCGAGCAGGCCCTGGAAGCCGATCAGGTGCAGCACGACGCTGAGCACCAGGATCACGGCGATGTTGGTGACGAGGAACAGCAGAACACGCTTCATCGGAGTTCCTTTGTGGGCAAGGCGCAAGCCCCGATCGCGCCGGCGGCGGGATCGATGGCGGCGCGAGGTAGACACCCCTGCATCGCGCAGGTTCGCGCGTCGAGCCGTGAGGATGGTGCCGCGCGCGGACGCGTCAAGCGCTGCGCCCCACGGGGACCCGACGGTTGGCAAGGGTAGCGCGGAGGCGAAGCGAGCCGAGGGACGGGTCGAGGAGCGGAGCGCGAGACCGACGCCGATGCGTCAGCTGCCTCCGAGGCGCTTGAACACCGCGTCGGGAGTCTCGGGGTCCGCGCCGCCGCTCACGCTCGAGACACCGTCGGCGATGCTCTCGCAGATGCCGTCGGCACCCTCCACACCCCGGGCGGTGAGCTCGGCCGGCAGCAGCTTCTCGACGACGATCTTCATCTGGTCGGCGGAGACGCTGCGCGCTTCGAGGCCGGCCTGCTTGAGGGCGAGCCGGACGGTGCCACGGGCGGCCAGGCGATCGAAGTCGGTGAGCTCTTCGAGCTGTCCACAGACGAAATCGAATGCCGCCGAGTCGGCCATTGCCCCTCCATGCGCAAGCGCGGTACTGGGCGATTCGGGCGATTCCCGGGCTGACTTGAGGGGATTGCCGGCAGCCTTGCCGGTGGGCGGGCTCGGGCGCGGTCCGAAGTGCGTCTCGGCCACTCCGGGGCCCAGGGAGAGAACGGGGCGGCACGGGTCGGGTATCCTGCGCCGTCCATGCCCCCTCGCGTGCCCGACCTCGCCCGCCCTCCCCTCTGGCCCTCGCTCCTGGCTCTCGTGGCGGCTCTGGCTGCGTGCACGAGCCTGAATGAGGAGCAAAAAAGCCACAGGCGTGCTGAAATCCGCGCACGTTGGCAGGTCACGGTCTCGGAGGTGGTGGGTCTCGGGCCCTACCTCGCAGCGACCCTCGAGGGGGAGCAGGGCCGCTGGCGCCTCTACTTCCCGCGCAGTGGGAGCTGCCTCGAGCTGATCCAGGCGGGCCAGAGGCCGGTCTATCGATTCGAGGGGCCCTTCGGGGTGGTGGTCGGCGAGGACCGCACCCAACGCTGCTCTCCGGTGGGCGTGGGATCCCTGGTGGAATGGCGGGACCAGCAGCCCCGTCGCCGCTCCCAGTACCTCGTACCGCGGGAGCAGGCCCGCTTCGCACCGATCCCCCTCGGCGAGGGAGACCCGGACGGGCAGCTGCTCCTGCACGGCAGCTTTCCGCTCGCCCTGGAGATCCGCTGGCCCGAGCCGATGGACGCCGTGGCCGTGGTGCCCGCCACGCCGGCCTGCCGGGCCCAGCTCGACCTGCGCAAGACCACGATGGAGTTCCGGGCCGAGGGCGAGCCCGTCTTCGTCCTGCTCGGGGATGCAGGCCCGTGCCCGATCCACGGCTTCGCCCTGCCCCTCGGACTGTGAGCCGGCCCGCGACCGGCAGCCGGCTGCGATAGCCTGCCAGCGCCCGGATTCGGGTTGGAGGTGCCGTGTACGAAGAGATCCTCTACGAGGTGCAGGACCCGATCGCGACGATCAAGTTCAATCGACCGGACCGGTTGAATGCGTTCACGAATCGCATGGGCGACGAGCTCAAGCACGCGATCGCCGAAGCGGAGAGCGACGACCGCGCCGTCGTGATCGTGCTGACCGGCGAGGGGCGTGGCTTCTGCGCGGGGGCGGATCTCAAGGGCCTGCAAGGGATCGGCGACGGGGATGCGAGCGCCATGGGCGGCGGCGCCGAAGAGCTGGCCAGCGCCCGGCCGGGCGACCCCGACATGAAGGCCTTCCACGGTCCCTACGCCTACATGATGGCGGTGCGGAAACCGATCATCGCGGCGATCAACGGGCCCGCCGCGGGCCTGGGGCTGGCGATCGCCCTGTTCGCCGACCTCCGCTTCGCCTCGGAGAAGGCCGTCTTCACCACCGCATTCTCACAGCGGGGCCTGATCGCGGAGTGGGGCATCGGCTGGACCCTTCCGCAGCTCGTCGGTCCCGCTCACGCTCTCGACCTGCTGTTCTCGGCCCGAAAGTTCGATGCCGCCGAGGCGGAGAGGCTGGGGGTCGTCAATCGCACCTTGCCCCACGACGAGCTCATGCCCTTCGTCACCGACTACGCGAGAAACCTCGCCGAAGCCTGCTCTCCCACCTCGATGGCGGTGATGAAGCGGCAGGTCTGGGAGCATCTGCAGGATGAGCTCGATCCGACGCTGCGCGAGTCGGTCGATCTGATGGTGGAGAGCTTCGGCCGGCCCGACCTGAAGGAGGGCGTCCAGGCCTTCCTGGCCAAGCGGGCGCCGCGCTTCCCCCGGATCAAGGCCTGACCGTGCGGCTGCGGCAGATCGCGCTGGTGGCCGAAGACCTGGAAGCCAGTACCGACGCCCTGTGCGACGTGCTGGGGCTCGGTCCAGGCTTCCAGGACCCCGGGGTTGGCGAGTTCGGGCTCGAGAATGCGGTGATGCCCGTCGGCGACACCTTCCTCGAGGTCGTCTCGCCGGCACGCGATGGCACGACGGCGGGCCGCCTGCTCCAGCGCCGCGGGGGCGACGGCGGCTACATGGTGATCGTGCAGTCCCAGGACCGCGAGGCCGACCGCAAGCGCGTGGACGCACTGGGCGTGCGAGTCGTCTGGGAGGTCTCGCTGCCCGATGCCTCCGCCGTGCACCTGCACCCGCGCGACGTCGGTGCCGCGATCCTGTCCTTCGATTGGATGGATCCGGTCGACTCCTGGCGCTGGGGAGGCCCGGACTGGGCGCGGCACGTCCAGACGGATCGCTGCCGCGAGATCGTCGGTGCCGAGCTGCAGGCCGACGATCCCGCTGCGCTGGCCGCGCGCTGGGCCGAGGTCTGCGGGCTCTCGGCTCGGGAGGAAAGCCCCGGTGTCCACCGCCTCGACTTCGACGAGGGCGGCTTCGTACGTGTCCATGCCGACCGGGATGGCCGCGGTGAGGGCGTCAGCGGCCTGGTGATCGCCGCGGCCGAGGGCGCTGAGCAGGCGATCCGCAGCGCGGCCGCGAAACGCGGGCTCGTGGGCCCCGACGGGGAGATCCGGATCGCAGGCACCCGCATCGGCCTCGCGTGACCGCAGCCTCCGTGCGCGTGGCCCCGGCGGACCTTCGCGAGCCGCGCGAGCGCGACGCCTACCTCGTGATGCTCGACGTCTACGCCCGGGATCCGATGGGCGGCGGCGCACCGCTCGGCGAGGAAGTCCGCAAACGGATCGTGCCGGCGCTGCTCGAGCATCCGACGACCCGCCTGTGGCTCGCGTGGGAGGGCGATCGTCCGGTCGGCATGCTGCTCGGCTTCGTCGGCTTCTCGAGCTTCCGTGCACGCCCGCTCCTGAACGTGCACGACCTGGCGATCGTCCCGGAGCGGCGGGGGCGACGCATCGGCGAGCAG
>JAJDAR010000389.1 GCA_029261775.1 Deltaproteobacteria bacterium | reverse complement strand
CGCGCTCGGCCTCGAAGGCATGATCCGCACGATCCTCGACGATTGCCGGGCCCGGCCGGCGCCGGCCCTGGGCCGCGCGCTCGACGAGCTCTCGGCCGAGCGCCCCGGCAGCGTCGCACGCAGCATCTCGTGGCTCGAGGCGGCCGTCGCGCGCGGCGACGACGACCTGCCGCAGATCCGCCAGGACCTGGCGGCGCGACGCCCCGAGCCGGCCCCCGTGATCGGCTTCACGGGCACGGGCGGGGCCGGCAAGTCGAGCGTGGTCGACGAGCTGGTGCGCCGCTTCCGGGCCGACTTTCCCGACGTCCGCATCGGCCTGCTGCTGGTCGATCCGTCCCGGCGGCGCACCGGGGGTGCGCTGCTCGGCGACCGCATCCGCATGAACGCCATCGGCGGCGAAGCGGTCTACGTCCGCTCGCTCGCGACCCGCCAGGCGCACCTGGCCCTCTCCCAGGCCGTGCAGGATGCGGTCACGGTGCTCCAGGCCGCCGCGTACGACCTGATCCTGGTCGAGACGGCGGGCATCGGCCAGAGCGACTCCGAGATCATCGACCTCGCAGATCACTCCGTCTACGTGATGACGCCCGAGTACGGCGCCCCTTCGCAGCTCGAGAAGATCGACATGCTCGAGCTGGCCGACCTGGTCGTCCTGAACAAGGCCGACCGGCGCGGCGCCGAGGATGCGCTGCGCGACGTGCGCAAGCAGTGGCGCCGCAACCACGTCGCGTTCCAGGCGGGCGACGACGAGGTGCCGGTCTTCGCCACCGTGGCGAGCCAATGGGACGACCCGGGCGTGCACCGCGTGTACCGGGCCCTGCTGGACCTGTTGGCGGACCAGGGAGCCGAAGCCTTCGCCTCGCCCGCAGGCGCCGAGCTGGTCGGCGCGGCCCTGCCGCCCGCACTCATCCCCGCCGGCCGCGAGCGCTACCTGGAGGAGATCGCCACCACGGTCCGCACCCACCGCCAGCGGACCGACCAGCTCGCCGGCGCGGCCCGTCAGGCACAGGCGCTGGTTCTGGCGCAGGACGCGCTCTCGGACCCGGTTCCGCGAGACGCCGTGGCCGCCGAGGCCGAGCGTCGCCGGGCGCAGCTCCCCGCCGAGCTCCGAGACGCGCTCACCGGCTGGCCGGCCCTGCGCGACCGCTACCGCGCCGAGCAGCAGTCCTACCGGGTCCGCGACCGCGACATCGAGGTCCGCAACCACAAGCCCACCCTCTCGGGCACGCCGCTGCCGCGCGTCGCGGTACCCGCCACGGACGACTGGGGCGAGCTCACGCGCTTCCTCCGCCAGGAGAACCTGCCGGGCAGCTTCCCCTTCACGGCTGGCGTCTTCCCCTTCAAGCGCGCGGAGGAAGACCCGGCCCGGATGTTCGCGGGGGAGGGCGGGCCCGAGCGCACGAACCGCCGCTTCCATCTGGTCTCGGCCGACCAGCCCGCAAGCCGCCTCTCCACCGCCTTCGACAGCGTCACGCTCTACGGGCGCGACCCGGACGAGCGCCTCGACATCTACGGCAAGGTCGGCACCAGCGGCGTCTCGGTCTGCACCCTCGACGACGCCAAGCGGCTCTACTCGGGCTTCGACCTGTGTGACCCGACCACCTCGGTCTCGATGACGATCAACGGCCCCGCGCCGATGGTGCTCGCGCTCTTCCTGAACGCCGCGATCGACCAGGGGGTGGAGAAGCACCTGCGCGAGACCGGCCAGCTCGAGGCCGTGCGGGCCCGCGAGGGCGGAGACGCGCTTCCGAAGTACCGCGCCGAGCTGCCCCCGGGCCACGACGGGCTCGGCCTCGGGTTGCTCGGCATCCCCGGGCACCGGGCCGTCGATGCCGAGACCTACGCGCGCATCCGCGCCGACGTCCTGCGAACCGTGCGCGGCACGGTGCAGGCGGACATCCTGAAAGAGGACCAGGCCCAGAACACCTGCATCTTCTCCACCGCGTTCGCGCTCAAGGTGATGGGCGACATGCAGGAGTTCTTCGTCGCCGAGCACGTGCGCAACTTCTATTCCGTGTCGATCTCGGGCTATCACATCGCCGAGGCCGGAGCGAACCCGATCACCCAGCTCGCGCTCACGCTGGCCAACGGCTTCACCTACGCCGAGGCCTACCGCGCCCGCGGCATGGCCGTCGACGACTTCGTGCCGAACTTCTCGTTCTTCTTCAGCAACGGCCTCGACGCCGAGTACCACGTGATCGGGCGCGTGGCCCGGCGCATCTGGGCCATCGCGATGCGCGATCTCTACGGGGCCTCGGAGCGCAGCCAGAAGCTCAAGTACCACATCCAGACCTCCGGCCGGTCCCTGCACGCTCAGGAGATGGCGTTCAACGACATCCGCACCACCCTGCAGGCGCTCACGGCGATCCAGGACCACTGCAACAGCCTGCACACCAACGCCTACGACGAGGCGGTGACGACCCCCACGGAGGAGTCGGTGCGCCGGGCGTTGGCGATCCAGCTGATCATCAACCGCGAGCTCGGGCTCTCGGCCAACGAGAACCCGCTGCAGGGCTCCTACGTGATCGAGTGGCTCACGGACGCCGTCGAGGAGGCCGTGCTCCAGGAGTTCGAGCGCCTCTCCCGGCGCGGCGGCGTGCTCGGTGCCATGGAGACCCACTACCAGCGCGGCAAGATCCAGGACGAGAGCCTGCACTACGAGTCGCTCAAGCACTCGGGCGAGCTGCCGGTCGTCGGGGTGAATACCTTCGAGAACCCCGAGCCCGACGAAGCCCAGCGCCCGGTTGCGCTGATGCGCGCAAGCGACGCCGAGAAGCGCGCCCAGATCGCCGGCCTGCGCGACTTCCAGGGCCGGCACGCGGACACGGCCGGCCCCGCGCTGCAGCGCTTGCAGGACGTGGCCCGGCGGGGCGACAACCTCTTCACGGAGCTGATGGACACGGTGCAGGTCGCGAGCCTGGGCCAGATCAGCGAGGCGCTCTTCCAGGTGGGCGGTCGCTACCGGCGGTCGATGTGACAGGGGCTAAGGTCTGACGCCGTCGCCGGAGACCCTGCGGGGCTCCGAATCTCGGTGTCGGAGAGGAGCAAGGCATGACCGATCGGAGCCAGTGGAAGAAGGCGGCCGCCAAGGATCTCAAGGGGCGCGACCCCGACGAGCTGGTCTGGACCAGTCCGGACGGCCTCCGCATCAAGCCGCTCTACACCGCCGAGGACCTCGAGGGCCTCGAGCACACCAACACGCTGCCCGGCTTCTTCCCCTTCCTGCGTGGCCCCCGCGCCACGATGTACGCCAACCGCCCCTGGACCGTGCGCCAGTACGCCGGCTTCTCCACCGCCGAGGAGTCCAACGCCTTCTACAAGGCGAACCTGGCCGGGGGCCAGCAGGGCCTGTCGGTGGCCTTCGACCTGGCCACCCACCGCGGCTACGACTCGGACCACCCGCGCGTGACCGGCGACGTGGGCAAGGCCGGGGTGGCGATCGACTCGGTGGAGGACATGAAGATCCTCTTCGACGGCATCCCCCTCGACCAGGTCACCGTGTCGATGACCATGAACGGCGCCGTGCTGCCGATCATGGCCTGCTTCATCGTGGCGGGCGAAGAGCAGGGCGTGCCGCCCGAGAAGCTCGCCGGGACCATCCAGAACGACATCCTCAAGGAGTTCATGGTCCGCAACACGTACATCTATCCGCCCGAGCCGAGCATGCGGATCGTGGCGGACATCATCGGCTACACGGCCGAGAACATGCCCAAGTTCAACTCGATCTCGATCAGCGGCTACCACATGCAGGAAGCCGGTGCGACGACCGTGCAGGAGCTGGCGTTCACGATCGCCGACGGGCTCGACTACGTGCGTGCGGCCCTTTCGAAGGGCCTCGACATCGACGCCTTCGCCGGCCGGCTCTCGTTCTTCTGGTGCATCGGGATGAACTTCTATCTCGAGATCGCCAAGATGCGAGCCGCGCGCCGGATCTGGGCCGAGCGCGTGCGCGAGGAGTTCGCGCCGAAGAGCGAGAAGTCGCTGATGCTGCGTACCCACTCGCAGACGTCCGGGGCCAGCCTGACCGAGCAGGACCCGATGAACAACGTGATCCGCACGACGATCGAGGCGATGGCCGCGATCTTCGGTGGCACGCAGTCGCTGCACACCAACGGCTACGACGAGGCGGTGAGCCTCCCCACCGACACGGCCGCGCGGGTCGCGCGCAACACCCAGCTGATCCTCCAGGAGGAGACCGGCATCCCGGCCGTCGTCGACCCCTGGGGCGGCTCGTACTTCATGGAGTCGCTGACCGAGAGCGTCTACAAGGCCGCGAACGAGCTGATCGACGAGGTCGAGGCGATGGGCGGCATGACGAAGGCGATCGTGGCAGGCATGCCCAAGCTGCGGATCGAGGAGGCGGCGACGCGCCGGCAGGCACGGGTGGACAGCGGCGACGACGTGATCGTCGGGGTCAACAAGTACCGCCTCGACGAAGAGGACCAGCTCGAGATCCGCGACATCGACAACACCGCGGTGCGCGAGTCGCAGGTAAAGCGCCTCGACGAGATCCGTGGGCGTCGCAACGCAGCCGAGGTCGAGCGCTGTCTCGCGCATCTGACCGAGCTGACCCAGAGCGGAGAGGGCAACCTGCTCGAGGCGGCGGTCGACGCCGCTCGCGCCCGGGCCACGGTCGGCGAGATCTCCGAAGCCATGGAGAAGACCTACACGCGGTACCGTGCAGAGGTACGTTCGGTCTCGGGGGTGTACGGCGGCGTGTACCAGGGCGACGAGGACTACGACGCGATCTGCAAGGAGGTCGAGGCCTTCGCCGAGCAGGAGGGCCGGCGCCCGCGCATGCTCGTCGTGAAGCTCGGCCAGGACGGCCACGACCGCGGCATGAAGGTGATCGCGACGGCCTTCGCCGACATCGGCTTCGACGTCGACATCGGCCCGCTCTTCCAGACGCCCGAGGAGGCCGCCCAGCAGGCCATCGATGCGGACGTGCACGTCGTCGGCGTCTCGAGCCAGGCGGCCGGCCACAAGACCCTGGTACCCGCACTCATCCAGGCGCTGGCCGCCAAGGGAGCCTCCGAGATCGCCGTGGTGGCCGGCGGCATCATCCCGCCGCCGGACTACGCGTTCTTGCGTGAGCAGGGCGTCGCGGGGATCTTCGGCCCAGGCACGCGCATCCCGCAGGCGGCGCGCGAGGTGCTCGAGGTCGTGCGGTCGCGCCGCGGATGAACGCGCGGCCGACGGCCGGTGCGGCTTCCGTTGCCGACCAGGCGCGCGACCACGCCGCCGCGATCCGGTCCGGCGATCGTCGCGCCCTGGCCCGGGCCATCACCTGGATCGAGAGCACCCGCGACGATCACCAGGAGCTGGCCCAGGCGATCCTCGAGGCGCTGGTGCAGTACACCGGCACGGGGATCCGGCTGGGCATCACCGGCCCGCCGGGCGTGGGCAAGAGCACTTTCATCGAGTCGCTGGGTCTCCAGCTGCTCGAGCAGGGCCATCGCGTGGCCGTGCTGGCGGTCGATCCCTCGAGCCCGGTGACGGGCGGAAGCATCCTCGGCGACAAGACGCGCATGGAGCAGCTCGCGCTCGACGAGCGGGCCTTCATCCGGCCCTCGCCCTCGAGCGGCGCGCTCGGTGGCGTCGCGCATCGCACCCGCGAGGCGCTGCTGCTCTGCGAGGCCGCGGGCTTCGACGTGGTGATCGTCGAGACCGTCGGCATCGGGCAATCCGAGGTCGCGGTCCGCTCCCTCGTCGACACCTTCCTGCTGCTGCTCCAACCGGGCAGCGGCGACGAGCTGCAGGGCATCAAGAAGGGCGCCCTCGAGCTGGCCGACCTGCTGGTCG
>JAJDAR010000388.1 GCA_029261775.1 Deltaproteobacteria bacterium | reverse complement strand
TTGCACCTTGCACCGTTGCAAAAATTAAACCAACGTCCCCGCTCCCCGCTCCCCGCTCCCCGCTCCCCGCTCCCCGCTCCCCGCTTTCTGCTTCGGGCGTTGGTGCTGGGGCGGGTCAGGGGTCGAGGCGGGTTCGGGAGCGCTTCTTTTCGCTCTGGCGGCGTTTCGTGGTGAGGCGGCGTTCGCGGCTGGCCCGGCTGGGGCGGGTCGGAGTGCGGGCGGGTGTGATGTGGAGGGCTTCGCGGAGCAGCTCCTCCATCCGGAGCAGGGCCGCGTCGAGATTGCGGCCGCGGGTGCGGGCGCGGCCGGCGCGCACGTGCAGGCGGTCGTCGGCGTCGATCCGCGAGGCCAGGGCACCGCGAATGCGAGCGGTGGCGCGCGGCCCGAGCAGCGGCTCGGCGGCGCCGAGGTCGAGGGCGAGGTCGATGCGCGTGGCCACCTTGTTGACGTTCTGGCCACCCGGGCCGCTCGAGCGCACCGAGCGGGCGCGCAGCAGTCGGGCGGGCAGGCGTCGCCGGGGCGAGAGCTCGAGATCGCGAAGAGGCGGCATGGACAGGGAGCGTAGCTACCCTCGGCGGCCGTGATCGTCTCCTGCCGCAACGTGAGCAAGGTCTTCGACGACCGCGTCGTCGTGGACGAGCTCGATCTCGACGTGCCGGCGGGTCAGTGCTTCGGGCTGCTCGGCCCGAACGGGGCCGGCAAGACGACGACCCTGAAGATGATCTACGGGGTGACCCGGCCCACGTCGGGCACGGTGCACGTGTTCGGCGAGGACGTGTCGCGGGACCCGCGGAGCGTGCGCAAACGGCTCGGCGTGACCCTGCAGGAG
This sequence comes from Deltaproteobacteria bacterium, assembly GCA_029261775.1. GTDB lineage: Bacteria > Myxococcota_A > UBA9160 > UBA9160 > UBA6930. The sequence goes on along the minus strand of JAJDAR010000388.1, from coordinate 10,644 downwards.
AACGCGCTGATCGAGGTGCTCTCCTCCGTCGACAATCTTCGGGTCTTCGGGCGCTATCACCTGCTCTCCGAGGCCGAGATCGAGGCGCGGGTCGACTCGCTGCTCGACTTCCTCGACCTGCGATCCCACGCCACGTTGCCGGTACAGGCGCTCTCGGGGGGCTACAAGCGGCGGCTCTCGATCGCCCTGTCGCTGATGAACGATCCGGAGCTCCTGATCCTCGACGAGCCGACCACGGGACTCGACCCGGCCGTGCGGCTCTCGCTCTGGTCGCGGGTCGGCGAGCTGCGGGCGCGGGGCAAGACGGTTCTCCTCACGACCCACTACATGGACGAGGCCGAGCGGCTCTGTGATCGGCTGGCGATCCTCTCCGAAGGGCGCGTGCTGGTGGACGGCGCGCCCAAGCAGCTGATCCTGTCGCACCTCGCCCGGGACGCGGTCGAGCTCGATCAGGATCCCTCGCGCCATGCGGCGCTCCTCGGCGCACTGCACGACGTGAAGAGCCTGCGCGGGGGACGCCGCCTGATCTTCTACGGCGACGACGGCCCGGCACTGCTCGATGCGACCCGCCGGGCCGGTGCGGATCACGAGGGCCTCCACCTGCGCCCCACCAACCTCGAGGACGTCTTCCTCTCCCTGACCGGCACCGGGCTCGAGGGCGGCGCGTGAGGGTCTCTCCGCGCCACGCCCTGTCCGTCTGGAAGCGCAACTTCGCGCTCTATCGCCGGACCTGGAAGATGAACCTGCTGCCGAACTTCTTCGAGCCGATCCTGTACCTGGTCTCGATGGGGATCGGCGTCGGCGCCTACATCCAGGAGATGGGTGGCACCTCCTACATCGCCTTCCTGGCGCCGGGCCTGGTGGCCGTGGCGGCGATGAACGGTGCGAGCTTCGAAGTCACCTACAACGCCTACGTGCGGATGAACTTCGAGAAGACCTACGAGTCGATGCTCACCACGCCGATCCAGCCCGAGGACGTGCTGGCCGGCGAGATCCTGTGGGCGATGACCCGCTCGACGATCTACGGAGGCTGCTTCCTGCTCGTGGTGGCTGCGATGGGGCTCGTGCCGCCGCTCCGCGCGCTCGTGGCCTTTCCCATCGTGCCGTTGACCGGGCTGCTCTTCGCGGCGATCGGCATCGCGTTCTCGCTGCGCATTCCGAGCATCGATCTGTTCAGCTTCTACTTCACCTTGTTCCTGATGCCGCTCTTCCTGTTCTCGGACGTCTTCTTCCCGCTGCAAGAGCGCCTGACGGGCGTCTGGCTGCAGGTGGCGGAGCTGCTGCCGCTGCTGCACCCGGTCCGGTTGATGCGCACGGCCTTCGCGGGAGAGCTCGGTCCGATGGTGGCCTGGGACCTGGCCTATGTCGCCCTGCTCTCGATGCTGCTGCTCTGGGCGGCCGCCAGGGTGACGCGCCGTCGCCTGACCCAGTAGCGCTCGCGTCAGGCGCCGAGCCAGTCCCGCGGCTGAAGGAACTTCTGGGTGAGCTCGGCTTCGGGCGTCCCCGGCGGCGGCTGATAGTCGTACTGCCAGCGGGCCAGGGGCGGCATCGACGCGAGCACCGATTCGATCCGGCGACCGGACTGCAGGCCGTATTTCGTGCCGCGGTCGTAGACCAGATTGAACTCGACGTAGCGCCCCCGCCGATAGAGCTGGAACTCGCGCTCGCGCTCCCCGAACTTCATGGCGCGACGCCGCTGCACGATCGGCAGGTAGGCGGGCAGGAAGTGATCTCCGACGCTGCGCACGAACTCGAAACAGGTCTCGAAGTCCGGATCGTTCAGGTCGTCGAAGAAGAGGCCGCCCACGCCGCGCGTCTCGCCCCGGTGCGGGAGGAGGAAGTACTCGTCGCACCAGGCCTTGAAGCGCGGGTACGCCTCGGGGCCGAGCGGCGCGCAGGCATCGCGGGTCGTGCGGTGCCAATGGACCGCGTCTTCCTCGAAGCCGTAGACCGGGGTCAGGTCGAATCCGCCTCCGAACCACCAGACGGGCTCTCCCCCGGCCGGCGTCGCGAGGAAGCAACGCAGGTTCATGTGGGTCGTCGGTACGTAGGGATTCACCGCGTGCACGATCATCGAGAGGGAGACCGCCTCGAAGGGCGCTCCGGCGACCTGGGGCCGATCCTGGCTCGCGCTGGGAGGCAGGGCCGCGCCCTTGGCGTGGGTGAAGTTGACCGCCGCCTTCGCGAGGGTCGGGCCGCCTTCGAGCACCCGGGGGCGGGCGAGGCCGCCAGCGGGCCCGGGCAGCTCCTCGCGCCGGAACCGTGCAGCTCCGTCCTCGCGCTCGAGCGCCTGGCAGATCCGGTCCTGCAGGTCCACGAGGTACTCGTGCACCCGGTTCGCGTCGACGCCCTGGCCGTGACTCATGGCGTCATCGTAACGGCTGGCGCTCCCGCTCCCAGCCGGGAGGGCGGGACACGGGGCGGGGGAGGGCGGGACCGGGGGAGGCTAGGCCGCCGCCTGTTCCGTCGGGGAGTCGACCACCCGCAGGTGGCGCGGCTGAGGGCCGGCGCCACCGGCGAGCGACACGATCAGCTCCTGCTGACGCCAATCGATCCGTGCCGAGCGGACCCAGCTCTCTCGACGGGCTCGCTCCAACCCGGCGCGCAGCGAGGCGGCGTTGGCGAAGCGGACCCGGATCTCTCGGGTCTCGGGGCGGGGCAGGAGAGCAGTCCGATTGGCCATGGGGGAGGTCCTCCGAGCTCGGGCGCCGGCAGTGGGCCGGGCCTCTGCACTCTCATCGGTTTTTGTAGCTCGCGGGTGTGATGGCCAAATGAAGCCGAGAGCCGTCATCCACCCCAGACGAGGGTCCTGAGCGGGTGGAGGGGCCCTCGGGCGCCTATCTTGCCCTGCCATGTTCGCTCCCCCCGGCTGGCTCCTGCCCACGCTCGCTGCCAGCATCGCCGTCGGGCTGCCCCTCTACGCGGGCCGCTTCCGCGGTCGCACCTATGCCCTGTTCGCCGCGGTCCTGGTGCTGTTCTCCTTTCCGGGCGGTCTGGCGTTGGCCACCCTGGCCCAGCAAGCCGCACCGGCGGATCTGCGCGCTGCGGTCGGCTGGCTGTTCGTGTACGGCATGCTCACGACCGGGATCCACTTCGCCTCCCTGGTCGGGGCCCGGCTGCGTCCCGCCTGGTTCCGAGTCGCGTTCAGCATCCCGGGCATGGCCTTCCTGGCGCTCGGTGCGCTGGCGGGCCCGTGGCTGCTGGCGGTGCTGCCCTTGCGCTGGTTCGCCGCCGAGGCCGGCTTGCCGACGGCCGTGGCCGCTCTCGACGTGCTGGCCCTGCTTCCGCTCCCGCTGGTAGCGTTCTCCCTGGGCACCTCGCTCGGCCTGCGCCGCGAGGTGGTGCGGATCGACCTGGACGACGAGACGCATCCCGAGCTCGTCCGGGTACCCACGGCGCGTTTCCGGCGGACGCCACCGGCGAAGGCCGACCGCCCTCTGCGCCTCGTCCAGATCGCCGATCCCCACCTCGGCCCCTGGCAGCCGACCCGCCGGTTTCGCCGCCGCGTCGAGGAGCTGCTGGCCCACGATCCCGATCTCGTGCTGATCACCGGGGACCTGCTGACGATGGAGGGCAACAGCACGCCGGGCGCCCTGGCCGAGGCGCTGGCGCCGCTCCGCGAGGCGCCAGGCCGTTGCTTCGCGATCTTCGGCAATCACGACCACGAGGCCCCCGACGAGGTCCGCTCGGCGCTCGCCGCGAACGGGGTCCGGCTGCTGATGGACGAAGAGGCGATCGTGGAGACGCCGGCGGGGCCGGTGCAGCTCGTCGGAGCGGACTGGGCCCGCGAGGAGCGAGCCGACCGGCTCCGCTCGCTTGCGATGCGCCGCCCGCGGCGCGAGGGCCACCTGCGTCTCTGGCTCGTCCACGATCCGCTGGGCTTCGCCGATCTGCCCGACGGCGATGCCGACCTCGTGCTGTCGGGTCACACCCACGGCGGACAGGTCGGTCTGGTGAGCTTCGGCGGCACCTGGACCGTGCTCTCGCGCAGCCGCTGGCCCGATCACGGCTTGTTCGGCCTCGGTCGCAATCGTCTCTACGTCCACCGGGGGACCGGGTTCTACGGCTTTCCGCTGCGCATCGGCGTGCCCGGGGAATCGTCGCTGGTCGAGGTGCGGCGCGCCTGAGTCGCGCGAGCCCGGCCGCCGGGCGCGAGGCGTCAGGGCGCGAGACGTCCGTGGCCCGAGAAGATCCGAAGCAGCAGCGCCGTCTGCTCGCTGGACCAGTCACGCCGGGCCTCGGCGAAGGCTTCCTCGGGCTGACCGAACCAGATCCAGTTGGGCTCCCAGCAGCCCGCATCGGTCTGCCGGGCGATCAGGAAGTCGAGGTTCGCCTCGAGCACGTCGCGCAGGGACGCTGCGAGAGGATCATCCGCGTCGCGCACCAGCCACACCGGCTGGAAGGCCTCGACCTTCCAGCGCTCGGGATCGGTCGCGACGGCGGATGGCGCATCGCGAACCACCCGGGCGCGAAAGACTGCCGCCGCTTCCCGATCGCCGCAGGTGCGCCCGAGCGCCTCGTAGCCGCGCGCGACGTACTCGCGCAACGGCGCTTCGTCGTCGGCCAGGGCGGCGAGCCCGGCTCGCGTGACTTCGGTCAGCAGGGTGTCGGGAACGAGGGGCGCATGCCGCCAGAGAGCCGCCGCCAGCGCGGCGCAGGGGTTGCCCCAATGTCCCTGCGGGCCGTAGCGGCGCCCCGGCTCGTGATGCCACCAGGGAGCGTGCGGGTGGTCGTTGACGCCCGGCGGCACGTCCTGCCAACCACCGATCGCCGGCTCGTAGCACTCGATCAGGTAGGCGATACCGCGCTTCACCAGCTCGTGATCGATCGGGGCAGCGAGCTCCCGCAGCAGCTCGAAGGCGACGCTCGTCGCCATCGGCGAGGATGCAGGCAGGCGGAAGTCCGGCTCGAGCGCCTGCCCGAAGCCGCCGTCGCCGTTCTGGAACCCGGCGAGAGCCTCGAGCACGGCGCCGATCGGCCCCTCACGAAGCGTGAAGCGCGCCACGGCGCCATCGAGGGGCCGTCCCTGGCGGGCCAGATAGTCGAAGGCGCGATCCTGCGCCTCCCGGTGGAGCTGGGAGGTGAGCTTCGTCATGGCCGGAGCCTGCCACGATTGCCGCGCTCCGGCAGCGGCTCAGAGCAAGGTCAGCTGCGTCGGCAAACCGATGGCCTCGTCGAAGCTCTGACCGCACAGCTCCAGGATGCTCTCGGCCACGGGACGCACGACCTTCTCGATGTAGTGGCGGCGGTCGATGGGGCCGGGCAGCGGCTCGCCGGGCTCCGCCGGCTCCGGGCCGGCGGTCGTGATGACGTAGCGGATCGTCGAGCCGGGGCGCTGATCCAGCTTGCGGGCCGCGACGACGTGGGGCGCGTTGGCCGAGTAGGTGTCCAGGCTCTTGCGCAGGCGCTTGGCGTAGACGAGCTCGGCGTCGTAGGCCCCGTCCCGCACCCCCTCGGCCAGCTCGCGAACGAAGGGCATGACCTCGCGGTCCGTGAACAGGCGCCGGAGCATGCCCTCCTGCAGCCGGTGGGCGATCGTCGGCCAGTCCCGGCGAACGCTCTCGAGGCCGACGATCGACAGCTCGCCGGTCTCCGCATCGCCGAGCCAGCCGGCATAGCGCTTCTTGCTCCCCGCGCGCCCTCCGCGCACCTTGGGCAGCAGGAGCCGGGCGAAGATCTTCTCCAGCTCCAGGGTGAGCCGCGGCGTCACGCCATAGGTGTCGCGGATGCGCGCCGAGATGCCCTGCTCCACCTGCTCCCGCAACGCCGTGGCGAGGGCGAGGCTCGCCGCGGGATCGAGCTCGCCCGGCAGCTGCACGAAGACCGAGTCCGTGTCGCCGTAGAGCACGGGATGGCCCGCCGCCTCGAACGCGTCCCGCGTCCAGTGCAGGGTCTGCTGGCCGAAGCCGGTGATGGCGTTGGCGATCGCCGGGTCGAAGAACCGACAGGACGCGGCGCCGAGCACGCCGAAGAGCGCGTTCATCATGATCTTGATCGCCTGGTCGGCGTGGCGATCGCCCCGGGCCTTGGCGGCCTCGCGGCTCGCCATGAAACGCTCGATGATCCCCGGCAGGATGGCCTGCTCTCGCGAGAAGCGCGCGCCGTTGGGGGCTGCGGGGTCGTCCGGACCCGCCCGCGCGTGGGCCAGCGGGTCCAGGTGGAAGGTGCGGATCAAGCTCGGGTACAGGCTCTTGAAGTCGAGCACCGCCACGTTGCGGTAGATGCCCGGCTGGGGTTGGAGCAGGGCGCCGCCCTGGATCAACGCGCTCTTGCGCCCGGCGTCGACACTCGGACCGACCACGCCGCGCCGCCTGAGCTCGGGCAGGTAGAGCCGATCGAAGGAAGCGATGCTCGCGCCCACCCGGTCGAGCTGCATGCCGACGAGCCGGCTGCGCTCGCAGGTCAGCTCGAGCAGGCCTTCCCGTTCGAGGATCTCCGGCACCAGCCGGGCATCCTCGAGGTTGTAGGCGACCAGGGCCTCGGGCTCCTGCTTCCACATGCGCAGGATCTCGTGCGCCTTGTTCGGCGCGCTCTGGTCGATCTTCTTGCCGCGACCGAGCACGTGACGTCCGACCGTCTCCAGTCGGTAGTCGGGCAGCCGCAAGGCGTCGCGGACCAGCGGTATGCCGTCGAGGACCATGCGACCGGGCACCTCGGCTCGCGACTGGCGGGTGAAGCCCAGGTCGCGCTGGAAGCGCACGGTCTCGTCCGAGCGGCCGAGATGGCAGGGCACCCGGTTCGCTTCGCAGCGGCGCGCGATCACACGCAGATCGAAGTCGACGACCGCCCAGCCGAGCAGCAGGTCGGGGTCGAGGCTTCGGACCCGCTCGACCGTCGCGAGCAGCAGCTGCGCTTCGTCGGGATGCACGAGGGCCCCTCGCACCGGTCGCTCGGAGATCAGGTGCACCTCTTCGACGCCGCAGCCGACCAGCGCGACAGCGAAGACGAGCGAGGCGTCGGCGGTGGTCTCGATGTCGATCGACAGGGTGGTGAGCTCGGGGCGCGCGTCGGAGGGCCTGAGCTCGGGGTTGCGGAAGCAGCGCAAGCCGGGGGCGCCCGGGCCGAGCGGCCGATCTTCGGCCGGGCCTTCGATCGTGAGGCCGGCTCGGATCTCGCGATCGATCAGGTAGCGATAGGGGAAGCGGATGTCGGCTTCGAGGGCGGAAATGCCCCGCGCCTGGAGACGATCCCGCAGAGGGGGCACGTCGCCTGGAGTTGGCAGCTCGACGCGGAGCAGCGGAGCGCCGGCGAGGTCGCGAAGCTCCGTCTCCTCCACCGCCGCGTTCGCGACCTCTTCGAGTACGGCTCCGGCCGCGGCCGGGACGAAGAAGTAGGGTCGGAAGCGATCGTCCTCGACGAGAAACGGCGCGCCGCTCTCGAGTCGCCCGTAGAGCTGTACGACCGGCACTCCGCGACGCACGCGATACGTCGGCTGGAGGATCAGGCCCGTTTCCACCCGCTGAGGGTACCGCGGCCCCGCACCGGGCAGGTCGGCCCGAAGCTCCTAGCGGAAGAGCGCCTGGGCCAGTCGGCCGCGGAAGGTCTGGGTCAGGTCGTGATCGCCGCCCAGCAGCTCGAACAGGTCGAGCATGAGCTTGCGCGCGGCCTGCTCCTCGTACTCGCGATCCTGCTCGACGACCGTGAGGAGCTGCTCGAGCGCGGCTTCGAACTCCCGGCCCGCAGCCAGGCCGCGTCCCAGCGCGAGCCGGGCCGCGAGGTCTCGGGGGTCGGCCGCCACCCGCTCACGCAGGGCGACGAGGTCCGCGTCTCCCGCGGCGGTCGGGGTGCCCGTGCGGATCTCGGCGGCGAGCCGCTCGGCGGCCCGCGCCAGCTCCGGCGGCGCACCCTCGAGCAGCTCGAGGGTGGAGAGCGCCTCGCCCACCTCGCCCCGGGCCGCGAGCACCTGCGCGCGGACGAGCGCGGCGGGCCCGTGACGCGGATCGAGCTGGAGCGCGGCCATGGCCTTGGCGAGGGCTTCGTCGGCGTCGCCGGCGGCGAGCCGCTCTCCCGCCTCGGCCGCCAGAAGGTCCGCCTGGCTGGGCAGCACCTGCTCCAGGAACTCGCGAACCGCGCTCTCGGGCTGAGCCCCCGTGAACTCGCTGACGGCCCGCCCGTCGCGAAAGCCGATCACCAGCGGGATGCTGCGCACCGCGAGCTGGGAGGCCACCTGCGGAGATTCGTCGACGTTGACCTTGGCCAGCCGCCAGGTGCCGGCGGCCTGCTCCGCCAGCCGTTCGAGCAGCGGTCCGAGGGTGCGGCAGGGCCCACACCAGGGAGCCCAGAAGTCGACGACCACGGGGGCCCGGTGCGAGGCCTCGAGCACCTCCCGGGCGAAGCCGTCGTCCCCGACGTCGAAGACGGAGGGAGGCGCTTCCATGGGCCCTGGGTGGCGGTCAGCCCTCACCGCGCAGCTGCGGCTGGAGCTCTCCGGACTGGTACATCTCGGTGATGATGTCGCAGCCGCCGACGAACTCGCCGCGGACGTAGAGCTGCGGCACGGTGGGCCAGCTCGAGAACTCCTTGATGCCCTGACGGATCTCAGGGTCCGCAAGCACATCCACCGTCGTGTACTCGGGCACCATGCTGTCCAGGATCTGGACCACCTGGGCCGAGAATCCGCACTGGGGGCCCATCCGGGTGCCCTTCATGAACAGGACCACGTCGTCGGTCGCGATCAGCTTCTGGATGCGTTCCTGGATCGTCTCGCTCATGGCTCTCTCCTCCGGCAGGGCCGGGCACGGATGAGGCGGCAGGGTAGATATACCTGACGAATCAGTCAAGATTCTGCGGGACCACGAGAGGCGCGGACAGAGGCCCGCTCAGGGGATAAGATCCCGCCGCCCGGTGGAGGAAGAGCCGGGGGACCCGAACGAGGAGACAGGATGCCCTGGGTAGTGACGCGTCTTTGCCGGGATTGTGTGGATCAGGCCTGTGTCGAGGTCTGTCCCGTCGACTGCATCTATGAGTACACGGGAGACGACAAGGACACGTTCCCGAACCAGCTCTTCATCGATCCCGAAGAGTGCATCGACTGTGGTGTGTGTGAGCCCGAGTGCCCGTGGGAGGCCATCTTCGAGGACGAGCGCGTCCCCGAGGTCTTCACCGAGGACACGGGTCTGAACGCCAAGATCGTCGACGCGAAGGACGGCTTCGAGGTGCCCGAAGTCACCGAGAAGGAAACGCCCTCCACCGAGGACGTCGCCGCGAACAAGACCAAGTGGGGATACGCCGGCTGAGCGGCGGGCCCACCGACTCGGGTCGGCCGACCGACGGAGTCGCCGGCCCGGGTGGGGCGGTCGGCGCAGGGCCGGCCGGGCTCCGCGACGCCCGGGGGCGTCTGCTGCGGGACCTGCGCCTCTCGGTCACCGACCGTTGCAACTTCCGTTGCCCCTATTGCATGCCCGCCGAGGTGTTCGGCGAGAACTACCGGTTCCTGCCGCGCAAGGACATCCTCCGCTTCGAGGAGATCCTGCGGCTCGCCCGGCTCTTCGTGGGGCTGGGCGCCGAGAAGCTGCGCATCACCGGGGGCGAGCCGCTCGTGCGTGCGGACCTGCCGGCCCTCGTCGCGAGTCTCGCGGCGATCCCCGGCGTGCGCGATCTGGCGCTCACCACGAACGCCGTCCTCCTGCCGGACCAGGCCGAGCGATTGGCCGAGGCCGGCCTGCAGCGGGTGACGACGAGTCTCGACTCCCTGCGTCCGGAGGTCTTCGCGCGAATGAGCGGCGGACGCGGCCAGCCCGATCAGGTGCTGGCCGGGATCGCCGCCGCCGAGCGCGCCGGGCTGACGCCCCTCAAGGTCAATTGCGTGGTGCAGCGCGGCGTCAACGAGGACGATCTCCTGCCGCTCGCCCGGCACTTCCGGGGCAGCGGACACATCCTGCGCTTCATCGAGTTCATGGACGTCGGCACGATGAACGGCTGGGCCCTCGACGAGGTGGTGCCGGCCCGCGAGATCGTCGACCGCATCGACGCCGAGCTGCCGCTCGAGCCCGTGGATCCCAACTACGCCGGCGAGGTCGCCCGGCGCTACCGCTACCGCGACGGGAGCGGCGAGATCGGCGTGATCGCTTCCGTCACCCAGCCCTTCTGTGGGGGCTGTACCCGCGCCCGGCTCTCGGCCGAGGGCGAGCTGGTGACCTGCCTGTTCGCCAAGGGGGGACGCGATCTCAAGACCCCGCTCCGCGACGGCTTGAGTGACGAGACGCTGCTCAAGATCATCACGGGCACCTGGAGCGCGCGCACGGACCGGTACTCGGAGGAGCGATCGGAGCGCACGGGTCCGCGCAAGGCCGGCGAGCGCATCGAGATGTACCGGATCGGAGGCTGAGGTTGGGCTCGCGTCTCGCGGGGAAGGTCGCGCTGGTCACCGGTGCGGCCCGCGGCATCGGCTACGAGACCGCGCGCGCCTTCGTGGGCGAGGGTGCGAGCGTGGTCCTCGTCGACCTCGATGAGGCGGAGGGAGGCGCGGCCGCCGAGCGCCTGCGCGAAGAGGGCGCAGAGGCCGTGTTCGTCCAGGCGGACGTGGCGCGTGCAGCCGATTGCGAGCGGATGGTCGCCGCGGCCGAGCGCACCTTCGGGGCGCTTCACGTGCTCTTCAACAACGCGGGCATCTCCCACATCGACGACGGAGACGCCGAGAGTACC
>JAJDAR010000387.1 GCA_029261775.1 Deltaproteobacteria bacterium | reverse complement strand
AAGGGACGCGAGCAGCTGGCGCGCATCGCGGCTGCGGTAGGTCTCGGTACACGGGATGCCCTGCGCACGGGCTCGACGCACGAGCGACTCCCGGTCGAAGGGTCGCCGGGCTCGCGCCTGCGCTTCGTCGAGGACCTCCGGGGTGAGGAGGCGGTCGAAGCGGGCCAGGGTCCGCTGCCGGGGTCCCTCCTGGAGGTCGTGACACTCCCGAATCTCGAAGCGTGTTCCCTGTCGGCGAATGGAGGCCATGGGAGATCCAGTGCTGAATAGGACTATTCGAATGTAGCCCCCGACTCCTAGGAGCTCAACGGGACCGGGATCCCCCCGGGGATCGGGTGCGAACGGGCGTCCGCCGGAGGATCATCGAGGTGAGATCCAGACCCGGGAGGATGGCCCATGCTCCGGACGCGATTCACCGATCTGCTGGAATGCACCGCCCCGGTCCAGGTCGCCGCGATGCCCGGCGTCTCGACCGTCGAGTTGGCCGCCGCGGTCGCGGAGGCCGGTGGGCTCGGCATGCTGGGCACGCCCTTGCTGACTCCCGACGCCCTCGAAGGGGTGCTCGGAGAGCTGGACGAGGCCACCTCCGGCGCGACCGGGGTGAACTTCCTGATGCCCTTCCTCGATCCGGCCTGCGTCGCGGTCGCCGCCCGCCGGTCGCGTGTGGTCGAGTTCTTCTACGGCGATCCCGATCGGCAGCTCGTCGACGAGGTCCATTCGCACGGAGCACGGGTCAGCTGGCAGGTGGGGTCGGTCGACGAGGCGCGATCGGCGGAGCGTGCGGGGTGCGATCTACTGATCGCCCAGGGAACCGAAGCGGGCGGTCACGTCCGCGGTCGGACGAGTCTCCTGCCGCTGCTGTCCCAGGTGCTCGACGCGGTGGCGGTCCCCGTGCTGGCCGCGGGTGGCATCGCCAGCGCTCGCGACCTGGCGGCCGTCCTCGCCTGCGGTGCTGCCGGAGCCCGCTTGGGTACTCGCTTCCTCGCCAGCAACGAGTCGGGTGCCCACCCGGACTACGTCCGAGCCGTGCTCGCAGCTTCGGCCGGCGACACCTGCCTCACCGAGGCCTTCTCCGTGATGTGGCCGGACGCTCCGCATCGCGTGTTGACCTCGTCCATCGGGGCCGCGGAAGCCCTCGCCGATCCTGTGGTCGGTGAAACCCGGCAGGGCGACCAGAGCCTGCCCGTGCAGCGACTCTCCGTGATGTGTCCGACGCGGGAGACGACGGGCCACGTCGAGGCGATGGCCCTCTATGCGGGGGAGTCGGTCGCGAGCATCCTGGACGTCCGACCCGCGGCCGAGATCGTCGCCGAGCTCACGTCGGGAGCAGAGCAGCTGCTTGCAGGTGCCGCCGGATGATCGTCGCCGTCCGCGGCGCCGCCCGGCGCGCGGGACCCGTGGCGGTCGTGCTACTCGCCCAGGATCGAGCGGGCGTCGCGGAGAGCGCTCTCGACCTCGGCGCTCGGGCCCTCCTCGAGGGCCGCGCTGCAGGCGGCAACCGCCTCCGCGAAGGCCTGGCTGTCGGCCAGGTCCAGGCAGCGCTGGGCTGCATCGGATCGCTCGAACGGGGCCGCCCAACCGGGCGCGGTCTCGGTGTCAGCGGGCAGCTCTGCCGCCGGCCGGGCGAGGCTGGTTGCGACCGGTCCCGCGCCGCGTGGGTCGCAGCCCCACGACAGCCAGGCCAACGGCCCGAGCAGCAGCAGGATCCGGCGCAGCGACACTTCAGTAGTCCTCACGGGTGAAGATGACGTTGTCGTCGCCGCGGTAGATGCCGAAGGTCACGACGCCCGGCTCGAGGAGCAGGTAGTCGTGGTAGGTCTCGACGGTATCGCCGCCGAGATCCGGGACCGACACCTGGGTTCCGGTTCCGCCGCCGGTGTACCGCATGCGCCAGCCCCCGCCGCCCCGGTTGACGACGAGATCGAAGGCCCGGAAGCGGACGTCGACCCCGGGACCGTAGGCGGTCCCGCCTTGCCAGTGGTCCTCGATGGCCGTGTCGGTGGGCGCTGCGACCGGGAACATCGTGCAGTCATCGTCGGGGACCGATCGGCTGAGGTCGGCCCAGCGGGTGCATGCCGGCGTGGCGTCGACGGCGGCGCAGTACTCGGTGTGTGCCCAGATCGGCAAGGGCGAGAGCTCCGAGCCGTGGGCGTTCTCGACGACGAGGCGCCCGAAGTAGAGGGTCGTGCTGCCGAGGGGGGTGAAGCTCTCGGCGCCGCTCGGCATCGTCACCGTCAGGCCGCCGTTGCTCTGGACGCCATCGATGTCCGTCGGATCGACTCCGAACTCGATCCCCGCGAACGGCGGCTCGGGCTGCAGCCCCCCGCCGCTGGTGCGGTCCATCTGGAAGGTCAGGGCGACCGGCGACGTGGTCGCTCCGTTGGCCATCGATACGGTCGGCACGGCTCCGGTCAGCCGGTCCGCCGGCGTGTAGGCCGCGCCGCCATGGCTCGCGACGAGGTTCAGGGAGTCGGACGAGGTGCCGGTTCCGTCGCCCAAGGAGGGCGTCGGGGCCAGCTTCACGAAGCCGCCGGTGTAGTTCTCCGTGTCCACCCCGGACGCGCTGCGCGCCGTGATGTCGAACTGCGCCCTCAGATCCTCATCGAGGAAGGTGAAGCTCGAAGCGCAGGCCGCCTGGGTCGCTGCATCCGTCCTGTTGGAGAGCAGCACGCCGTCCACCAGGAAGTGGTCCGGGACGAAGCGGCCGACGAATCCGCTGGCACCGATCACGTCGGCGGCCCCGAGGTAGCTCCCGTCCGCGAGCGCGGCCTTGATCTCGACGATGCCGACCTCGCCGAAGCGCACGTCGGCGGCGCTCCCGCTCCCTCCCACGAAGGAAGTGATCGCGCTGCTGCTCAAGCCGGGATCCCGGCCGCCAGCAGGCAACACCAGGGCGCCCGTGAGGACGACGGTTTCACCCGTGCCCTCCTGGCCGAAGCTCGGGGTCGAGCCGTTGTCGGACAGATCGGCGTTGTCGCCCGGGTCGGCATCGGCGTGTTCGTCGGGGATGCCGTCATCGTCGGCGTCGTCCGCCGCCTGCCAGAGGACGGCGCGGGCCGAGACCCGGAAGGGCTGCCCCGCCCCCACGAAGGCTCCGCCTCCGGGGCCGCTGGCCGCCGGGTTGCCAGCGCCGCCGGCGTCCTGGGCCTGGAGATCGAAGCCGAAGGGACGCGGGATCAGGGTCACGGCGTCGCTGTCGATGTCCGTGCTGACGGCAAAGCTTCGCGTGTCGTCGCGGAGGTTCAGGACGTACTTGCCGACGTCCGACGTTTCGAGGGCGAAGCGTGCGACGCCCGCGACGAAGGGCAGGGTGAACGCGGTCGATGGGGCATCCGGGACGGGCGTGGCCGCGATCGTCGGCGCAGCGCCCCCGGGATCGGCAGCATCCCGCGTGATCCACACCCGAATGGGCTTGGGTCCGGAATACTCGGTCGCGACCCGGCAGTCGGCGCCGTCTCGCTGCCACAAGGTGGCCGTCATGGACTGGTCGCGGCCGGCGACCTGGACGGGATCCGCACCGAGCACGAATGCATTGTCGCGGAAGCGCAGGACGCCGGACGTGTTGGCGACCGAGGCCGAGGCGTCCGAAGCGGTCACGGTCAGGTCGTCTGCATGCGCGCTGGACAGGTGCAGGACCGCCACCCCGCCATCGCTTGCACTGAAGGTGTAGGACGCCGAGCCATCGTCGTCGCCGTCGGGGTCCGGCGAGAGGGCCCCGCGCGCCGAGGCCTTCGACCAGTTGCCATGGCCCGTCGAGGTCGAGAGTGTGGCCGTGCCCGTGTAGCCCGTGAGGACGGTCCCACAGCTGCTCGTGGCACAGGCGGTCAGTGTGACCGAAGTCGGGGCGCAGGTGCTGGAAGTCCCCGCCCCTGCGTCGATCCGGAAGTGGTCGAGAGAGGAGGGGATCCGGCACGCGTGTCGCTCGGCATAGGCGGCGGCGATCTCGGCCCGGCTCAGAGCCGAGTCGAAGACCCGGACCTCGTCGATCAGGCCGTCGAAGAAGAACTGCGCTCCGCGTTCCGGAGAACGACGGGTCTCTCCACCGATGCTGGCCGGCCCGGGATCGTTGCCCCAGGTGCTGGTATAGGTCGGGGCCGTGCTTCCTCCGGTCAGCCGCTGGGCGACTCCGTTGACGTAGATCTGTCGCGTCTTGGCGGCGACATCGTGCACCGCGGCCACGTGGGTCCACGTTCCAGCGGCGAGCCCGACGCCGAGGGTGTCTACGCTGACGGGGGACACCCCGCGGGAGAAGAAGCGCAGCTCGCCGACGCCCCCGTCTCCGACGCTGAGCGCGTAGCCCCGCGAGTTTCCCTGGTCGTCCGCCAGCACCCTGCCGTTGCTCGACGCTCTGTCGAGCTGGATCCATGCGCTGATCGTGAAGCTCCCCGTCAGGTCCGGGAACGAGGCCGGCAGCTCGACGTGGTCGTCCACGCCATCGAAGTCGCCGTAGGAGCACGTGCCGGGATTCCCCGTGAGGGCGGGGTCCGTGTCGTCGGTGTCGCTGCCGCCCACTGCGGTCGCGTCGTGGCCGTTGCCGGTGTCGTCCGTGACCTGGCCTGCGGTGCCGTCCCAGGCCTGCTGCTCCATCTGATACCAGGCGATCTCGTTCCGGCAGCTCGCGTTCATGTCCGCGAGAACCTCGGCGGCGCTGAGCTCCCCGGTGTAGACGTTGAGCTCGTCGAGCCGGCCTCGAAAGCGGTAGCCGTTGTCCGCCCACCAGCCCCCGATCCGGAGGTGGGGGTCGACGACGGCCCGGGCGTTGTTCGGCGAGTTCCGGCGCTGGGTGAGGGTCTGCTCGACGCCGTCGATGTAGAGCTTGTTGCCCAGCATGTTGCGGTTGGTGAAGACGGCCGCCACATGGTGCCAGCCGCCGGCGAGCCCCGAGGAGGAGATCCCCCGGATGTCCCCGCCGGCGCTGTTGAAGCCGAACGAGCCCCCGTACAGCCACAGGTCGTGATATTGCCACCCGAAGGGCATGACGCTGTTGGTCCCGTCCCAGTACATCCAGAAGGAGACGCTCGTCTTGGCCCGGTCCGCGGTGGAGACGGGCAAGCCGTAGATGTCGAAGGCTCCTCCGCCGAAGTCTCCGGCGAAGCAGGTATCGGGCTTCGTGCCGGCCGCCGGCGCCGCCACACGGTCGACCGTGCCGGTCCGGCGACCGTCGGCGCTGCCGATGGAGTCCTCGAGCGTGCCGCTGGCCTGCCAATCCTCGTCGAAGCTGTAACGGGCGATCCGGGTGGCCGGCTGGGGCGGCGGGGGAACGCACCGGGTGCAGCTGCCCGTGACGGCCGCAACATCGGCGTCGATCTGGACCTGGCTGACTTCCCCGGTGTAGACCTTGACCTCGTCGAGCTTTCCGCTGAACCGGTAGCCGTTGGTGCCCCACCAGCCCCCGATCCGGAGGTGCGGGTCGACGACGGCGCGGGCATTGTTCGGGGAGTTGCGGCGTTGGGTGAGCGTCTGAGCGACACCGTCGATGTACAGCTTGTTGGCGGGCAGGTTCTGGTTGGTGAAGACCGCCGTGACGTGGTGCCAGCCGCCGGCGAGGCCCGCCGAGGAGATGCCGCGGATGTCGCCGCCAGCGCTGTTGAAGCCGAAGGAGCCGCCGTAGAACCACAGATCGTGATACTGCCACCCGATGGGCATCACGCTGTTCGTGCCGTCCCAGTACATCCAGAAGGAGACGCTGGTCTTCGCGCCGGAGGCCGTGGAGACGGGCAGCCCCGTGATGTCGATGGCTCCGCCGACGAACTCCGCCGTGCCGCAGGTGTCCGGCTTGCGGCCCGAGGTCGGGTCGCCGTTGCGGAAGACTCCCCCGGTCACGGTTCCGTCGTGGCCGCCGACGCTGTCCGTGGCGATGCCGTTGATGTCCCAGTCGCAGACGTCGAAGTCGTAGTGGGCGATCAGGGCGCCTTGCGCCGAGCTCGAGGAGGCGACCAGAAGGCCAAGGGCGAGCGCAGCGAGCACGGGGATGGCCCGATGCAAGCGGACGGGTTGGCCGCTCGACTTCTGCGGTTTCGGCTGATCCAAGACGCGGGTTTCCTCACTCCCCACGGCCTCGGACCCGACGGGTGCGGGGTAGGGAGTTCTACCCAGGGCGTATCGGTCCTACGCCAGCGGAACGTGAGCCGCCCGCGAGCCCTCGCGCGGATGGCGCGGGAGGGCGTCGGGCGAGGCCGCTCGGGGTGGGGCCGCGATCAGGCGGCGGACTCGGAGCCGATGCTCTTCGGC
Source organism: Deltaproteobacteria bacterium (assembly GCA_029261775.1). GTDB lineage: Bacteria > Myxococcota_A > UBA9160 > UBA9160 > UBA6930. Next base: position 1,152 of record JAJDAR010000387.1, on the reverse strand, counting down.
CAGGTGAAACGGATCGTGGTCCCACGACCTCCGTCGGACTCGATGGCCACCTCGCCGCCCCGGTTGGCGACGATCTTGCGGACGAGCGCGAGGCCCATGCCGCTGCCCTCGCTCCCGTCGCGCGTCTGGAGCCTCTGGAACATCTCGAAGACCCGCTCGTGGTGCTTCTCGGGCACGCCGGGGCCATCGTCTCGGACGCAGAACTCGAACTGGTCGCCCGCGTCCCGACAGCCCACTTCGATGCGGCCGTGGCCGCGATCGTGGTGCTTGATGGCGTTGTCGAGGAGATTCCGCATCACCTGCGCCAGGGGCACACGAAAAGTGGAGATCGTCTGCATGCCCACCAGGGACACGGTGAACCGGCTCGCCTCCGGCAGGAGGGACAGGATCTCCTGGACCAGATCGCCCGTATCGATGGTCTCGGGCTCCTGCTCCAGCCAGCCGACGCGCGAGAACTGGAGCAGGTCTTCGAGGAGCGTGCCCATGCGGTCGATGCGGGTCTGGATCATCGCGAGGTACTCGCGCCCCTGCTCCGGAAGCGCATCGTTGCAGTCCTGGCGGAGGAAGGAGGCCAGCCGGGCAATGCCGTTCAGCGGAGACTTCAGATCGTGGGATGCGGCGTAGGCGAAGCGCGCGAGCTCCTCGTTGGTCAGCTCGAGCCGCTGGTTCACCCGGGCGACCTCCTGGAGGCGCTCGCTCTCGAGCGCCGTGCGACCGGTGATGACCAGCAGCAGCACGCCGAGCAGCCCCGCGAAGGTCAGACCTCCGGCGAGGACGACCCAGGGCTGCCAGCTCCGCTCGAGGGCCAGGTAGCCCGGGGTGGGTACGAACCGGACCGTCCACGGACGAGCGCCGACCTCTAGCTGTCTGCTGACTTCGAGCGCTTCGATCGGCCCGCCGGGGGGAGGCGGGCTGGCGTCTCGCGGAAAGCGGCCCAGGAAGCGTCGCCCCGTCGGCGCCGCTTCATCCCAGAGGCTCAGCTCGAATCCGCTCGCTGGGAGTCCTTCGAGGGAGGCCTCGACGAGCCGGTCCACACGGACGGCGGCCGCTGCAAAGCCGCGCAAGGTGGCCCGACGCAGTGCCAGGGTCGGCGGCGTGGCATCGGTGTCGTAGATGGGGAGGAAGATCAGGAACTCGGTGCTCCTGTCCTCG
>JAJDAR010000386.1 GCA_029261775.1 Deltaproteobacteria bacterium | reverse complement strand
CACGCTCTCGAGCCACGACCTCGAGATCTTCGTCTCCAAGGCGACCACGGTCCTCGATCAGGTGGCCGACACCTTCTACGTGAAGGGCCCCGAGGGCAAGAAGCTCACGGACGAGAACCTCGTGAAGGAGCTCGAGACCGCTCTGTCCGAGGTGGTCGGCGGCGGGGACTCCGGTGCCGGCTGACCTCGCGCCCGCGGTCGATCGCTTCCTGCATCATGCAGCGGTGGAGCGAGGGCTCTCGCCGCGCACCCTGGAGGCCTACGGGCGAGATCTCGCGCGCTTCGTGGATCACCTCGAGGCGTCGGGTGTGGAACGGCTCGCGGCCGTGGGGCGGCCTCATGTCACGGCCTTCCTCGAGGCGCTCGAGCGCGAGGGCCTGGCGGTGCGCAGCCGCAACCGCATGCTCGTCTCGGTGCGACGCTTCGTGCGGCACGGAGTCGCCACGGGCCGCCTGGCCGAGGACCCGACCGAGGGCGTGGCCAGCCCCCGGCTCGGTCGTCCGTTGCCGAAGGTGCTTCGGCCCCAGGAGACCGAGGCCCTGCTTGCGGCCGCGGCAGGCGACGCTCCGCTGAAGGTGCGCGACTGCGCGATGCTCGAGGTCCTCTACGGCGGCGGCCTGCGCGTCAGCGAGCTGGTCGAGCTGCCGGCCGCAGCGCTCGATGCCCGCGCGGGCTTCGTGCGCGTCTTCGGCAAGGGTCGCAAGGAGCGGATCGTGCCGCTCGGGGAGCCCGCGCTGGCCGCCATCGCCCGCTACCTGGACGAGGCGCGGCCCGCCTTGCTCGGCAAGAGCCGCCGCAGCCCCGAGGCCCTGTTCCTGAGCCGGCGGGGCACCGGGATGACCCGCCAGAACTTCTTCGCACGCTTGCGAGGCATCGCGCGGGCGGCGGGTGTGCCGACCGATCGCGTCTCGCCCCACGTGCTGCGCCACGCTTTCGCGACCGACCTGCTGGAGGGCGGTGCCGACCTGAGAGCGGTCCAGACCATGCTCGGGCATGCGGACCTCTCGACGACCCAGATCTACACCCACGTGAGCCGTGGTCGGCTGCGCGAGCTCGTCGAAGCCCATCATCCGCGGGGCCGCGGGGGCTCCGAGCCGAACCGGTGACGGCTCGCGTGCCGGCGTTCGACACCCCGAAGCCGGGGCTCCGCTCGCTGTTCCGGGCGCGAAGGGCGGTCGCGTGAAGCGGGTGACCGCCGAGGCGGTCCGCCGGGCCTGGCCCGAGGAGGTCGCCCCCTGGGTCGAAGCGCTCTGCGAGGCCGGGGATGCCCTCGAGATCGGCCTGCACCTCGTCGGCGGGCCCGTGCGTGACTTCCTGCTCGACCGGGGCGTGCGAGACATCGACCTGATCGCTGAGGCGCGCGGAGGGGAGGGCGGAGTCACCGACAAGAGCACGGCCGAGACGGTCGCGCGAAAGGCGGCCCTGCCTGGGGTTCGGGTCGTCGTGCACCGGCGCTTCGGGACGGTGCGCCTTTCGAAGGGCAGCGTCTCGGTGGACGTCGCCAGCGTGCGCAGCGAGACCTACGCGAGCCCGGGGGCGCTGCCGACGGTCGAGGCCGGCCAGCTGGAGCAGGATCTCACCCGGCGCGACTTCACGGTCAATGCCCTCGCCCTGCCGCTCAATGCGGTGGCGAGCCGGGGGCGCTCGGCCCTGATCGATCCGGGCCGAGGCCTGGACGACCTGCGGGACGGGGTGCTGCGCGTCTTCCACCCGCGCTCGTTCCACGACGATCCGACCCGCGCGCTGCGTGCCGCCCGGTTCGCGGCGCGGCTCGGCTTCGGCCTGGCGCGTGGCTCGCGCAACACCTTGCGCGCGGCGCTGCGCGACGGAGCCTTCGGCGCGGTGACCGGGGAGCGCTATCGCGCCGAGCTGGAGAAGCTCTTCCTCGATCCTCGGCACGGGCTCGATCCGGCCCGCGCGATCCGCTTCCTGAGCGAGACCCACGTGCTCGCCGCGCTCGAGCCCGGGCTCGGGCTTCCACCCAGTGCACGGGGGCCGCTGCGCCGGCTGGGCCGCGATCTCGGCGACCCCGCGCTGGGCCTGGCTGCCGAGTCCCCCTGGATCGCGGGCCTGCGGCTGTGGCTCGCCCCGCTCGATGTGGCCCTGCGCCGCCGCGTGCTGCGCCGCTTTGCCGTCCGCGGCGCGGCCGCCCGGGCGATCAACGGCCATGCCAAGGAGGCCGAGCGTGTGCTCGCGCGGCTGGCGCGCGCGCGTGGGCGCGGCAGCATCGATGCGCTCGTGCGCGAGCTGCCGGACGAGACCTTGCTGGCGCTCGCCGCCGAGGCGCCGACCCCGCTGCGGCGGCGCTTGCTGCGCTGGATCAAGGAGGACCGGCGCGTGCAGCTCCCGATCTCCGGCCGCGACCTCGTGGAGCTCGGGCTCGAAGGGCCGGCCGTGGGCCGGGCCCTGGCGCGGATCCGGGTCGGCGTCCTGGACGGGGACATCAAGGACCGGGACGAAGCGCTGGCCCTGGCCCGCGAGGTGGGGGCGCGCAGCACTGGCAAGCGCGCGCGCGGCCCGGGGGGCCGCAGCGGTCCCGCGCGCGGGCGCGGTGGGGGCTGACCGGTATACTCGCTCGACCCCCCGGACACCTCGCCTCCGCGGAGCGGTCCATGAGTCCCGTGCCCGAAGCCGACGCCCTGGCAGGCGCCGATGAGACGTCCTTCGTCTCAGGTTCTGCCTCGGGGCTCGCGTATGCAGTCAAGCTCGAGGTCTTCGAGGGTCCGCTCGATCTGCTCCTGCATCTGATCCGGCTCAACGAGGTCGATGTCACCGACATCCCGATCTCGGAGATCGCCGGGCAGTACATCGAGTACCTCGCGCTGATGCGCGAGCTCAACCTCGACGTCGCCGGCGAGTACCTGCTGATGGCCGCGACCCTCGCCTGGATCAAGAGCCGCATGATCCTGCCGCCCAACGAGGAGGAGGAGGACGAGGACGGTCTCGACCCGCGCGCCGAACTGATCGCCCGGCTGCTCGAGTACCAGCGCTTCAAGGAGGTCTCGGGCCAGCTCGGCGAGCTGCAG
>JAJDAR010000385.1 GCA_029261775.1 Deltaproteobacteria bacterium | reverse complement strand
GCGTTGCTCCCACGCCTCCTGCGCGAGCCCTCCCCAGGCCACGCGCAGCTGCGCGGCCTCCCGCACCACCCAGTGGCTGGCATCGAGGATCGCGGGGCCCGAGTAGCCGCGGTGGGTGAAGAGCAGCTCCCGCTCCCGCTCTTCGAGCACCTTGTTTCCGGCCAGCGCTTGCCAGCGCACCGGCACCGAGACGCCGGCAAGCTCGCGGAACGCGGGATCGGGCGAGCCCAGCGGGACCAGGGCCGGATAGCGCTCGGTGAGACCATGGCCCAGGCCTTGCGCAAGGGCGTAGCCGGCCCCGTCCGAACCCGTCTTCGGCAAGGACTGTCCGCCGGAGGACAGGATCAGACGGTCCGCCACGGTTTCGCGTACGCCGTCTTCGCACTGCGCGCGAACCACGAAGCCCCGGGTGTCGCGCTCCACACCGACCACCCGATGTCCGACCCGGATCTCGGCCCCGGCGTCCTGCGCGGCCCGGACCAGCCGATCGCGCACGGCACGCGCGGACTGGCTGGCGGGAAAGACCTTCCCCTTCGACTCCTCCCGGATCAGGGGGATGCCGAGATCACGCTCGAAGAACTCGGTGACCTCGGCGAGGGGCCAGGTCCGGAACAGGCGACGCAGCACGTGACGCGAGCCGGTCGTGAAGAAGTCGCGGTCTTCGGAGACGATCGGCAGGAGGTTGCAGCGCCCACCTCCGCTGATCAGGATCTTGAGGCCGCAGGCACGCGAGCTCTCCAGGACGGTGACCGGGGCGCCGCTCCGACCCGCGAAGATCGCCGCCATCAGCCCGGCCGCACCTCCTCCCACGACGACGACGCCGGCCATGGGCGCACCTTGGGTGCCCGAGGCCGTTCGAGGGATGGCTCATCGGACGAGGGCGTGTCTACGGGGTCGGGTCCAGATCGCTGGCGTCATGGCGCTCGGGCACCCGCAACTCTTCCGGACCCCACGCCTTGTTGACCCGCTGGCCGCGCTGGACGGCGGGACGCTTCTGGATCTCCGATGCCCAGCGGACGACGTTCGTGTACGACTTGGCCTCGAGGAACACCTCCGCGTCGTAGATGTTGTTCAGGACGACGCTGCCGTACCAGGGGAAGGTCGCCATGTCGGCGATGGTGTACTCGTCGCCCCCCAGGAACTGCCGCTCCGCGAGGTTGCGATCGAGGACGTCGAGCTGGCGCTTCACCTCCATCGCGAAGCGGTTGATCGGGTACTCGTACTTCTCCGGCGCATAGGCATAGAAGTGACCGAAGCCGCCGCCGAGGTACGGGGCGCTGCCCATCTGCCAGAACAGCCAGGACAGGCACTCGGCCCGGGCGGAGGGCTCCTCGGGCAGGAAGGCCCCGAACTTCTCCGCCAGGTACACCAGGATCGCGCCGGACTCGAAGACCCGGGTCGGCGGCGAGGTGCCGTGATCGACGAGGGCGGGGATCTTGGAGTTGGGATTGGCAGCCACGAAGCCGCTCCCGAACTGCTGACCTTCGCCGATGTTGATGAGGTAGGCGTCGTACTCGGCCTCCTTCTTGCCGAGCGCCAACAGCTCTTCGAGCAGCACGGTGACCTTCACGCCGTTGGGGGTGGCCAGCGAGTAGAGCTGCAGGGCGTGCCGGCCCACCGGAAGCTCCTGCTCGTGGGTCGCTCCGGCGATCGGTCGATTGATGTTGGCGAAGCGCCCGCCACTCTCGGAATCCCAGGTCCAGACCTTCGGCGGGGTATAGGACGAGTCGGTCAAGGTGAGCCCTTTCCAGTCGGCGATCGAAGCGTGAGACGACCGATGATGGCGTTCCCAGCCTCGGCTGTCATTGGTCTCGCGCGCCCGGAGCGACCGGAGAGGCGTGGGAACGGGCGAGGATGCCCTGTTGGATCAGGAAGCCCTCGATGGCGTCCGCGGCGACGCGCTGCCCTGCCGGAGTCCAGTGGGGGTCGTGGCGAAAGCTCAGGGGCTCCTCGGGCGCGCCGCGACGTGCGCGAGCAAAGGCCGCTTCCAGAGCCAGATGGGGAACCTCCACCTCCGCCAGGAACTCCTGGACCAGCTGCCGGAGGTGGGCCGGCATGGGCACCGAGACGACCACCAGCTTCGCGCCCGCCTTCGCGACCTCGCGATCCAGGCGATGCAGCAGCCGGCGCGTGAGCTCGAGGTGCTCGTCCTCGAGCTCCCAGCCTTTCTTCTTCACGGAGGGCTCGGGCGCTGCGCTGCCCGGGGCCGGGGCGGGCGCCGTCCGTGCCGGCCCCGTGAGCGCGACCCGGACCTCCGCCAGGATGTCCGGCAGCTCGAGGAGTCGCGGGTACAGGTAGGAGCGGAGGTACAGCCAGCGATCGAGTCGCGCGGACCAGTCGCGCCGCTGGACCGGCAGCCTCGTCAGCTGCAGCCCGCCCTCGGGATGCGTCTCGTGCTCGTGCCCGTCGAGCTCGAAGACCGGCTTGCGGTAGCCGTATCGGCTCCAGCGGTGGTTGTCGAGAAAGTCGTTCGGGTGGAAGAGCAGCAGCACCACGTCCGGTGCGTACGTGACGCCCTCGTCGAGGAACCAGAGCAGCTGCTGGTCCGTCCCGTACCCACTGACCGATGCGTTGATGATCTCCCAGTCGGGATGACGCGCCTCGAGCCGCTCGCTCGCGATCTGCTCCTCCTCGACCCCGTGGCCCCAGCCGAACGAGTCGCCGAGCCAGAGCATGCGAGGTCGTCCCGGAGTCCGCTCCTTGGCGTAGAGCCGGTCGCGCAAACCGTGAGGCCCGATCTGCACGTCCACCTCGAAGTCGCGATGCCGGTGCAGGCCCGTCTGACCGGGGCGATGACGCCAGCCGAGGCGGGGGTCGAAGGTCCAGAACTGGCGATCCCCGGCAGGAGGCGCCCAGCCCGGTGCGAACTCGCGGGCGCCGAACTCGAACGCGACGAGGACGAACGTCATCGACACGACCGCGAGGGCCAGGTTCGGCAAGCCGCCCAGGATCCAGCGCACGATCCTGAGGATCCGTCCCTTCACGGCCGTTCAGCCTAGGACAGGACGGATCGGATGCATGAACGCGAGATGGAGTTCTCGGAAGCTCCGAGCGCCGGACCTCACCCCAGTCCCAGCCGCCGTGCGATGATGACCTTCATGATCTCGTTGGTGCCCGCGTAGATCGACTGGACCGCCGCGTCCTGGTAGTCGGTCGAGATCGGGTACTCGGCCATGAAGCCGTAGCCCCCGTGCAGCTGCAGGCACTCGGCGGCGACCTTCTTCTGCAGGTCGCTGCACCACCACTTGGCCATGCTCACCTCCGAGACGATCTCCTCGCCCCCCACGTGGGCGGCCAGCAGCTTGTCCACGAAGGCCTGGCCGATCTCCATCTCCGTGACCAGCTCCGCGAGCTTGAACTGCGTGTTCTGGAACTGGCCGATCGGCTGACCGAAGGCTTCGCGCTCCTTGACGTAGGCGAGCGTGTCGTCCAGGGAGCGGCGCACCGACCCCATCGAGCCCACCCCGATGCACAGGCGCTCCTGCTGGAGCTTCTCCATCAGGAGCTTGAAGCCCTGCCCTTCTTCGCCCAGCAGGTTCTCGACCGGCACGCGGCAGTCCTCGAAGAAGAGCTCGCTCGTGTCCTGGCCCTTGAGGCCGATCTTCTCGAGGTTGCGGCCGCGCTGGAAGCCGGGCGTGTCGGCCTCGACCAGGAGCAGGCTGATGCCATCGTGACGCTTCGTCGGATCGGTCTTGGCCACGACGATCACGAGGTCGCAGTTCTGGCCGTTGGAGATGAAGGTCTTCGCACCGTTGAGGACGTATTCGCCTCCGTCGCGGATGGCGCGGCTCTGGACGTTCGCGAGATCGCTGCCGGTTCCGGGCTCGGTCATCGCGATCGCGACCAGGCAGTCGCCGGCGATGCCGGGCACGAGCCAGCGCTGCTTCTGCTCCTCGGTTCCGTAGGCCGTCAGGTAGGGCAGGCAGATGTCGGTGTGCAGCGATGCCTGGAGAGCATGGGCTCGCGCGTAGGCGAGCTCCTCCATGATGATCGCGTCGTAGAGGAAGTCGCCACCGGCGCCCCCGTACTCCTCGGGCTGGTTGGCGCCGAGGTAGCCCTCCTCGCCCATGCGCTTCCACGCGCTGCGGGGGACGATCCCGGCCTCGTTCCAGGCCAGCACCTGCGGCTCGACCTCGTCCTTGACGAAGCGGCGAAACTGCTCGCGGAAGAGCTCGTGCTCCTCACTGAAGATCTCGCGTCGCATGGCGCTCTCCTGGATGAGCCACGGGGCTCACGGGCCCGGAGAGGGTAGCGAAGCCCCGAGATCCCGAAGCAGCCGGGGCCGCACGATCGACGTCCAGCCGGCGTACCCCGTGGCGTTCAAGTGCAGACCGTCGAAGACGAACACGTCGTCGCGGGGCCGACCCTCCGGCCCGAGCAGCGCCGGACCGATGTCGATCACCTGGATCCGGGGGTCCTTGGCCGCGAGCTCGCCGATCAGGCGGTTCGCGCGGTCCATCTCCGGCCAGCGATCCCAGCGCAGCTTCGAGGGCTTGATCGTCAGGTAGTAGATGCGCAGCTCCGGCTGCACGGCGTGCACGATCCGCACCAGCTCCCGGAAGTCGTCGCGGACGGTCTCGGCCGTCTTGCCGGTGCGGGTGTCGAGGTCGTTGTCGCCCGCGTAGACGACCACGGCGCGCGGGCGGTAGGCCAGGATCACCCGCTCGGCGAAGTGCACGACGTGGCTCATCTGCGAACCGCCGAAGCCGCGATTCAGGACGGGCAGCGGTGCCATGTCCCGCTCCAGGGTCGACCAGAGACGCACGCTCGAGCTGCCGGTGAAGACGATGACGTCGTCGGGCGGCGGCTGCTCGCGATCGGCCGCCTCGAAGGCCGCGATCGCATCGTCGAAGAAGGCGGGGTCCTGGCTGCTTGCGCCGTACCAGAGCAGCCAGCCGTAGCCGCTCGCCCCGACCAGCACGGCCCCCACCAGCACGCCGAGCAGCAGCTTCTTCATCGCAGTTCCTAGAGCCAGGGGCGGAGCGTCAGCTCCGAAGGATGGGGATCGAAATAGATCTGCTCGGCCAGATAGTCGATGCCGAGCCGCAGGGCGGTGTGTCGCACGAGCATGATCGGCACCCAGCGCGGGATGCGGCCCGCTCGGTAGTCCTCGAGTCGCTCCCGCAGATCCTTCCGCGTCGCCTCGTCGGCGATCTTCCGGAAGTAGCCAACCCCGTGCTCGAGCACGTTCATGTGGCGACCGCGGGTCGCGGGTCGCGCGAGGGCCGTCTCGTGGGCAAGCACGTAGCGATCGCGCAGCTCGGCGGGGGGCAGGCTCTTGCCGCCGGCCACCAGTTGCCCCAGCTCGCGGTAGGCCTTCGGCGAGTGGGCCATCAGCAGGAGCTTCTCGCGGGTGTGGAAGGCCACGAGCCCGCCCATCGTCCAACGGCCGGCGAAGAAGTCCTGCACGCGCTTCGCGGCGAACACCCGCCCGATCCAGCGCTCCCGAAGCGGCATGTCCTTGAGCCGCCCCTCCTCCTCGACGGGGAGCCCCGGCCAGTCGCGGAGCAGCGCCTCGGCGAAACGCCCGCGGCCGTCGCGGCGGGCGGGGCCCTTGGCCTCCGGCCAGACCCGCACGCGTTCCATGCCGCAGCTCGGTGAGTCCTTCTTGAGCACGTAGCCCGAGAGCCCCATGCGCTTGAGCTGGCGCACGCGGCGATCGGCGTAGCGATCCATCTTCGCGGTCCAGTCCTTGCGGCTGTTCGTGGCCACGAGGCGCGCTCCGTCGCCGTCGCGCTCCAGACGGATCGGCTCTCGCGGGGTCCCGAGGCCGATCTCGACCTCCGGGCACACGGGCACGAGCTGGACGTGCTCGGCGAGGACGTCCATCAGGAAGGCGTCGCGCTTGTGGTTGCCGTCCCAACGCACCGCCTCGCCGAGCAGGCAGGTCGAGACGCCGACGCGGGGCCGCGGATCCTCGCTCGCCACCTAGCTCGGATCCGCCACGCGCACGATCAGCTTGCCGGTGTTCCCGCCGTCGAAGAGCCGCTGGAAGGCCTCGACGGTGTTCTCCAGACCATCGACCACGGTCGCCCGGTTGTTCACCTTGCCCTCGGCCAGCCAGGCGCCCATCTGCGCCATCGCCTCGGGGAAGCGCGACACGTAGTCGAGCACGAGGAAGCCCTCCATGCGCGCCCGGTTCAGGATCAGGTTCATCAGGTTGTTCGGGCCCGGCGGCGGGTCGAGCTCGTTGTAGCCCGAGATGCCCCCGCACAGCGCGATGCGCGCGCCCTGCCGGAGCCGCGCCAGCGCCAGCTGGAGGATCTCGCCGCCGACGTTGTCGAAGTACACGTCGATGCCCTTCGGGCAGGCCGCGTCGAGACGCGCGCCGACGTCCTCCGTCTTGTAGTTGATGCAGTCGTCGAAGCCGAGCTCGTCCTTGACCCAGGCGCATTTCTCGTCGGTCCCCGCCGTACCGACCACCCGGCAGCCCTGGATCTTGGCGATCTGACCGGCGACCGATCCGGTCGCGCCGGCCGCCCCGGAGACGAAGACGGTGTCCCCGGACACGGGCTTCGCGACGTCGAGCATCCCGAAGTAGGCGGTCATGCCCGTGATGCCGAAGACCCCGAGCGCATCCGCCGGCTCGACGCCGGGGGGCAGCACGTTCATCGCACCGAGCCCCTGCTCGGCGATCGCCCATTCCTGCCAGCCCGTCATGCCGAACACCCGATCGCCCACCTTGTAGCGCTCGCTGCGGCTCTCGACGATCTCCCCGACGCCGCCGGCCCGAACCACCTCGCCGATCTTCACGGCCGGCAGGTAGGTGTCCGCCTCGTTCAACCATCCCCGGATGGTCGGGTCGAGGGAGAGCATCAGGACCCGGACGAGGGCCTGTCCGTCCTCGAGCTTGGGGACCGCCGACTCGCGGAGCTCGAAGCCATCGGCGCGAACCTCACCTCGGGGACGCTGGACCAGGTGGAAGGCACGGTTCGTTCGCTCGGGCATGGAGTTCTCCTCGGGTGGGTCGGTGAGCCTAGCCTTCCTCTTCGAGGCGGGTCGGGTCTGGAGGACCGGCGACCGGTTCCGCCCATCGACCTCTGGTACGTTCCGCGGTCGTCCGGCGCCCGGCCCGCAAGACCGGGCGCCCGACCCGGAGACCCAATGGATTTCTCGCTGTCGGAGGAGCAGGAGCTCCTCCAGGAGACCGTCCGCCAGTTCGCGGCGAACGAATGTCCGCCTCCGAAGGTCCGAGAGGTCTTCGACGGCGACTCGGGTTCGGATCCGACCCTGTGGAAGGGCCTTTCAGAGATGGGGATCGCCGGTCTGATGATCCCGGAGCGCTTCGGCGGCGCCGGGCTGGAGCTGCTCGAGGCGGCCCTGGTCGCCGAGGAGCTGGGACGGGCGGCCGTGCCGGTGCCCTTTCTCGGTCACACCCTGGCCAGCCTGGCCCTCGTGGAGGGCGGCAGTGCGGCGCAGCAGGAGCGCTGGCTTCCATCGCTCGCGAGCGGCGCGCTGCTCGGCACGATCGCGCTCGGCGAGCCCGCGGGCCTCACGGCTCCAGAGCAATGGCAGACCCGGGACGACGGCGGGTTGCAGGGCACCAAGCGGCTGGTTCCATCGGGGCCAGACGCCGGGCTGCTGGTCGTGGGCCTCGAGGGGGGCCGTCTGGCCGTGGTCGAGGGCGACGCCACCGGGCTCTCCTGGGCCCCGGCCGAGATTCTCGACCGCGGGAGGCGCGCCTGGACCCTCGAGCTGTCGGCTGCGCCCGCGGAGCCGCTCGCCGATGGATCGGGAACTCGCCTCCGCG
>JAJDAR010000384.1 GCA_029261775.1 Deltaproteobacteria bacterium | reverse complement strand
CGGAGGGCACCGGATCGCCGCGATGCCCCGGCTCGCATGCGTGGAGGGAAAGGTGTCGGCTGCTTCCTATCTTCGGCCGACCCGCAGCCTGCCCGTCAAGATCGCGCTGTTCGTGTGCCTGGCGACCCTGGTGACCTCGCTCGCCGTGACCGGCATCTCCGTGCAGTCGATCGACACGTTCCTGCGCGACGAGATCGAGCAGAAGTTCCCCGCCGTGCTGAACAATGCGGGGGAGCGCCTCGATCTCTGGTATCAGCAGCGCGAGCTCGACATGGGCGTCTTTGCGGGGAGCGAGATCCTCCGCACCAACGCCCCTCGGCTCGGTCGGCGCAACGCCGCCGGCAAGCGCGCGCGAGCCGAGGTCGAGCAGTACCTGGCCTACGTCCTGGCGAACTTCTCCCAGTACGAGGCGATGCTCATCGTCGACTCCGAAGGGCGCGTGGCGCACCGGGTGGGCGTCGAAGGGCCCCTGCCCGAGGACCTGCTCGTCGTCGGGCGCCTCGAGCGGCCGACCTTGGCGCCCCTCCTGTGGGAGGACGACCGACGCCTCCAGGTGCTGCGCGCCCCGATCGAGGGCTCGTCGAGCACCCTGCAAGGGCTGCTGCGCATCGATGCTCTCGAGCAGGTGCTCGGGCTCGGTGAGGTCGACCGCTCCTGGTGCGTCGACCTGCTCGACGAGCAGCTGCGGGTCGTCGCCAGCACCAAGCCCGGACAGATCGGCCGCAAGATGCCGACCGTTCTTCCGGTTCCCCCGACGGGCTCGCTGATCGCCGACTACTCGAGCCTCGGGGGCGAGCAGATCGTCGGCCTCCACCGGGCCTTTCCGCGCTTCGGCTGGAAGCTCGCCGTGACCGTGCCCTACGAGGTGGCCTTCGCGCCGGTGGTCAGCAGCATCCGGCGCATCGTGGTGATCAACCTGGCCATCGTGCTGACCCTCGCGATGGTGGCCTTCCGCGTCGCTCTCTCGATCACCCGCCCGATCGAGGCGCTGTCCGAGGCCGCTCAGCGCATCAGTGAGGGCGGCGACCCGGCGCAGCTTCCGGAGACCGCACGCGAAGACGAGCTCGGCATCCTGGGTCGCGCCATCCGGGGCATGGCGACGGGCCTTGCGAACAAGGCGCGAGAGCTCGAGGAGAGCCGGACCGAGATCGAGGAGATCAACAACAGCCTGGTGCTGAAGAACGACGAGCTGCAGAAGGCGAAGGAGGTGTTCGAGCAGCTCTCGGTCACTGACGGGCTGACGAAGCTCCACAACCACCGCTACTTCCAGGACCAGCTCACGAAGGAGGGGCGGCGGGCAGACCGCACGAACGAGCCGCTGGCCTTGATCCTGGCCGACATCGACCACTTCAAGAGCTGGAACGACGAGCTCGGCCACGCGGCCGGGGACCAGATCCTGCGCCAGCTGGCCGAGGTGATGTCGGCAGAGGTCCGCGACAGCGACCTGCTGGCCCGCTACGGGGGCGAAGAGTTCGCCGTGCTCGCACCCGGCACCGACCACGAAGCCGCCGTCGCCCTGGCCGAGCGCCTGCGCGCCGCGATCGGCCGCACCGAGTTCTTCATGGGCTTGCCCAAGGGGCACCGCGAGGTGAGCGCCTCGTTCGGCGTGGCGGTCTATCGGTCCACCACCGCGTCGCTGTTCGAGGAAGCCGATCGCGCCCTCTACGCGGCCAAGGAAGGCGGCCGCGACTGCGTGGTCTCGGCGGCCGACCTGCCCCCCGCCTGAGCGCGTCGGGGCGCCAGGGTCCGATGCGAGATCGAGCGGGCGCTAGCGAAGCAGCGCCGCGTGCACCCAGCCGACCGGACCGGCGGTGGTGGTGACCAGCACCCACTCGTCGGCCTCGCTCTCCGGAAAGACGGGCGTGCCGCGGGGCAGCACGGCCAGCACCGCCTCTTCGGTCGACGGGCCGGCGCGCAGGTTCACACGCTCCCCGCGAACGAAGCGCGTGCCCGGCAGATCTCGTGCCAGCTGGGCCTCCTCCGAGATCCGCGTGGCCATGCGGCTCGCCCGGTACACCAGGAAGAGAGAGGCTCCGAAGTTGGCCTCTCCGATCTGCCGGTCGGCTTCGTCGAGCTTGTCGCGGGCCTCCGCGATCTCGACGGCTCGCCAAGGAGCCGCCTCGGAGGCTCGCTCGACCTCGATCCGGGCCTGGGCCAGAGAGGAGACGGCATCGGCGCGACGGTGGCCGGCCCGCAAGCCCGACTCGACGGCCACGAGATCCTCCTCCGCCCGGCGCAGGTCATCCTGCAAGCGCTCGACCTCTCGCTGGAGACGCTCGAGCTGCTGGCCCTGGGCGCGCCGATAGATCGAAGGGTCGATCGCGTCGGTTGGTGCCTGCACAGGAGTTGGACCCGCACAGGCGATCGCGAGGGCGAGGGAAAAGGCCCCGAGCGCGGGCCCGGGGGAGCGGTCGAATGCGAATCTCACGCGAGCCGTTTCGAACCGATGGACGGCCGGCTTGAGGTCGACTCACCCGTACGGGTGAGTCGGGGCTTTGCCCCAGTCACGCTCCGCCGGAGTCCGGCGCCACGTCACTCCGCGGGCCGGGCCTCGGCCAGGGACGCCATCAGCTCCAGAGCCTCGTCCTGACCCGTCGTCAAGGTCAGGCCGGTGATCCCCGAGTCCTGCCAGGCGCGGAAGCGCTCCCGGATCCGCTCCTTCGGGCCGAGCAGTGCGCCCTCGTCGATGTACTCGTCCGGCACCGCCTCGGCCGCCTCCGCCTTCTTGCCGGCGAGGTAGAGCTCCTGGATCTTCGCGGCGGCCTCGCCGTAGCCGCGCCGCACCATCATGTCGTTGTGGAAGTTCTTGTCGCGGTGGCCCATCCCGCCGACGTACAGCGCCACGCCCGGCTTGGGCAGCTGCAGGGCGGCTTTGACGTCGTCGGTGACGACCACGCTCGTCATGGCCTGGATCTCGAAGTCCTTCCAGCCCTTGCCGCCGCCCGCGCGGCGAAAGCCCTCCTCGATGACGGGCCGGTACTCGTCGAGGCTGCCCGGCACGAAGTTGAGGGGCATCCAGCCGTCGGCGAGCTCCGCGGTCAGGCGAACGTTGGTGTCGGTTCCGGTGCCGAGCCAGATCGGGATGTCTGGGTTCATGTGGAGGATGCTGCGCAGCGGCTTGCCGATGCCCATCGCGCCGGGTCCGGTGTAGGGCAGCGAGATCTCGCGGCCCTCGTGGGCGACCGGCGCCTCGCGTCGGAACACCTTCTGCATGATCTGGACGTAGTCGCGAATCCGCCAGTAGGGCTTGCCCCAGGGCTGCCCGTACCAGCCCTCCACGATCTGCGGCCCGGACACGCCGATGCCGCAGATCACGCGCCCCGGCGCCAGGGCGTCGAGGGTGCCGATCTGCATGGCCGCCATGGCCGGCGTGCGCCCGGCCAGCTGGATGACGGCCGTCCCGAGCCGGATCCGCTCCGTGTGCGCAGCGAGCCAGCCGAGCGGCGTGATCGCATCCGACCCGTACGCCTCGGCCGTGAACACCGCATCGAAGCCCAGTGCCTCCGCCTTCTGGACCCGTTCCAACGGCACCCGAAGCTGCGGCCCCGAGTATCCGAGCATCAATCCAAGCTTCATCATCCTCTCCCATCGACAAAGGGTCCGACCCTCTCGCCCAACGTGTTGACGAAGGGGTCGGGTCTCTCGGTCAACTCATGGCCTTTCTCGGGAGCGAGTGCTCCCAGTCGGCAAGCAGGGTGCGCAGGGCGGCGACCAGCGAGAGCGGTTGGTCGAGCATCATGTGGTGGTAGGCGAGCGGGATCTCCACGACCGGCGCGTTGCGGTTCATCAGCTCGTACATGTAGGCGCCGATGTCCGGCGTCACGAGCCCGTTCTCGCCGCGGAAGAGCGCGACGCGGCAGGTCACCTGGGGCAGCACGTCGCGGATGGCCTGCGGCGTGATCCGCCGGAAGACGGCTGCGTCGAACTTCCAGGTGTAGCCCTCGTCGTTGCGGCCGACCGAGGTGCGCGCCACGTGGCGCATCACGTAGTCGTGGACCCAGGGCTGGTCCGGCACCAGGCGGTAGCGGGCGAGCGCCTCCTGCTTGGTCGCGTAGACCTTGGGCCGGCGGAACGACGTGCCGTAGGCCGCCTCCTCCGCCTCCGGGTCGGGCCTGCGCACCGGCGAATCCAGGATCACGGCGCCCGCCAGCTTCTCTCCGTAGCGGGCCGCCGTCTGGATCGAGACGAAGCCGCCCATGCTGTGACCCACGAGGATCGGATCGCCCGCGAAGTCGGCATCCGCCGCGACCGCCATGATCTCCTCGCCCCAGACGTCGCGGGGATACTCCTCCCGCCAGCCGCTCTCGCCGTGGCCCGAGAGGTCGATGGCGACCACGGCGTACTCGCCGGCGAGCAGGGGGGCCACATGGGCCCACCACTCCGCATGGGCGGCGCCGCCGTGGACGAGCACCAGCCCGGGTCGCCCCGCCTCGCCCCAGCGCAGGTAGTGGATCCGGCAGCCGCGCACCTCGACCCGCCGGCTCTCGCGCGGAGCGGCCATGGCCTTGAGGTACCACTCGGGCGCGTCTTCGCTCACGGGCGCACGATAGCGCGACAGGCGGGCCCGACGGCCAGCCGAGCTCAGCCCTGGGTTTCGACCACGACGGCGGTGAACACGTGCCGGTCGCCGAACCCGAAGCGGCCCTCCGCGCGGCGCCGGCCGGCGAGCGACGGCTTGTCGTCCGCGAGCAGCTCCACGACCAGACGGCCGGCGCCCGGGTCGATGAGGACCTTCGCCTGCTGGAAGCCCAGCCCCGTCTTCGTCTCGGGAAAGTAGGCCTTGTAGAAGCTCTCCTTGGCGCTGAACACGAGCTTGGCCCACTCCCCCGCCGGGCGATCGCCGAGCCCGGCCAACGCCTCCCATTCGGGCGGCGTGCAGATGCGTCGGGCCAGGGCCTCATCGAGCGGCTCCCGGCTCTCGACGTCGATGCCGAGGGCGAGCACCCGCTCACGACGCGCCACCGCGGCTGCGCACCACGCGTCCGTGTGGGAGATGCTCCCGACGAAACCCGTGGGCCACGCCGGGCTCCGGTCCTCGTTCCGCGCGATGACGGCTGCCTCGTCGGCCGCTCCCAGGCGCTGGAGGGCCTGGCGTGCGCAGGCGCGCCCCTGCGCGAACTGGCGGCGGCGCTTCGGACCGGCCTTGGCCACCCAGCGCTCCTCCGCGGGGTGGACGGGCAGGTCCTCCGTGCCCGCGCACTCCACGACCGCGACGGCATCCGGGGGCAGCAGCGAGCGGAACATGGCCCGCAGGGTACGCGCAACGGCCGGGCGGGCCAGTGCGGCGCGGACCACTCCCTAGGCCCTACCTTTCCCGCTCCCCCGATCTCCCCTTCTACACCCCTCGGAAGGAACCGATGTCCATCAAGCAGGCCAAGCTCGACCATCCGGTGCACGATCTCGTCGCGCGCCGCACCAGTCCCTACGCGTTCGACCCCAAGCCGGTCGATCCGGCCGACCTCGCCTCGCTCTTCGAGGCGGCTCGCTGGGCGGCCTCCTCCTACAACGAGCAGCCGTGGCGCTTCGTCGTCGCCACGAAGGAAGACCCGGCCGCCTACGCGCAGCTGCTGTCGTGCCTGGTCGAGGGCAATCGCCTCTGGGCGACCCACGCCCCGGTGCTGGCCCTGGGCATCGCGAAGCTCCAGTTCGTCCGCAACGGCAAGCCGAACAAGGCCGCGATCCACGACCTCGGCGGAGCCACCGCCCAGCTCACCTTCGAGGCGACCGCCCGCGGGCTCGCAGTCCACCCGATGATCGGGATCGATCCCGACCGGGCGCGCAGCGTCTACGCCATTCCCGAGGACGCGGAGGCCTTGACCGGCATCGCGATCGGCTACGCCGGCACGCCCGACCAGGCCCCGGAGGCCGTCCGCAGTCGCGACGAAGCGCCGCGGGATCGCAAGCCGCTCTCCGAGATCGTCTTCGCCGGGCGCTTCGACCAGGCGGCGGACCTCGGCTAGCTCGCCTCTCCGACCGAACCCCCGCGAGGTCTCCCTTGTCCGAATCGTCTCCTGCCCCGCCGCGTCCCCAGCGCGTCGTGGTCGTGCTCCTCGACAGCCTGAACCGCCACATGCTCGGCAGCTACGGGGGCCAGGAGTTCGAGACGCCGAACCTCGACCGGCTGGCTGCGCGCTCGGTGCGCTTCGAGCAGCACCACTCCGGCTCGCTGCCCTGCATGCCCGCGCGCCACGACCTCCTGTGCGGCGCGCTCGACTTCCTGTGGAAGCCGTGGGGCTCGATCGAGCTCTGGGAGGAGCCCATCACCGTCAACCTGCGGCGCGCCGGTGTCCCCACTGCGCTCTTCACCGATCACCCGCACCTCTTCGAGACCGGCGGCGAGAACTACCACAGCGACTTCATGGCCTGGGACTATCTGCGCGGCCACGAGAGCGATCCGTGGAGGACGCGGCCCGACCCCTCGTGGATGGGCGCGCCGTCCTTCGGGCGGGGACGCTTCCCCTACGACGACTCGCGTGGCTGGTTCCGCGGCGAGGACGACTTCCCCGGCCCGCGCACGATGCAGGCGACGGCGCGTTGGCTGCACGAGGACGCTCCGCACCATGAGTCGTTCTTCGTCTGGGTGGACGAGTTCGATCCCCACGAGCCCTTCGACGTCCCCGAGCCCTGGGCCTCGCGCTACGACCCGGAGTGGGAGGGCCCGCACCTGATCTGGCCGCCCTATGCCGACAAGGGCGTCGAGCGGGGCATCCTCTCGGAGCGCGAGGGTCGGCAGGTGCGCGCCAGCTACGGAGCCAAGCTCTCGATGATCGACCACTGGCTCGGCCGCGTGCTCGACGCCATGGACGAGAACGACCTGTGGCAGGACACCGCCTTCGTGCTCTGCACCGACCACGGCCACTACCTCGGCGAGGACGACGTCTGGGGCAAGCCAGCCGTCCCGGTGCGCGGAACGCTCGGTCACATTCCGCTGCTGATCGCGATGCCGGGCGTCGCGCCGCGCGCCTGCGATGCACTGACAACGACCGTCGACCTGCACGCGACGATCGCCGACCTGTTCGACGTCCCGATCCAGCACCGCACGCACGGGCGCTCCCTGCTTCCGGTGCTCGAAGGGCGACAGGAGCAGGTGCGCGAGGAGCTGCTCTGCGGAATCTACGGACGGCAGGTGCACCTGATAGACAGCCGGCACCGCTACGCGCGCGGCCCCGCGGCGGCCAACGCCCCGCTCTCGCTCTGGTCGAACCGCTGGTCGACCATGCCCCTGATGGGGATGCGCGACGTCCGGCTGCCCGTGCCCGACGACCGCGCGGTCCTCGACCGGATGCCCGGCTCGAAGATCCCGGTGATCCGCCAGCCCTTCCGCGAGGGCGACCTGCTGCCCTACTGGTCTCAAGGGACCCCGCCCGGCAGCTTCCTGTGGGATCGCCACGAGGACCCCACCGAGCAGCAGAACCTGGCCGGCACCCCCGACGAGGCTGGCCTGGCCGAGCGCCTCCGCGAGGCCCTCCGCGCCATCGAGGCCCCCCCCGACCAGCTAGACCGCCTGGGCCTCGCCTGACCCCAAAAGAATAGGGGAACAGAACGAAGCGGAAGGCGACGGAAAGCGGCGAACGAAGCGGGGACGAGGAAGCGGGGACGTTGGTTTCATTGGTGCACTGCCAGCAGTGCAACAATGAAACCAACGTCCCCGCTCTTTTCGGCTCTTGTCCCGGTCTCTTACGCTCTTCGCGTTCCCGCTCTTCGTGGCGCTGTGGCGTCAGAAGAGGGCGCAGCTGCGGTTGCCGAAGATGTCGGTGACGCACTTGTTCGAGCAGCATTGGCTGTTGCTCGAGCAGGCTGCGGTCCAGGGCCGACCGCAGCAACCGACCTCACAGATGCTGTTCGAGCAGGCGTTGGCGGTCGTACACGAGCCTCCCACCCCGACCGAGCCCGCGCCGACGCAGGCGCCCCAGTTGCAGGCGTTGCTCGAGCAGACGTTGTTGAACAGGCAGGGCGTCCCGTTCGGGCAGCGGCCGCAGTCGGTCTCGCAGTTGAGGCCGGCGTTTCCGGCTCCGCAGACCTCCACCCCGTCGCAGAACCCGTCGCCGCAGACCTGGATGCAGACCCCGGCGCAGCTGTTGCTGCGGCAGGCGTTGTTGGTCGTGCACGGTGAGCCCGCCGGAAGCGAGCTGGACGCCACGCAGAAGCCGAAGTTGCACGCACCGCTCAGGCAGTCGCCGTTCTGCACGCAGACGTGTCCGTTCTGGCATTGCCCGCAGTCCGTCTTGCAGGCGAGGCCCGTGTCGGCGGCCCCGCAGAGCTCTGTGCCATCGCAGAAGCCGTCGCCGCACTGCTGGATGCATACGCCGGCGCAGAGTCCGCTGCGGCAGGCGCTGTTCGCCGTGCACGGCGTGCCCGGCAGCTGGGAGGCGGGCGCGGTGCAGAAGCCGAAGTTGCAGACCCCGCTCAGGCAGTCGCCGTGCTGGACGCAGACGTGGCCGTTCTGGCACTGCCCGCAGTCCGTCTTGCAAGCGAGACCGGTATCGGCCGCTCCGCAGAGCTCCACGCCGTCGCAAAACCCGTCTCCGCACTGTTGGATGCAGACGCCGGCACACAGCCCGCTCCGGCAGGCGCTGTTCGCCGTGCAGGGGGTGCCGGGCAGCAGGTCGCCACTCGTGCAGAGGCCGAAGTTGCAGATGCCACTGGCACAGGCCGCGTGGTTCGTGCAGAAGCCGCCGTCTGCCACGCCGCCCGCCGTGCAGAAGGCGAAGTTGCAGACGCCGCTGCTGCAGTCGAAGTTGGCGAGACACAGCGAGCCGTTGCTGCACAGGCCGCAGTCGACCGCGCAGGACGTGAACACGTTGGTCGACCCGCAGACCTCGAGGCCGGTGCACTGGTTGTCGCCACAGGAGTCCTGGCAGGTGCCGGGGAGTGGCAGCTTGCCCGGGTCGATGAGCAGGTCCGCGCAGAAGCCCCCGGCGCACGCCTCGTCCGTCGTGCAGGGCAGGGGGCTCGGCACCGCGCCCGGCTGGATGCAGATGCCGAGGTTGCAGACGCCGCTCAGGCAGCTCTCGTTGGAGCTGCAGATGCCGTCGAGAGGTTGCGGCGAGATGCAGAAGCCGAAGTTGCACGCTCCGCCCTGGCAGGCCTCGCCCGTGGAGCAGATGTGCCCGTTTGGCAGCGAGTGGTTGGTGACGCAGAAGCCGAAGTTGCAGGCGCCGCCCGCGCAGGCGTTGTTGGTGCTGCAGAGCGCGCCGTTGGGCAGCACGTCTTCGGCGCATAGACCGAAGTTGCAGATCTTGTTCCAGCACGCCTCGTCCGTCGTGCAGGGGCCACCCGGCGGCAATCCGCCCGAGATGCATTGCCCGAAGTTGCAGATGCCGGTCGTGCAGTCCTCGTTGGCGAGGCACAGGCCCACCGAGCCGAGCAGGCCTCCGATCTTGTCGCAGGCACCGCAGTCGCTGCGGCAGAAGAGCACGTCGTCGGAGCCGCAGATCTCACCGCCGTTGATGTCACACACGCCGTCGCCGCAAATGGCGACGCAGGTGCCGTCCGGGTTGCAGTGGCCGCTGGCGCAGTCGCCGGAGCCCGTGCAGCTGCCGCCCTCCCGGCGCAGGCAGAGACCGCCGGTCGAGCAGGCCAGGCCCGCGCCGCAGGAGTCGTTGTCCTCGCAGGTTTGACCGAAGCCATTCTGGGCCGCCAGGCACACGCCCTGGTCGCAGATGCCGCGGCAGTTGAGGCCGGCCACGCCATCGCAGACCCATTCACAGGCGAGGTCGTCGTCGCACGAAGAGCCGTGAGGCAGGGGATCGCTGAGGCAGAACCCGTTGTTGCACACGGGCACCGGATAGATCGCGCCCTTGTTCGCGAAGATGTTGTGCGGCTGACAGGCCTCGTTGCGCTCGCACGCCGAGCCGGTGGGCTTCGGGTCGGCGACGCAGAAGCCGAGATCGCAGATGCCCGCGTTGCCCGGCGTCTGCACGCCGGCCACCCAGCCGCCGCCCTGACAGGCGACGTCCGCGCCGCAGGCTGCGCCGGCGCCGTGGGGCCGGTCCACGCAGATCCCGAGGTCGCAGATGCCGCTGCTGCACTGATCGTGGCTGGTGCAGGGGGCGATCGGCGCCAGCCCCTGGCAGGCGGCGTTCGAGCAGATCCCGCTCACGCAGTCCATCGCGTCGGAGCAGCCCGTCTGGTTGGCACAGGGGCCGCAATCCGTGGGGCAGGCGTTCGGCGCGGTCATCCCGCAGCTCTCGGTGGCGTCGCACACGCCGTCGCCGCAGCTTCCGACACACACCCCGGCCGAGCAGGCGCCGCTCGCACAGTCGCCGTCCTGGTCGCAGGCGTTGCCGCCTCGGGCGAGCTGGCAGATGCCCGTGGGCGAGCAGACGCCCACGCCGCAGTCGCCGTCGGTCAGGCACCGGTCGCCGACCTGGCAGCTGCCGCAGTCGGTCGGGCACGACGAGGGCTGGCAGCTCTCCGTTGCCTCGCAGGTCCCGTTGCCGCAGACCGCAGGCGGGCCGCCGCCCGGGGGCGGACCGGTGCAGCAGCGACACAGCTTCTGCTGGCGCGCGAGATCGGCGGCGTCCCAGACGCCCGGCCCGGGGTCGGGCTGCGTGTCGACGAGGTCGGCATAGAGGTTCGCGAAGGCCACGCACGGCGTGTGGCAGTCGTTGCGCTCCTGGCCCTGCAGCGCCTCGCAGGTGGCGAGCAGGTTGCGGCGGTACTGCTGCGCGCAATCCACACCGCGGTAGCCGCACTGCCCCCGGCACATGTCGATCAGCTCGCAGGCGCGGGGCGCGCCGGTATCGCCGCACTCGACGAAGGTGCCGTCGTGCTTGTCCTGCCCGCAGAGCTTGCCGTGGTCCCGCGGGTCGCAGGGCAGGTGCGGGCCGCAGACGACGCCGGCGGGGAACGTGGCGAACGCTGCGTTCGGGCAGTGGGCCGCGCCGCTGGTCTGGCTCTCGACCCAGGCGTCCGTCGGGTTGTTGAGGTCGATCGCCGCCTCGGGAAAGCCCGCATCCACCAGCACCTGCGGATCCACCGAGCAGCCGTCGCTGCCCGGGTGGACGCTCCAGGGTCGGTGTCCGCCGGTCGCGAAGCGCCCGACCCGCCCGTCGAAGCAGGCCCCCTGGGCGAACGGATCCGTGCAGTTCGGGTCGGTCGCGGGGTCGCACGAGCCGATCACTGGAGAGGAAGCGGCTGCCGAGGGCCCGGGCGTGCTCGCCTGGAAGCCAGGCAGGAAGAGGTTGAAGTCGCTGATGCCGACGAAGCCATCGCCATCCATGTCCGTGCCGATGCCGCTGTCCTGGCTGCTCTGGAAGTCGGGCACGAAGAGGTCGAAGTCGGCGATCGAGCAGAAGCCGTCCCCGTCGAAGTCGCAGTCGCACTGGTCGCCGATGCCGTCCGCATTGCTGTCGCGTTGCGCCGCGTTCGGCAGCTGGAGGCAGTTGTCACAGAGGTCGGGGATCTGGTCCCCGTCGGCGTCCTGGGCCGAGGACGGAGCGGCCGCCCAGAGCAGGGCGAGCAGGAGCGCCAGGAGGGTCGCGCGCGGCGTGGGATGGTTCGTCATGGGAGCTCCCGTCCTCGGTGCGGCCCATGGGGGGCCACCCGTATTCGCATCCTACGTGCCCGTACGCGTGCGAGTCTCTGCCAGGTGGCCTAGGCCACCTGGCCGGCCTGCGGGCGGCTAGCGGGCGTCGTGGAAGATCAGGCCCAGTGCCGTCCGGCCGCCCGTCCGAAGCTCGCTCACGCCGTGGCGGACCTGACAGCGGACGAAGCCACGCGTGCCGCTGACCGGGCGTTCGAAGCTGGGGAACACCACCGCCTCGCCCTGGGCCAGCGGCACGACGTGGGCCTGACTCTGCATGCGCGCTCGGCCTTCGACCAGCAGGAATTCTCCACCCGTGAAGTCCTCGCCGGGTCGCGAGAGCCCGACGACCACCTGGAGGGGGAAGCCCACGTCGCCATAGCGGTCCTGGTGCAGGCGGTTGTAGTCGCCGGGGCCGTAGCGGAGGAGCAGAGGAGTCGGCAGCGTCTGGCCGGCCTCCGCACAATGGACGCGGAAGTCGGCCAGGGTCGGCGGGAAATCCCCGGGTCGCCCCAGGGCGCGCTCCCAGCGCGCGGCGATCGTCCGCAGCGGCGGGAAGAGGGCACGGCGCAGGCTGGCGACCGGCTCGGGCAGGGGATCCGCGAAGTAGCGGTAGGTCCCGCGACCGAAGCCGTGCCGCTCCATCTGGATGGTCTTGCGGAAGAGGGTGTCGTC
>JAJDAR010000383.1 GCA_029261775.1 Deltaproteobacteria bacterium | reverse complement strand
GCCTTGACCCCGAGGACCTCGACGTTTGCGGGGATCATGGTCGGCGGAGCGGCGACACGGACCTCGGCTCCCATCTTGAGGAAGCCGTAGATGTTGGAGCGCGCCACCCTCGAGTGGGCGATGTCGCCGATGATCGTCACGGTCAGGCCGTCGAGGCGGCCCTTCTCCTCGAGCACCGTGAGCATGTCGAGCAGGGCCTGGGTGGGGTGCTCGTGAGCGCCGTCGCCCGCGTTGATCACGGGGGCGTCCAGGACGTCCGCGATCCGCTTCGGAACGCCGGCCACGCCGTGGCGCACGACGACGGCGTCGGGGTCCATGGCGTCGAGGGTCTTGGCCGTGTCGAGGATGCTCTCGTACTTGGAGAGGCTCGAGGCCGAGGGAGTGAAGTTGACGACGTCCGCGGAGAGCCGCTTGCCGGCGATCTCGAAGCTGGTGCGCGTGCGGGTGGAGGGCTCGAAGAAGAGGTTGATCAGGGTCCGGCCGCGAAGCGTCGGGACCTTCTTCACGTCCCGATTCCCCACCTCCTTCATGTGCATCGCCGTCTCGAGGATCGTCTCGATGTCCTCGCGCTCGAGCTCCTCGATGCCGAGCAGACCGTTCTCCATCATGAGCCCGCCCCCCCTGCGGCCGCGGAGATGAGGATCACCTCCAGCCCTTCTCCCGGGTCTCCGTCCACGACACGCATCTGGACCCGATCTCCGCGCTGCGTCGGGATGTTCTTGCCGACGTAGTCGATCTTGATCGGGAGCTCGCGGTGCCCGCGATCGACGAGGGCCACGACCTGCACCGCCTGGGGACGCCCGAAGTCCATCAGCGCGTCCATCGCCGCGCGGATCGTGCGACCGGTGCTGCAGACGTCGTCGATCAGGATCACCACCCGCTCGTCGACCGCCGAGGGCATCTCGGTGCGGCGAAGCCTCGGCCGCTTGCCGCTCGAGACGAGATCGTCGCGGTAGAGCGTGGTGTCGAGCACTCCGAGGACGGGCTCGATGCCGCAGATCTCCTCGAGGTGGGCAGCGAGCTGGCGCGCCAGAGGCACGCCGCCGTTCGGGACACCGACGAGATAGAGATTCTCGAGGTGGTCGTTGCGCTCGACGATCTCGTGGGCGATCCGGAGCAGCGACCGCTTGACCTGCTGGCTATCCAGAACGACCTGGGGCGGCTCGGCCGATCGGGCCGAGGAGGGGCTCGCAGGCGCCTCGGAGGCGGACCCGGAGCCCGGGCCATGGGGGGTGTCGTTCGCCACTTCGCACCTTTTCCCGCCTCACCGGACGGGATTTAAAAGGTCGTCAGTCGGCGCGGAGAATACCCGCTCCCGGCCCATCCGCCACGCGAAGGTCCGGGGGCGGGCGCGTGCTCCGCGCCATCGGGCTAGCCCGCGGCGGTCGTCGGCAGCTCCGGCGGGTCTTCGCCCTCTTCGAAACACTCCGAGAGGCCTCCGAAGCGGCTCCAGCGCGTCTCCTGGGTGAGGTTGCGCAGCCACGTCAACGGGTTCAGCAGCTCCAGCCAACCACCGTTCCAGTTCCAAGACCAGTAGAGGAAGCCGGCCGGCCCTGCGAGCTCCTTGATGCGAACGGTCCCGAAGCGGCGCCCGTCATGGGAGTTGTCCCGGTTGTCGCCCATGAAGAGGTAGCGATCCTCCATCACGGTCATCTCCGGGACGTCGTGGTGCTGCATGTGCGGATCGTCGAGCACGTAGTGACGGCACTCGCCGAGGGTCTCGATCACGACGTCGAAGACCCGTCCGTGGGAGTCCGTGAACTGCTTGCCCGTCGGCTCGAGCGGAACCGGCTCGCCGTTCAGGATCAGGCGCTGGTCGCGGAAGGCCACGCGATCGCCGGGAAGGCCAACGAGCCGCTTCACGAACGCGTCGGTTCGGAGGTCCTTGCGGCGGTCGGCGGGAAAGATCCCACCGTGGCCGTCCCGGGCGAGGTTGAAGACCACGACCTCTCCGCGTTGCGGATCGCGAACCCGGGGCAGCTGGACCTCGGTCCAGGGAATCCTCGCGCCGAAGAAGAACTTGTTCACGAACACGTGATCGCCCACCAGCATCGTGGGGAACATCGAGTCGGAAGGGACGTAGAAGGTCTGGAAGAGGAAGGTCCGGATCAGCAGCGCCACGGCCACCGCCGCGATCAGCGTGGGCAGCTCCTCGCGCAGCGTGGGACCCTGCTCCTCGGCCTGTTTCGCCGCCGGATCCTTGCCCTGCTTCGCGCCCGGTTGCCTGGCCGAGCGGGAGCTGCTCACGAGGCGTCTCCGCAGCGGGGGGCCCGCGTCACGAGTCGTCCCCGATCTTCAGGGCCGCGAGAAAGGCCTCCTGCGGGATCTCGACCGACCCGACCCTCTTCATCCGACGCTTTCCTTCCTTCTGCTTCTCGAGCAGCTTGCGCTTGCGGGTGATGTCCCCGCCGTAGCATTTCGCGGTCACGTTCTTGCGGAGAGCGCGGACGGTCGTCCGCGCGATCACCTTCGACCCGATCGCCGCCTGGATCGCCACCTCGAACATCTGCCGGGGAATGAACTCCTTGAGCTTCCTGGCGAGATCCGCGCCGCGGGCCTGGGCCTTGTCCCGGTGGACGATCATCGAGAGCGCGTCGACCGGTTCGCCATTGACCATGATGTCGAGCTTCGTGAGGGCGGCCGCCTGGTAGCCGACCAGGTCGTAGTCGTAGGAGCCGAAGCCGCGGGTGGCACTCTTGATCCGGTCATGGAAGTCGGCGACGACCTCGGCCAGCGGCAGCTCGTAGCGGATCTGCACGCGCCCGCCGTGGACGCTCATGTCGCGCTGGGAACCCCGCCGGTCCTGACACAGCGCCATCACGGCGCCCACGTACTCCTGCGGGACGTGGATGGTCGCCAGGATCATCGGCTCCTCGATGCGGTCGATCTCGGTGGCGTCCGGCAGCGCGGCCGGCGTCTCGATCTCGCGCACGCTTCCGTCCTTGCGGACGACCTGGTAGCGCACGGTCGGCGCGGTCGTGACCAGAGCCAGGCCGTACTCGCGCTCGAGGCGCTCCTGGATGATCTCGCAGTGCAGGAAGCCCAGGAAGCCACAGCGGAAGCCGAAGCCCAGGGCCGCGCTGGTCTCCGGCTCGTACTGGAAGGACCCGTCGTTGATGCGGAGCTTCTCCAGCGCCGTCTTCAGGGCGCCGTAGTCCTCGCCATCCACCGGGTAGAGCCCGCTGAAGACCATCGGCTTCACTTCCCGGAACCCCGGCAGGGCATCCGTGGAGCCTCCCTTCGCGCTCGTCACGGTGTCGCCGATCTTGATCTCTTCGAGGCTCTTGATGCCGCAGATCACGATCCCGACCTCGCCGGCCGAGAGGCGAGGCACCTTGCGGGGATGGGGGTCGATGACGTCGAGCTCGTGGATCTCGTGCTCGGTCCCCTCCGCCATCAGGCGTACCCGCATGCCCTGCTCGAGCGCACCGTCGAACACGCGCACCAGGGCAGCCACGCCGACGTAGGAGTCGAACCAGGCGTCGAAGATCAGCGCCCGCAGCGGAGCCTGCTCGTCCCCACGCGGCGGGGGAACGCGATCGACGATCCGCTGAAGCAGCTCGCCGACGCCCGTGCCCTCCTTGGCCGAGACCGGGATCACGTCCGCGGCGTCGAGACCGATCACCTCCTCGATCTCGCGCGCGGCGCCCTCGGGGTCGGCGGCCGGGAGATCGATCTTGTTCACGATCGGGATCAGCTCCAGATCGGCGTCGATCGCGAGATAGGCATTGGCGAGGGTCTGGGCCTCGATCCCCTGGGAGGCATCGACCACGAGCACGGCACCCTCGCAGGCCTCCAGGGCCCGCGAGACCTCGTAGGAGAAGTCCACGTGGCCAGGCGTATCGATCAGGTTGAGGACGTACTCCTCGCCGTCGGCGGCGCGCCACTTCATGCGGGCCGTCTGGGCCTTGATCGTGATGCCCCGCTCCTGCTCCAGCTCCATCTTGTCAAGGAACTGGGCTCGCTTCTCGCGGTCGGCGAGCGCACCGGTCGCGTCGAGGAGGCGGTCGGCCAGGGTGCTCTTCCCGTGGTCGATGTGCGCGATGATGCAGAAGTTGCGGATGCGTTCCTGGCTCATGAATGCGCTGCAAGCGCCTCCACGAAGTAGTCCCGCGTCCGCTCGAGACCTTCGATGGGATCGACCGCGGGAGACCAGCCCAGCTGCGTGCGGGCGATCGTGATGTCCGGCCGGCGAACCTTGGGGTCGTCCGCCGGCAGGTCCCGGTGGATCACCTTCGAACGGCTGCCGACCAGGTCGATGATCGTTCGGGCCAGGTCCAGCATCGAGATTTCGGCCTCGCTGCCGATGTTGACGGGACCCACGTAGTCGGATCTCAGGAGCGCCCAGATCCCGTCGACGAGATTCGACACGTAGTTGATCGAGCGGGTCTGGGAGCCATCCCCGTACACCGTCACGTCGTCTCCACGAATCGACTGGGTGAAGAAGTTCGGAATCGCACGGCCGTCGTTGATCTGCATGCGCGGACCGAAGGTGTTGAAGATTCGCACGATACGGGCCTCGACGCCGTGGTGCCGGTGGTAGGCCATCGTCATGGCCTCCGAGAAGCGCTTGGCCTCGTCGTAGACTCCGCGGATGCCCACCGGGTTCACGTTGCCCCAGTACGTCTCGGGCTGCGGGCTGACCTCGGGATCCCCGTAGCACTCCGAGGTGCTGGCGAGCAGGAAGCGGGCTCCCTTCGCCTTGGCCAGGCCCAGGGCCTTGTGGGTCCCGAGCGAGCCCACCTTCAGGATCTGGATCGGCAGTCGCTCGAAATCGGCCGGGCTCGCCGGCGAGGCGAAGTGAAGGATCGCGTCCAAGGGGCCGTCCACGTACAGGTAGTTGGTGACGTCGTAGTGCTCGAAGGAGAAGCGGGGATTGCCGAGCAGCTCCTGGATGTTGGACATGCTGCCGGTGAGCAGGTTGTCGAAGACGATCACCTCGCAGCCCTCGTCGAGCAGGCGCCTGCAGAGGTGCGAACCGATGAATCCCGCTCCGCCGGTCACGAGGACCCTCTCGAAGCTGCGGGATCGGGCCATGCGGATTCTCCTTCAACCGGCCGACGGACGTGGCCGGGTCTCGTTCCGCCGCCGGGAGGCTTCCCGGCGGCTCTTCACGCAGCCCGATCCAGCGGAGAATCCGCCGATTCGAGGTAGGCGCGGAGCGCCTGCTGCCAGGGACGCATCGGCACGCCGGCCTCCCGGGCTTTGCTGAGATCCAGCACCGAGTAGCTCGGACGCGGGGCGGGCAGCGACAGGCTCGGCGTTCCGATCCGCTCGATCGGCACCTCCGCATGCCCGGCATGGTCGAGGGCGGCGCGCGCGACATCCCACCAGGTCGCCTCGCCGTCGTTGGCGACGTGGAAGACGCCCGTGTGGCCCGCATCGACCAGCAGCCGGATCGCCTCGGCCAGGTCGAGGGCGTAGGTCGGGCGACCTCGCTGATCGTCGACCACGCGCAGCTGCCCTTTGCCGGCTCGGGCCACCTGATCGGCCTGCGCGAGCACGGCGGCCACGAAATTGCGCCCCCGCCCGAACACCCAGCTGGTCCTCACGATGAGCGCGTCCGGAGCGAGGGCGCGAACGTCCCGCTCGCCCTGCCACTTGGTCTCGCCATAGACGCTCGTCGGCCGGGCTTCGGCGTCGACCGGGTACGGCGCGCGCGCCTCTCCATCGAAGACGTAGTCGGTCGAGATGTGGACGAAGCGAACGCCGAGCTCACCGCACAGCCGCGCCAGGCCCGCCGGAGCCTCCGCGTTGATGCGGCGGGCGAGCTCGGGCTCGGCCTCACAGCGATCCACGTGGGTCAGGGCGGCGGCGTTGACGAGCAGATCGGGCGGCCCTCCGGGCAGCCGCTCGAGCTCCCGGCGCACCGCCCCGGCATCGGCGACGTCGAGCTCGAGGTCCTTGCCGAAGAAGCTCTCGCCCGCCGCCGACAGGCGCTGCCGCAGGGCCGATCCGAGCTGGCCTTCCGAGCCGGTCACGAACCAGCGCACCCGGGCTCCAGGAGCCGGGCCCGGGGCCGGCCTCTCGGCGCGTGGGGAGGCCGGGAGCCGCCCCACCCCATCGGCGATCGCCAGCGAGCCTTGCGCCTCACCGGGCGTCTCGCGACAGGATCCAGGTGGGGAGCCGATGCCGCTCCTTGAGCCGGGCGGCGAGTGCCTCGGCCTCCTCTCGCTCCGCCACGGGGCCGACGCGCACCTTGAAGCGTGCCGAGCCGCCCGTGTCCTCGATCACGTACACCGGAAAGCCGGCGCCTCGAAGCTGGGAGACCAGTCCCTCGGCCGCCGTCGCGTCGCCGAAGGCACCGACCTGGATGGCGTGGCCGCCCCGCGGAGCCGGAGCCGAGACCGCTGCGGGCCGGACCGCAGGAGCGCCGGCCGGAGTGCCGAGCGGCGGCCGGGCCGCGGGCTGCGCCGGCGGCGTGCCCGCCACCTCTTGAAGCGGAGCGCCGGGAGCGCCGGCGGTTCCCGCGAGCGGGACCTCGGTGGTGCGTCCGGCGAAATGGTCCATGACCAGGTCCGGCTCCTCCCAGGCGGCGCCGGCGACCAGACCGACACCGAAGCCCAGGACCACCAGGATCGCGGCACCGCCCAGGGTGGCGAACCAGCCGGGCCCCTCGTCCCGGCGCTTGCGGCCGTTCTCGCTCACATCCGCTCCGGTGCGCTCATCCCGAGCAGAGCGAGGCCACGGGCCAGCACGATGCGAACGGCCAGGGTCAGCGCGAGGCGCGCCGCCGTCAGCTCGGCGTCCTCGGTGAGGATTCCGTGGCGATCCTTGTCCTGGATGTACGGGTTCCAGAGCCCGGCCACGTCGCGCAGATAGTACGCGACGTGATGCGGCGCCCGGGTCTCGGCGGCGCGAAGCACGGTCTCCGGGAACTCGCCGAGCTTGCGGATCAGCTCCAGCTCTTCCGGCAGGTCGAGGCGGCCGGACTCGACGGCATCGGGATCCGGCATGGGCACGCCGCGGGCCTCGGCCTGGCGCTCGATCCCGTGCGTGCGCGCGTGCGCGTACTGGAGGTAGTAGGCGGGGTTCTTCGTCCAGTCCTGCTCCTTGGCCAGGTCCAGATCGAAGTCCAGGTGGCTCTCGGACCGGCGCTGCACCATGAAGAGCCGGAACACGTCGGGGCCGACCTCCTCGAGCAACTCGTCGACCGTGATGAAGGTCGCCTTCCGGGTGCTCTGCTTGATGGTCTCCCCACCGCTCGACAGGGTGACGAACTCGTGGAACACGAACTCGACCCGCTCCGGGTCCAGTGAGAGGGCCTGGACGGCGGCCTTCACGAAGGGACCCTGGTCCTTGTGGTCGGCACCCTGCACGTCGATCACGCGGACGAAGCCGCGCTCGAACTTCTCCCGGTGGTAGGCGACGTCCGGCAGCAGGTAGGTGGGCTCTCCGCTGCTCTTCACGAGGACCCGCTCGCGGTCGAGGCCGAGCTCCGAGAAGCGCATCCAGACAGCGCCCCCCTCTTCGTAGACGAGCCCCGTCTCGCGCAGGGCAGCGAGCGTCTCCTCGATCTTGCCGTCCTCGTAGAGCGAGGCCTCCGAGAAGAACACGTCGAAGGCGATGCCGAGTGCGTCGAGGGTCGCGCGGATCTCCGCGAAGATCGTGCGCTCGGCCTCTGCGCGAAAGCGCCCGTCGCCGGGCTCGTCGACCAGGCTCTCACCGCACTCATCGATCAGCTGCTGGGCGATCTCGCCGATGTAGTCGCCCTGGTAGCCGTCACGCGGGAAGACGACGGGCAGACCGCCCAGTTCCGCGGGCCAGGCTGCGTCCTCGTCCTTGAGCGCGGCCTCCGCGGGGGGTGCGGCGCGGCCGAGCCTCTCCAGGTACCGGGCACGGACCGATTCGCCGAGCACGCGCATCTGGCGGCCGCCGTTGTTGAAGTAGTACTCGCGGGTCACGTCGTAGCCGGCGTTCCCGAGCAGCCGCGCGATGCAGTCGCCCAGGATCGCCTGGCGACCGTGGCCGGTGCTGAGGGGACCCGTGGGGTTGGCCGACACGAATTCGACCTGGAGCGGCTGGTCCTTGCCGACGTCGCTGCGACCGTAGTCGGGACCGGCCCGCAGGATGCTCAGCAGGAGCGCCTGCCAGCGATCCCCCGCGAGCCAGAGATTCACGAAGCCCGGCCCGGCGACCTCCGCCCGGGCCAGCAGGCCCCCGGCGTCCCCCAGTTCCGCGATCAGGCTCTCGGCGATCTCCCGCGGCGGTCGGCCGAGACGCTTCGCCAGGAGCATGGCGCCGTTGCACGCGAAGTCCCCGTGGTCCTTCTGACGGGGGGGCTCGACGGTCAGCCCCGGCAGGGGCTCCCGATCCCCGGCCGTCTCGAGGATGCGGCCGAGGGCCTTCCCGATCTCATCCGCCAAACGCTCGCGCATGGTCTCCTCGCCCGGCCTCCGTGTGTGGGGCCGGGCCCGTCCAGGGGCGCGACCGCGTCCTAGGGGGTGACCTGGACGTCCTCGGCGGCACCTTCGCGCAGGATCACGATCGACTCTCCGACCCGCGCGAGCCCGAGATCCTCGCGAATGGCAGCCTCGATGGCGAGGGGGTCGCCCTCCAGGCGCTCCGCCTCC
>JAJDAR010000382.1 GCA_029261775.1 Deltaproteobacteria bacterium | reverse complement strand
GCCGGTGAATGCGCCGCGGGCATGGCCGAACAGCTCGCTCTCGGCGAGCTCCGGCGCCAGACCGGCGCAACCCACGACGATGAAGGGTCCGTTTCGGCGTGGACTCGCCTGGTGGATGCGACGCGCCAGCAGGTCCTTGCCGGTCCCCGACTCTCCCGTGATGCGTACCGTCGCCTCCGTCGCCGAGACCCGGCGCAGCTGGTCGAGGACGCGCAGCGTGTCCGGATCCTCGGTGAGAAAGGTCGCATCCGGGCTGAAGACGGCCGGCGAACGGACGGCCTGGGCGAGGGCACGCTCGAGAGAAGACACGTCGAAGGGCATCCGAAGGAAGTCGCCGGCACCCTCGCGGAAGGCATCGACCACCAGATCGACTCCGGGGTGACCGCTCACGCCGACCAGTCCGAGCTCGGGAGCCACGCGATGCAGCTCGCGCAGCAACGCCAGGTCGGAGTGCGTGCTGACTTCGAGGAGGATCGCCTCGACCCCGCCCCGGCGCGCCCAGCCCAGTGCTTCGGCGTCGCTTCGGGCCTCCTCGGCCGAGTAGCCGGCGACGCTCGCCACGGACAGGACGTCCTGACGGAGCCCCGGGTCGCGCAGTCGGGCCACGACCCTCACGACGTTCCGCCTTCCAGCGTCCACCAGAGGGTCGCACCGGAGGCCGACTCTTCGAGCCATCCGCCCGCGGCAACGGCGAGACCGGCAGCGGCATCGCGAGCCGCGCGCTGCGTGCCCGCGTCCCTGCCGAGGGGTCGATAGGAGACCTGCAGGCCGGGTCGCACGGGGTCGGGCCGCAACGTCAGACGGATCGGCGGCCCCGGCTGGCCGCGCTCTGCAGCCAATCGCACGAGGGCGATGACCGCGCGGCGCAGGACCCTGGAATCGACCTGGAGCGCCGGCACCGGATCGAGCTCCAGCGGGAAGCCGCGCGCCGCGAGCACGGGACCGATGCGCTGGAGGACCGCCTCCAGCACCGGCGCGGCCTCCATCGGCAGGGCCACGGCCGGGCGCTCGAGAGAACGCAGGGCAAGGGTCAGACGGGAGTCGATGGCGGCAACGGAATCGCGCACGATGGTCGCGAGGTCTCGGGCCCTGGGCGGCATGTCCTCGCGCACCAGTCGACTCGCGGCCAGCTCGATGCGGCTGAGAGGGGAACGCAGATCGAGCAGGGTCGACGCCAGCTCGGCATCGCGTTGGCTGCCGCGAACGGGCTGGGTGCTCACGGCAGGTCTCCTGGCTCCGGAATGCGATCGGCTCCCTGGACGTCGAGCTCGTCGAGTGCCACCTGCTCGCGCAGATCCCGACTGCGCAGCTCGATCGCTGCGAGCCTTCCCCACAGGCCTCCGTCCTGGCTCGCGGCCTCGAAGGTGCGTTGGCTCGCTTCCGTGCTGCGCTCCAGGTCCGCGAGCAGGAAGCGCGCGCGCTCGAGGGGCGCGCCCTCGGGCAGTCCCTCGACGGCGAGTCCGTAGACGTAGTGGGCGCCCGCGCGATCCCCCTGCGCCCGCAGCAGGTCGGCAAGAGCGAGCGCCACGTAGGCTCGCTCTTCTGCGAGCTCCTCGTGCTGGTCCTCGAGCTGCCAGCGGGCGGTCAGCTCCTGCAGGATCAGCGCGGCGTGCTCGGGGCCGGCACCATCGCGAGCGAGCTCCGCGAACCAGCGGACGGCCCGGATCGGTGTCCCGGGCTCGAGGATCAGGGGAAGCAGCAGCTCGGCCGCGGCTTCCTTCCGGCCTTCGCGAAGCGCCAGCTCGGCTTCGAAGAGGGCCCAGGAGTCGCCGGCGAGACTTCCCGCGACGGGCTCGGCTCCGCGATCGGCGGCCGCGCGATGCGCCTTGATGGCGGCGCCCACGGCGGCCAGATCCCCGACCCCGAGCGAAGCCCGGGCCAGGCGGAGGGTCAGGCGAGGTGCCATCTCGGCACCGAAGCTGCGGGAGACGGCGCGATAGGTTTCGAGGGCCGGCCTCGGCATGTCCAGGGCGAGCAGGCAATCCGCCATCGCGATGAACGGCTCGGCAACCTGGGCATCGCGCATCAGCAGCTCCCGCCGGCCGGCCAGCCGGCGCACCGTCGTCGGGCAGTACGGATCCACGGCCATCTCGAGAGCGGCATCGAGATCCGCGCGCCAGCCCGGCGCGAAGCGAAGCTCGGGGTCGGTATAGGCGAGCCGTGCGTAGTGGAAGAGCGCCTCGTCCACCTCCCCGGCGCGAACGGCTCGTTGCATGAGCTGCGCCCGGGCGTTCACGGCCAGCCCGGGCTCGGTGGCGCGGGTCGCCTTCTCGAGCACCTTTCGCCGATCGGCTTCGGTGGCTTCTCCGAGACCGAGCTGGACGATCCGCACGCGTGCGAGCGTGCGGAGATCGGCGACCGGGTGCACCTCGGAGAGACGCTGGAGGATGGTCAGGGCATCGTCGCCGCGTCCGCGGGCGGCCAGCAGATCGGCCTTGCGAACGGCGGCGAGCCCGGTCGTCCGCTCGTCCCCGCGCAGGTCGGCGGCTCGCGTGATCCAGAGCAGGGCCCGTCGGGTGTCGCCCGCCCGCTGGGCGTACTCGGCGACGTTGCGCTCGAAGCCGTCGAGGGAGAGCCCGGCCTCTCTCGCCTCGTCGATCTTCTGGCGAAGGCTTGCCCATGCTTCCGCGGGCTCCTGCTGCTCGGCCTCGTGAAAGGCCAGGCGCAGCGCGCTGGCAGCTCGGATGCGCCGGTTCTCGGATCCGCCGAAGGACCGATAGAGGGGCTCGGCATCCTCCCAACGTCCGGCCAGGCGCAGCGCCTCGGCACGCACGAAGCTCGCGCCCTCGCGAAGGGAGTCCGACGGGGTCTCGGCGCTGCCGCGAAGCGCGAGCACGGCGCTTGCGCTCGCTTCGGGGGCAAACCCGCTCTCGAGCTCGACCCGCGCGCGCGCGAGGTAGGCACAGGACCGCGCGCGACCCTCGCCACCCCAGTCGAGGGCGCGCGCCAGCTCGCGGATCGAGTCCCTGCGGCGCTCCCGGGTGTCTGCGGTCCGGGCCCGCAGCACGGCGATCCAGAGATGCAGCTGCGGCGTGATGCCGCCTTCCTCCTTTTCGGCGGCGTGGGCCAGCTCGAGCACCCGGCGGGACGCCGACTCGTCGTCCTCCAGAACGAAGGGCATCACACCGGCCAGCGCCTCGGGGACTTCCTCGGGCAGGCAGGGCGGCACCGCGTCGAGGATCGGATCCCAGGAGCGTCGCGCAGAGAAGAGCTCGAAGGGATCCGGGGGAAGCTCGGGAGCGACCGGCGCGGGAAGCTCCTCTTCGGCCCCGGACACAGCGGCCCCGCCAACCAGCAGGACGCCGAGCAGCAGGCATCGCGCGAGCCGGCTCACCCCTCGGATCGCTTTCGCAGCTCGGAGCGCTGGATCTCGAGGACGTGTCCGACCACCGCGCTCCGGTCGCCTTCTGAGATGACGCGAAAACCCATGGCGATCTCGATGTCCTTGCCCGTGGTGCAGCGGGCCACCCGGCCGATGGCGAGGATGCGTTGCTTGGGCATCCCGGGCAGGACCACGTCGATCATGACGTCCGCGCCGAGGGGCACCTCGCAGAGGACCGGCACGCGCATGCCGGCCCCGGAGAGGGTCACCTCGAGCGGGCCTTGCGCCGTGATCCAGCCGTTCTCCTCCGTCTCGTAGTGCGAGAGGAGCAGATCGATCTTGTCCTCGAGACGCGAGAGCCAGCCGCGCAGCGCGGGATCCATGCGGGAAAGATCAGGCCCGCTCGAGCGCGTGCTGATCTCGTTCTCGAGTGTCCGCACCTCTTCTCCCTCGATCACCCGGCAGCGGACCGGTAGGAAGGTGGGAACACGGTAGTAGGAACGCTTGTCCTCGGCCGAATCGAAGTCTTCTTCGGGGCTCATGGTGCAGTCCTCCCTGCAGCCGCAAGAGCAAGTGACATGCCAGCTCTCGTCGGCGCAGGGGTCGATTGGTTCCCGCAGGCTTTCAGCTTGAAAGCGGAGGCGTTGCACCGAAAGACGGGTGGCGCGATCGAACCCAGACTCGCGGGGTGCTTGCGGCGGGATTCGCCCAGGATCTGCGTGTTGGTGGTCAAGCTGCCGGTCCCGTTCACCGAATCGGACTTCATGGCCCGAAGTCTCGACGCCATCCGTCGCACGATCGACCGCCGATTCGAATCGGGTCGCATCGAGCTGCCGCCGTTGCCCGAAGTGGCGCAGCGGGTGCTCGAGAAGGCATCGGATCCGCGCTCGGCCGCATCGGACCTGGCGGCACTGGTGCATCGCGATCAGGGACTCGCCGCCGAGATCCTGCGCGACGCCAACTCGGGATTCCAGGCGGGACGTGTGGCGATCGTGTCCCTCCAGCAGTCGATCGCGCGGCTCGGCGTGCAGCGGGTCGTCGAGATCGCGATCGCCGCAAGCATTCGCGACGGCGTGTTCTCCGCGCGCGGCTACGAGATGGAGCTGCGTGCGCTCTGGCGACGGGCGCTCGGTACCGGCCTCTACGCCAAGGAGGTGGCCAGGGCCCTGCGCGCAGACGTCGAGGGTGCCTTCCTGGCGGGCCTGCTGCGCCGCGTCGGCACACCCCTGCTGCTTCGCGCGCTGGCTTCGCTGCGCAAGCCGGGAGAGAAGAAGATGTCCGTCGAGGACTTCCTCGACCTCGACTCGGTCTTCCGGGTCCGACTCGGTCTCGCGGCAGCCGTCGAGTGGAACCTCCCAGAGCCGGTTCGCGAAGTGATCGCCTTCGATCCGGTAGACGGCTTCGAGGGAGCACCGGTGGGAACGATGATCTTGATGGTCGCAGAGCGCTTGACGGATCTTCTCGACGAGCCGGACGAGGCCAAGGACGAAGCCCTTCGTGACGATCCCCTGCTCGACGAACTCGGCCTCTACCGGGACGATCTCGACGAGCTCATCGAGAAGCGAGATGCCATCCGCAAGGCATTGGACGACCAGGAATGACCGATCCGCAGCAATTCGACCTGATCGTGGTGGGAAGCGGTCCCGGGGGCCAGAAGGGCGCCATCGCGGCGGCCAAGAGCGGTGCCCGCGTCGCCGTGGTCGAGTCCGCACGCTCCGTGGGGGGTGCCTGTGTCCACTACGGCACCATCCCCAGCAAGACGTTGCGCCAGCTCGCTCTCGACTGGTCGCGCGCAGATCGGCTGGAGCGCTCACAGAAGGAGGGGCAGCGCGCGCTTCCCCTGAACGAGCTCAAGAGCCGGGTCGAGAGTGTCGCGGTGCAGCTCGGAGCCACGGTGCGCGAGCAGCTCGAGCGCAACGGAGTCCACATCCTGCGCGGCCGCGGGCGTTTCGAGTCCCCGAACGAG
This sequence comes from Deltaproteobacteria bacterium, assembly GCA_029261775.1. Taxonomy (GTDB): domain Bacteria; phylum Myxococcota_A; class UBA9160; order UBA9160; family UBA6930. The sequence goes on along the minus strand of JAJDAR010000382.1, from coordinate 13,514 downwards.
ATCAGCGTCACCACGCCTCGTGGCGCCCGGAAGCTGCTCCGAGCCGAGAAGATCCTGCTCGCCACGGGCTCGACCCCGCGGAGCCTGGAGGGCATCCCGGTCGACCACGAGCACGTCGTCGACAGCGACTCGGTGCTCTCGCTGAGCTACCTGCCCGAGAGCCTCGTGGTGCTCGGTGGCGGCGTCATCGCATGCGAGTACGCGTCGATGTTCGCGTGCATGGGCAGCCGGGTCACGATCCTCGACCGGGCCCCGCGGCCGCTCGGCTTCCTTTCGCCGGAGCTCTCGGAGGGCTTCGTGACGGCCTTCGAGGCGATGGGCGGTGTCTACCGCGCCGGCTGCTCGCCCAAGGGCATCACGTGGGACGGCTTCTCGGTGAACATGGTGACCCTCGAGGACGGCAGCTTCGTCGAAGGCGAGAAGGTCATGGTTGCGCTCGGCCGCACGGGCGTCACGCGGGAGCTGGACCTCGACAAGGCGGGGCTCGCGCCGAACGAGCGGGGCCTGCTCGAAGTCGACGAGTCGCTGCGCACCGCCGTGCCCCACATCTATGCGGTCGGTGACCTGATCGGTCCCCCCGCCCTCGCGACGACGGCGATGGAGCAGGGACGAAAGGCCGGCGAGCACGCGATGGGCGCAACCCCCAGGGCCAACCCCGGCGGACTCCCCGTCGGCATCTACACCATTCCCGACATCGCCACGGTCGGCGTCAGTGAGCTGAAGGGCGAGGACGGAAGGCCCCTCGTCGAGGGCACGGCCCACTTCAAGGAGGTCGCTCGCAGCCTCATCAACGGAGACACCCAAGGCTGGCTCCGTCTGATCGCCGAACCGACGGGCGAGCGCATCGTCGGAGTCCAGATCATCGGCGAAGGCGCCACGGACCTGATCCACGTGGGACAGCTCGCGATCCAGGGACGGCAGACCCTCGACGACCTGATCGAGAACGTCTTCAACTTCCCGACCCTCACCGAGGCCTACCGGGTGGCGGCCCTCGACGCGAAGACCCGGCTGTCGGACTGAAGCTCCGACGGGACGGCTACTCGGAAGTCGGAGCGTCCTCGAGCGGGGCTTCGGCGGACGACTCGATGGCGATCGCGATGCGATCGCGCCCCATCTCCTTGGCCTGGTAGAGGGCCCGGTCGGCCCGGTCGAACCAGCTGGCCGCGTCCTCGCCCCGCATCAGCCGGGCCGCGCCGACGGAGACCGAGACGCGCACCGGCTCCTCTTCCCCCTCCACCTGGATGTCCAGCTCGCGCACGCCGTACAAGAGCCGCTCGCCGATCGTGTTGGCGATCTCCAGTGAGTCCTCGAGGATCACCGCGGAGAACTCGTCGCCGCCGTAGCGGGCGAGGAAGTCTCCGCGGCGCCGGAAGGTGTGCGCGAGCCGCGCCGCCGTCTTGCAGAGCACCTCGTCGCCTGCGGGGTGTCCGTACTTGTCGTTCACCCACTTGAAGTGATCCACGTCGATCATGAAGAGGATCGCGGGTTGCCCGAGGACCGCCCCCAGGCTGACGACCCGGTTCACGTGGTCGTCGAGTGCGGCCCGGTTCCACACCTGCGTGAGCGAGTCGACGGAGAGCTGCTCCTTGACCTGGACGAGCTCCTGCCCGAGCTGATCGAGCTGGGTCGAGAGCTTGTCGATCTGGCCCTTCTCGCGCTGCTTGCGGTGCTCGATGCGACTCTGGATCAGGGCGATCGAGGTCAGCGCCTCGCGCTTCAGCGCTTCGGTGTCGTTCGAGTCCACCGCATGACGCAGCGAACCGAGCTGGGTCTGGACCTCGCCGTCGGTGCGTCGGTCCTCTGACAGCGCCTGACCCAGGCTGTGGATGAAGGTCCAGATGATCTGCCGGAGATCCTTGAGGCTCCGCTCGACGTGGTCGTGCTCGCTGCGGCGATGCTGTCGGACGAAACGCCCGAGGCCGTTCCAGTCCTTGGGTCGCTCGCCCTTCGCTTCCGGGTCATCGATCCCCGGACGGGGCGAGGCGAGGACGGCGTGCCGTGCCCAGCCGTCGAACTCCGCCTGGATCTCGGCCTTGTCCTTGTCGGCGAGCGCCAGGGCGAGCTCGCCCCAGATCCGAAGAGCCGCCGCAAGCGCGTCGAGCGCGGCGTCGTCCGTGGGGGTCGGGTCCGTCGTCGGTTCGTCTGCCACGCCGTGCTCTTCGGCCGACGCGCGCGCCTGGACGATGGGGTGTTTCCCCGAGAGATCCCGCTCAGGCCCAGAGCGAGCAGTCGATCGGGTCGCTGCAGCGGCGGCCGCGATCGGCGGCGCGCCGATCGAAGACGACGTCGAGGTCGCGCTGCGTCTCCAGGTCCACGGCCCCGAAGCGGGCACGAGCCGGGCCGCGCCCGGATCCGCGGGCCAGGGTCAACAGCTCGGCCAGCGTCCAGCTGAGGCAGCCGATCCCGAGCACGAACAGCAGGGTGTGCATGCCCCGTGAGTGGAGCGATCGGCTGCGCGGGTGACGCCTACTCCTCGCTTCGCCCGATGCGGCCTCCGGGAAACCCCCGAGGCCCGCGGGGACCCGCTCAAGGGTTCCACCCCTGCCGGCCGATGCAGATCAGCGGGGGGCGGAGGAATCGGATGATTTCCGACGCTGCATCCGCGGGTCTCGCCGGCCTGAACGCCGCGACCCGCCGGCTCGAGACGTCGGCCCACAACGTGGCCAATCTCAACACCCAGGACTTCCGACCGCTGGAGGTCCGGCAGGCGGTGGACGCGAGCGAGCGTCCCCAGGTCGTCGTCGAACGCAGCAAGGATGCGCGGCCGGTCGAACTCGCCGGCGAGATCATCGAGCAGATCCGGGCGCGCGTGGGCGCCCAGGCCTCACTGCGGGTGATCGAGGCCGACCTCGAGCTGAAGGGCATGCTCGTCGATCTGGAGGCCTGACCTGGCCGGCCGGGACCCGGTCGGCCGCGGAGAGACCGCTCAGCCGGCGATCTGCCGATCGATCTCGGCGAGATCGTAGGGGAGCAGGACGAAGCCTCCCGCGCCTGCTCGCAACGCACACTCGACCATGGCACGCGTCACCCGGGGATGCGCGAGCAGCACCGGGACATCCTTGGAGCGCGGGTCCCGGACGAGCTGTTCCGCCACCTCGAGGCCGGAGCGACCGCCCAGGTCCCAGCACACGAGCACCGCGCCGGCTTCCGCGATCGCGTCGTAGGCATCGTCGTCGAGGTCGCTCGGGTCGATGGCGGTGATCTCCCGCTCCGTCTCCTCGCCGAGCTCCTCCATCCGATCCCGCTCCTCGCCCCGCGGATCGATGATCACCAGGGCCCGCTGGCCTTGGGAGCCGGCCGCACCGCCGCCGAAGAGCAGATAGAGGGTGGACGTTCCGCATCCCTCGAGCGCCAGGCTGATCTCGACGCGAACGTGGGGTCCGTCCTGGGGAAAGCCGCCCTGCGCCGGATCGGCGATCAGGCTGGTGTCGCCTCCGGCGAGCTCCCCCGTCGCATGCCCTTCGAAGCAGGGGCCGAGCAACGTCGTGACCAGCTTGCGCACCTCGGCGTAGGCGTCGGCGTGCTCCCCGAGCGCCCCGGCCTCGTGGGCGGCCTTGGCCGCGGCCGCATCGCCCCCGGCCTGCAGGGCTCCGAGCATGGCAGCGTCCGCGGTCGGGCACGCGAGCAGGCCGCCCAGCTCGCCGATCCGGAGGGGCTGCACGACGAGGGGCCCCGGCCAGCCGAGCTCCTGGGGAGCGCCCTGGTCGGTGCCACCCGTCGAGAGCTCCGCTTCGACGTTGAGCAGCGAGGACAGATCGGAGCCGAGCGCTTCGACGAGGCGTCCGGCCACCTCGGCCGCCTCCGCGGGGCCGAAGGCAGGCGGATCCGGCTCTGCGGGGCTCTCGGCGGCCTCGTCGCTTTCTTCTTCGACTTCCTCGACTTCTTCGTCGCTCATGGCCGCAGCTTCCGGCGCCGATCAGGCGCGGCGGCTCACATAGCGGGGTGCATCGGCACGGCGTTGCTGCCGGCCGGCGACCGCCCGAGCGTGGCGGATCTGTTCGAGCTCGTCGCGCAGGCGATCCATCCCTGCGCGCATCCTCTGCTCGGTCTCCCGATCGATCTCGAGCACCTCGCGGACGAGCGCTTCGCAGCTCGGATCGAGCGGAGCTTGCACGCAGGCCTGCAGTGCGGCGAAGGCCTCGTTGCGGCGCACAAGTGCGGCGTCGAGCTCCGCCGGTTCCTCGGCATCGACCGCGTCGCGCAGGCCGAACGCCGCATCGCGCAGCGCCGTCGCCCGGGCGACCAGATCCCGGGAGCTCACGCGGCACCCCGCTCGCCGCGGCGCGCGAGCTCGGCCCAGGCCTCCTCGAGCGTGGTGAGCACCGTCAGGGCCTCGTCGATCGGCTTTGCCTCACGGCGGAGATTTCCCTCGGTCAGCCGATCGATCACGAAGTCGTAGAGACGGCCCAGGTTGGTCGCGATCTCCCCGCCGCGCTCATGGTCGAGCGAGCTTCGCAGCTCACCGACGATGGCGACGGCCTTGGTGATCGAGGCACCCCGATCGCGCAGCTGGGGCCCGTCGCCGAGATCGCGCGCCCTGCGCGCGTGCCGGATGGCCCCCTGGAACAGCTTGGCGACGAGCGCCTCGGGCGTCGCCGTCGAGATGTCCATCTGCTGGTATCGATGTCCCATGTCCCCCCCGAGACCGTTGGTTGTCCGGCTATCTCGGCTGCTGGTTGATCAGCAACCCGCCGAGTGCGTTTCCCTGCCCTTGCAGCGCGGCGAGCGACGTCTCGAGGCGCGCGAACTGCAGCACCAGCAGCTCCTCGCGACGCTCGAGGCGCTCTTCCATGCGCTCGATCTGTGTATCGAAGCTGCGGATCCGACGATCGAGCGTGCTGTCGATGCCGTCCATGATCCCGCTCGTGCTCTGCGTGTACCCCTCGAGCACCTGGGAGATCATGCCGGCGACACCGAGATTCGTGCCGTCCCCGGAGAGGAACTGGCGGACGTCGAACACGTCCTCGTCCAGCTTCGCCGTCAGCTTCGTCTGGTTCAGGGTGAGCAGCCCGTCGTCGTCGAGGTCGAGCCCGAACTCACCGACGGATCGCAGGGGATTGCCGGCGAAAGCGTAGGGATTGGCACTGGTTCCCTGGAGGGCGGAGAAGATGGTGCCCTGCAGGCCGCGCAGGGTCGGGTTGCCCGAGAGAGGGCCGGCCTTCTGCGTGGTCTCGTCGAAGCGGCTCTGGGAGTTCACGAAGAACATCACCGCGTTGTAGGCGTCCACGAAGTCCTGAAGCTTCTCCGTGATCGCCTCGTCGTCTCGCGCCACGTCGATGGTCACCGGGTTGCCGGGATCCGCGGCCTTGAGGTTGAGGCTCACACCGGGAATCACGTCCGTGATGTCGTTCTCGGAGCGAGTGACCGTCAGGCCACCGAAGACGGACAGCTGGGCGTCCTGCGCGTTCTGCTGGAGGGCGGCGTCGAAGAAAGGACCGCCGCCGCCGTCCGTGAGCGTGGTCGAGACCATGAGCGCGCCAGCGCTCCCCGTGCCCAGACCGGAGACGATCAACCGATCGTTGGTGCCGTCGAAGATCACCTCGGCGCGAACGCCGTCGACGTTGTTCACGTCGGCATTGATCGCGGCGGCGACGTCCTGGAGCGTCTCCGTCCCGGCGAAGGTGAGGGCGATGGGACTCGCTCCCCCATAGTCGATCGACAGGGTATCTCCGCCGCCGGCGACCACGGAGGCCGGCGTGAAGCCGGCGGAGAAGCGGCGACCGACCGTCGCGACCTGGAGGACGTCCACCACGTAGCTGCCGGGGATGGCGTTGCCGGTGGCGTTGGCGGTGAGCACCGACTCGTCGGTGGAGGTGGTGCCGAAGGCGAGCAGCTCTTCGTCCAGGTTCGGTCCGGAGAGCGTGGAATTCAGGTTGTCGATGGCCTCCGCAGCATCCTGCAGGGCCTTGAGCTTCGAGTTGAGATCGAGGAACAGCGTGCGCTCGTTCTCGACCTCGGCCTTGCGCTTCTCCACGAGGTCGAGCGGCCGACGCTCGAAGGCAATGAAGGCTTCGATCAACTTGGCTGTATCGAGGCCCGACGAAAGGCCTCCGACTCGGATCCCCATGCTGCGACTCCTAGGGGGGAGGCGAAAGGAGCGGGCGGCGGCTCACCCGCCGCCGCCCGCTCGGGAGGGATTACTGGAGCAATGCCAAGGCGTTCTGGGTGGACACGTTGGCCTGGGCCAGCACCGAGATGCCCGCCTGCTGGAGCACCTGGTTCCGGGTCAGGATGGCCGTCTCACTGGCCACGTCGACGTCGCGGATCCGGGACTCCGCAGCCGACGTGTTCTCGACCGCGACCGCGATGGACCGGATGGTGGATTCCAACCGGTTCTGTGCGGTACCGAAGCCAGCGCGCAGGGACGCGACCGTGCCGATCGCAGAGTCGATCAGCGAGAGCGCAGCCCGGGCGTTGGTGACGGTGTCGATGCCCGCCGTGTTGATGCCGACGCCCGTGGCGGTGGCATTCACGCCGGTGACCGTGATCTGGTCGTTGGTCGTGTTCTTGGTGCCGACCTGGAAGGTCACGCTCGCCGCCGTGCCGTCCAACAGCTTGGTGCCGTTGAACTCCGTGACGTTCGCGATCCGCCCGATCTCGGCCACCAGGTCGTTGAACTCGTTGTCCAACGTGGTGCGCTCTGCGGTACCCAACGTGCCGTTCGCGGACTGGATGGCCAGCTCGCGCAGACGCGTCAGGATTCCGCTGGTCTCGTTGAGCGCGCCTTCAGCGATCTGGAGCAGCGAGATGCCGTCGTTGGCGTTCCGCTGCGCCTGCTGGAGACTCCGGATCTCTGCCCGGAACTGCTCGGAGATCGCCAGACCGGCCGCATCGTCGGAGGCGCGGGTGATCCGCAGACCCGAAGAGAGCCGCTCGAGCGAGCGCTGCAGGTTGTTGGTGGTGGTGGAGAGGTTTCGCTGTGCGTTCAGGGACGCAATGTTGGTGTTGATTCGAAGACCCATGGGTCTCGTTTCCTCCGTGAAGGTTTCTCGGTCTCACCGATCCTTGGTGATCCCTGTGTGCGCTCCGCACCGTGCACTCGCCCGAGACGGAAGGGGGGGCTCCGTGCTCGCACGTCACCCGTCCCCGGCTCTGAATCCCCTTTCACGCTGCCGGGGCCACGCTCTGGGCTGCAAGGCGGGTGCCATCACCAACCCTTGCTTTCCCCGAGGCGCCCTCGGGCGATCCCCGAACCGGGAAGCAGGCGGGGAGTTCGCGGTCCGTCTGCGCGATGGCTGCACGATCGTGAAGCGCGAGACGTGATCGGGATCTCACGAAGGCGTTTCAACTCGAAACGCGTTGCCGCAAATCGTCGGCTCGGGGCCGTGCGAGCGTCTCTCGCGCGGCATCGATCTTGCGTCCTGCCTGCGAGATGGGCGTCGCGGACCAGGGAGTCGAGTGCATCGAGGCCGCCGAGCGGGCGTCCCTCGTGGCCTGGTTGGACGATGGCCTGCGCCGCGGACACCGGGGAACCCTGCAACGCGAGTACCCCCTTTCCCTCCATCCGCTCCATCCCGAGCGGCATCGCGTCGTGCGGTGCGAAGGGCGGCTCGCCGCCCACGCGATGGTCCAGTGCGTTTCGCTGCGGGTCGGCGAGGTCTCGCTCGAGATCGGGCTGATCGGGCTCGTCTACACGGACCCGTCCTTTCGCGGGCAAGGGCTCGCCAGTCGCTGCGTCGAGGCCTGCGTGGAGACCCTTCGGCGGGAGGGCAGCGTCCTCGCCCTGCTCTGGAGCGACCAGCCCGGCTTCTACCGGCGCCTGGGCTTCGGGCCGGTGGGCCGCGACGACCTGCTGGTGGCGGATGCTGCCTGCCTTGCCCGCGCACGCACCGCTGCGGCTGCCGGGTCCGGCCCCGAAGGGCTGCAGGTCGAGCCCTGCCGCGCAGGGGACCTTCCCTACCTGGAAGGGATGTACGCGCGCAAGGCGATCCACGTGGAGCGCCCCCCGGGCGCCCTCGCGGCCCTGGTCGCCGGACCGGAGGTCGAGGTCGCGGTCGCCCACCGCGGGGGTGCACCCGTCGCCTACGCCGCGCGCGGACGGGGCGATGACTTCCGCGACATCGTGCACGAATGGGCCGGGGACCGCGCCGGCGTGCTGGCCTGCTGCGAGCGGCTGCGCGGCGAGCGCCCGGCCCTGGGCCTGCTGACCAGCCCTGCCTTCGAGGGAGCGGCGATGGATCTGCTCCGCGCCGGGGCGGTCCGCCACCCGCGAGCCTTCGGTCTGGCGCGGCTCCTCGACGCAGGAGCACTGCTGCGCGCAGTGATCGATACGGACCCGGCGCTGGCCGGCCTCGGGGCCCACCAGCAGGACGACCGGGTGACCTTCGAGGGCGACGGGGGCTCGCAGACGATCCCGGCAGATGAGTGCCGGACGATCCTGCTGGGCTCGCAGCTCGCGGAAACCCCACCAGATCCGGACGATCGTCTCGGGTCCCTGACCTGTCTGAGCGACTCCGAGCGGAGCGCGCTCGCGAAACGACTGCCATGGCCCCTCTATGTATGGGGCTTCGACTCGATCTGAGGGTCGCTCAGACCTTCGGCAGGGCTTGCCGGGTCGAGTGGCCGCCCTGATCGAGGATCAGCTGGACGCCGCGCCCGCGCGCGGCATGGACCAGCAGCGGCGCCGCCAGGTTCAGGGTGGCGGCTCCGTCGCGGATGGTCGCGATCGAGAAGATCTCGACCTGCCCGACCTCCTCGGCGGCGACCGAGGCGAGGTCCGTTGCTCCGAGCTTCGGGGCGTAGTCGGGGAAGAACTGGCGTGGATCGGTCACCACGAAGCTGAGATCGCTTCGATCCAGCGAGACCAGCCAGAGGAAGGTCGATTCCCGGTCGTGCCGGAGAAGGGCGAAGCGCCGCGCGTCGGGAAAGCCCGGCAGGCCGTCGAAGTGCAGCACGTCGGCCTCGGGCACCTCGAGCCGCCCGAATCGCTGGTGCTCGATGGCGATGCTCTGCGGCTCGGTCACCCGTCTTCCCTCCCCGCGGCGCGGGCCCCGGTCGGCCAGAGCTCTGCGACGTCGAGCTCACCCACGTGGGCGGCCTCGAGATTCGCGTCGACGATCCGGTCGTAGACTTCCTGGCGGTGGACGGCGACGTGGCTGGGCGCGTCGATGCCGAGACGGATCTGCCCACCGCCCGAGGAGAGCACCGTCACGCGAACCTCGCTGCCGATCCGCAGGCTCTCACCAACTCGACGGGTCAGGACCAGCATGGCTAGCGGAGGAAGTCGAGGAGCGTCGGCTGGATCAGCCGGGCGTTCACCTGGAGCGAGGCCTGCAGGGCGACTTCCTGGTTCGCCAGATCGGAGAAGACCTGGGCCACGTCGGCGTCCTGCACGTCGGAGAGCCGCGTCGTCAGATCGACCCGTCGATCGTCGAGGCGCTCCTCGAACTCGTCGAGCCGCGTGAGCTGCGCGCCGAAGTGCGTCCTTTCGAGCGAGAGCTGCTGGATGCCGTTGTCGAGCCGGGCCAGCGAGGCCTGGATCTGGGGAACGTCGTCGGTCGCCAGCGCGTCCCGCAGATCGGCGAGCGTCTGGAACAGGTCCTCGCGACCTGCATCGACGAGCCCGTCGCCGTTCGCGTCGCCCATGAACACGCGCTGACCGTTGGCGGTCGCCCTGGCCTGCACGCCTTCGTCGATCTGCACCTGGACCTCGCTGGGATCGCCCGCGAAGGCGACGGTGGGCGACGAGGGCGGGTTGTCGATGAAGGGGCCGGACGCCACGAAGGGCGCCGTGTCGCTGGCGTAGCCGGCGAAGAGGTGACCGCCCCCGATGCGCGAGTTGCCCTCGGCCAGCATGGCCGCGTGGAGCGTCTCCACCTCTTCGGCGAGCTGGGCGCGGGTCGCGGCATTCTGGGTGCCGTTCGCACCCTGGATCGCCAGGTCGCGGGCGCGGATCAGAAGATCGTTCGCGTTGGCGATGGCCGACTCACCGGCCGACAGCCGCGTGCGGGTCTGGGTGATGTTGCGCTGGAGCTGATCCGTCGCCTCGAGGCCCCGCTTCAGCAGCATGGCCGCGCTGGCCCCGACCGGGTCGTCCGAGGGGCGATTGATGCGAAGACCGCTGGCGGCCTTCTCCTGGGTCTGGCTCAGCCGCAGGCGGGCGCGGCTGAGATCGCCGAGCGCCGAGCGGATGATCATGGACTGGGTCACGCGCATGGGGGCTCCTAGAGGATGTTGACCAGGTCATCCAGGAGATCCTGGACCACGCTGATCACGCGCGAGTTGGCCTGGAAGGCGGCCTGGAGGCGCACCAGCTGGGCGACCTCCTCGTCGATGGAGACGCCCGAGATCTCGTCGCGGCGGTTCTGCAGCCCTTCGATGATGCGATCCTGCTGCAGGGCCGCCGAGTCCATCATTTTCGCCTGCTGTCCGACGTCGACGATCACCGCGACGGCGTGCTCGATGATGCTGCGGGACGGGCCCGTCGCGGGACCCGGCGGATCGCCGGGCAGGAAGAGGGCGCCCTTCTGGTCGCGCAGCGCCGCGAGCGCGAGGGCGTTCTGGTTGTCCCCCGGCTGCGTCGTGAGGCCGGCGGCGACCTCGTCCGGATTGGCGAGGATGTTCGCTCCGATCGTCAGATCGCGGGCGGCGTCCTCGACCTGCGGGAGGGCGGTGAAGAAGTTGCCGACGGCCCCGTTGAGCCCCATGCCCGCGGCGTGGACCGTGTTCACGCTCTCGATCAGGTTGTAGGCGACCGTGTCGAGGGAGCGGATCGCGGCCGGCAGGATCGTGTCGCGCGCCCGGAGCAGGCCCCCGAGCCGCCCTCCACCGATCTGCGTGGTCACATCGGTCAGGCTGCTCTGATCCTGGACGGACACGCGCGCGAAGGAGGAATCGAAGGGATTGGTCGGATCGGCGGTGGCGATGAGGGTGCGGGCCCGGTCGCCTTCGACGAGGGCCACGCCGTTCGCCAGCGTGACGTTGAGGTTGCCGTTCTGGTCCTCGTAGGTGCGCACGTCGATCATCTCGGCCAGATCCTGGAGGGCGAGATCGCGCTGGTCTCGCAGATCGTTGGCGGGGTTCAGCTCGCCGATCTCGAGCCGGGCGATCTCCTCGTTCAGGAAGTCGATCTGCTCGAGGGTCGTGTTGATCTGCGGAAGCAGGCCCGCGATTCCATCGTTCGTCGAAGACATCAGGCTGCGCAGCCTCGCGTCGTCGGTGTGGAGGAGGTCCACGACGGATTGGGCGCTGGAGACGTAGGCGGCACGTTCGGAGGCCGCGCCGGGGTTTCCGCTCGTGGCGAGGTCGTCGGCCGCATCGTAGAAGTCGCCCAACGCCGCGGTCAGCCCGTCGGTGTCCTGCTCGTTCAGGATCTGCTCGATCTGCGACAGGACGTTGGCCTGGGCCTCGGAGGAGGCGGCGGTGCTGCGCTGGCGGACCAGCTGGCTCTGGATGAAGGGATCGGTGGCCCGCTCGATCGTCAGGGCCCGGACCCCGGTTCCCAGCAGACCGCCGCTGATGCGGATCGGGAACTCCGCGGCCTGCACCAGCCGTTGGCGGCTGAAGCCGGGCGTGTTCGCGTTCGCGATGTTGTGGCCCGCCGTGGCCAGGCCCCGTTGGGTGACGGCAAGGCCCTTCCGGGCGACGTCGATGGCTCCGAAGATGCTGGTCACGTCAGACGCTCCTCCGCACCAGCTGGCCGACGCTCACGCGCGGCTCCCGCTCGGGCACGGCCTCGTAGAGCGCCTGGCTCGGCACCAGCCCTCCGAGCAGCTGGAGCGTCCCTCTCACCTGCGAGAGCGCCTCTCCGGCAAAGGCCCGATTCACGTCCATCAATTCACGGACCGCGCCGATCAGGACCACCAGGCGCGTGTGCACCTCGCGCAGGGCGTCGCCCTCGCGCCCGATGCGCTCGCACAGCGTCGAGAGACGCGGCTGCTCGTCTTCGATTCCCAGCGTCATCGCCAGCTCCCGGGTCACTGCCAGACGGGTCTCTTCGACCAGACGGCTCTCGTCCGCAAGCTCCTCTTTGCTGCGGGCGATGCGCTCGAGCCCTTCGGCGTCGAGGGTGGCCATCAGCCCCTGCTCCTCCTGGAGCAGATCACGGAGCTGCGCGTAGAGTGTTTCCTCGGCCTGCAGCACGGTCGTCAGTCCTTCGAGGGGACTCGTCTTCACGGCTTCTCCTCGCGGGATCCGGTCTTTCTTTCTTCGTCGGCAGAGGGCTCCTGGACGTCGTCCCCGCCGGGCATCGAGGCCAGTACGGAATCGACGATGCCGAAGCGGCCGGCACCCGCGCGCACCACCTGCTCCATGTACAGCTCCTGCCACATGCGGCCGGCGCTTCCGCCCCCGAGCACGCTCTCGCCGAAGAGCGGCTTGCTCGCGATCTTGGTCATCTCTCCCACCAGTAGCGCCTCGAACTCGCGGGCCACCTGGCGCTTCGAGTCGGCGTCCTGCCGACCTCCCAGCGCCTCGAGAGTGCGGATCGAGTCCTGGTTGACGGGGTCGGTCACATCACCTCCAGATCGGCGGAGAGCGCTCCCGCCGCCTTGATGGCCTGGAGGATCGAGATCAGGTCGCGGGGCGTGACGCCCATCGCGTTGAGACCGCGGACGAGCTCGTCGATGGTGACCGGCCCCTGGACGACGGTCAGACGGGCGTCCTCCTCCACCGCGGTGATCGCGTCGTTGACGACGGGCGTGGTCTCGCCATCGGAGAAGGGCAGAGGCTGCGACACCTCGTTCTGCATGCGGATCGTCACCGAGAGCGAGCCGTGCGAGATCGCAACCGTCGAGATGGTCACGTTCTCCCCCATCACGACCGTGCCGGTGCGCTCGTTCAGGATCACCCGGGCGGCCCGATCCGGGGTCACGTCCACCCCCTCGACCGCGGCCAGGAAGCCGACCACGTCGCTCTCGTAGTGCGGGGGCACCGTCACCAGCACGGTGCCCGGATCCGGCGCGCGGGCCAGGCCGTCGCCGAGCTCGCGGTTGATCGCGCGCGAGACGCGGCGAGCGGTGGTGAAGTCCGGCTGCGCGAGCGCGACCTCGAACTCCTTCTTCGCTTCGATGGCGTAGCCGAGCTCCTTCTCGACCGTGGCACCGCCGGCGAGCCGTCCCACCGTCGTGTGGTTCTTGGACACCGACGAGCCGCCGCCCCCTCCGCCGACCGAGAAGCCGCCCACGGAGAGCGCGCCCTGGGCGATCGCGTAGACGTCGCCATCGGCTCCGAAGAGCGGTGTCATCACGAGGGTGCCGCCCTCGAGGCTGGTGGCATCTCCGAGCGACGACACGGTCGCGTCGATCCTCGAGCCCGCGCTGGCGAAGGGCGGCAGGGCCGCGGTCACCACGACGGCGGCGACGTTCTTCACCTGGATGTCGTCCGCCCGCACGCCGATGCCCATGCGCGCCAGGACGCTGGCGAGAGAGCGGACGGTGAACTCCGTTCCGTTCTTGTCGCCGGTCCCGGCCAGACCCACGACGAGCCCGTAGCCGGTCAGCTGGTTCGGTCGCACGCCCTTCACGGTGGCCACGTCCTTGAGGCGCGCTGCGCCCGAGGGCGTGGCCGCGAGCCCC
>JAJDAR010000381.1 GCA_029261775.1 Deltaproteobacteria bacterium | reverse complement strand
CCCACCGGCCGGCACCCGTCGACCCGGATGCCCCACTCGTCCACCGGCTTGCCGTTCGGGATGCCGGGATCCCCCGCCCCCGCCATCGAGAGCCAGGCGTCGGTGAAGCGCCATCCGAGCGAAGGATCCTTCTTGCCGTAGTCCATGTGTCCGTAGACGCGGACACCGTCGATCTCGCGGACGTGCACGGAAAAGAACTCCGCGATGTCCTCGTACGCCGACCAGTTGACCGGAACGCCCAGCGGGTAGCCGTAGCGCTCGAGGAAGGCCTGTCGGAGCTCGGGGCGCTGGAACCAGTCGTACCGGAACCAATACAGGTTGGCGAACTGCTGATCCGGAAGCTGGTAGAGCTTTCCATCGGGACCGGTGCCGAAGCTCCTCCCGATGAAGTCCTCCAGATCGAGCAGCGGGTTCGTGACGTCCTTGCCCTCCCCGGCCATGAAATCCGAGAGCGGGACGACCCGGCCGTAGCGGAAGTGCGTTCCGATCAGGTCCGTGTCGTTGACGTAGGCGTCGTAGATGCTGCGACCCGATTGCATCTGGGTCTGGAGCTTCTCGATCACGTCGCCTTCCTGGATCAGGTCGTGGCGGACGACGATGCCGGTGAGCTCGGTGAAGGCGCGAGCGAGGGTCTTGGACTCGTACTCGTGGGTCGTGATCGTCTCGGAGACCACGTCGATCTCCATGCCGCGGAACGGAGCGGCCGCTGCCCGGAACCAGGCCAGCTCCGCAAGCTGCTCTCGTCGCGTCAGGGTCGAGGGCTGGAACTCCTGATCGACCCATCTGGCGGCCACCGCCGCAGCGTCCTCTTCTGCGGATCCCGCGAGGGTCGCGATCGCGATCCCCCCGAGCATGACGAGACAAGAACCGAGACCCCGACGCATGCGCTCCCCCTTCAGCCGAACCGCAGGATCCATACCAGAAGCACCCCGCCGAGGCCCGCGGCGATCCACGGGCTGAACGGGGTCAGGCCCAGCCACGCCAGCTGCAAGAAGGCGCTGGCCAGCAGGCCGAGGAAGACCCGATCGCCCCGGGTCGTCGACAGACCCAGCGCGCCGCGACGCCTGCGGGTGGGCGAGACGTGCTGCCAGACGCTCATGCCCACCAGCAGCGCGGCGATTCCGGCGAAGAAGACCGCCGTCGGGAGAGTCCAGGCCATCCATTCGAGGTCGATCACACGCGCCCCAGGGCCAGGCCCTTCGCCAGGTGCCGCCGGACGAACCAGATCACCAGCGCGCCGGGCACGATCGTCAGCATGCCCGCCGCCGCGAGCAGCCCCCAGTCGAGGCCCGTGGCGCTCACGGTGCGCGTCATGACCGCAGCGATCGGCTTGGCCTGGACCGTCGTGAGCGTGCGCGCGAGAAGCAGCTCCACCCAGCTGAACATGAAGCAGAAGAAGGCCGTCACGCCCACGCCCGGGCCGATCGTCGGCAGGAACAGGGTGAGGAAGAAGCGCGGGAAGGAGTAGCCGTCGAGGTGGGCCATCTCGTCGATCTCCCGCGGCACCGACGACATGAAGCCCTCCAGGATCCAGACCGCGAGCGGCACGTTGAACAGGCAGTGCGCGAGCGCCACCGCCAGATGCGTGTCGATCAGCCCGAACGTCGAGTAGAGCTGGAAGAAGGGCAGCAAGAAGACCGCCGGCGGCGCCATGCGGTTCGTGAGCAGCCAGAAGAAGAGGTGGCGATCGCCGAGGAAGCGGTAGCGCGAGAACGCATAGGCGGCGGGCAGCGCGACCAGCAGCGACAGCGCCGTGTTCATGCCGACGTAGGTCAGCGAGTTCAGGTACCCCGAGTACCACGAGGGATCGCCGAGGATGGTCCGGTAGTTCTCGAGCGACGGATCCATCGGAAGCAGCCGGAAGGTGGAAAGGATGTCCGCGGTCGGACGCAGGGACATGTTGAGCATCCAGCCGATCGGCACCAGCAGGAAACCCAGATAGAGGGCGAGGCCGACGTGTCGCTTGCGCAGGGTCACGCCTCGCCCTCCCCGCCTTCGCCTTCGGGCGCATCGTGCAACTCGTGCGCCGTCAGGGCCGTGAAGAAGCCGAAGCAGAGGGCCAGGATGATCAGGAAGTAGATCAGCGAGAAGGCCGCCGCCGGTCCGAGATCGAACTGGCCCACCGCGCGCTGGGCCAGGTACTGCGACAGGAAGGTCGTGGCGTTGCCCGGCCCTCCGCCGGTCAGCACGAAGGGCTCGGTGTAGATCACGAAGCTGTCCATCAGCCGCAGCAGCAGGGCGATGGTCAGTACACCCCGCAGCTTGGGGAGCTGCACGTGGCGAAAGATCGCCCACGGCGAGGCGCCGTCGATCTGCGCGGCCTGTCGGAGCGGCTCCGGAATCGCGCGAAGGCCCGCGTACGCGAGCAGCGCCACCAGGGAGGTCCAGTGCCAGACGTCCATCACGAGGAGCAGCGCCCAGGCATCCGCCGCGTTCTGGGCGTAGTTCCACTCGAGGCCCAGCCCATGCAGCAGCGCCCCGCCGAGCCCGATGTCCGCGCGGCCGAAGATCAGCCAGATCGTCCCCACGACGTTCCACGGAACGAGCAGCGGGAGGGCCAGGGTCACGAGCGTGAGGGACACCCCTGGCCCTCGGGTCGGCATGGACAGCGCGATGGCGACGCCGAGCGGGAGCTCGATCGCCAGGATCGAGGCCGTGAACAGCAGCTGTCGGCCGAAGGCGGCGTGGAGACGCTCGTCGCGGAGGATCTCGCGGAACCACTCGCTTCCCACGAAGACGCGTTGGCCGGGGCCGAAGATGTCCTGCACCGAGTAGTTGACGACCGTCATCAGGGGAATCAACGCCGAGAAGGCGACCACGGCGAGCACCGGCGCCACCAGCAGCCAGGCCCTCGGATGCTCCGTGCGGTTCAACGTACCAGCCGCCCGTCCCGGTACAGCAGCATCCGCTCGGGCGGAAAGCGCAGCCAGCCGGACCCGGTGGGGATCGGCGTGCGGTCGGGGACCCGAACGCCGAGCTGGTGGCGGCCGAGACCGACGCGAACCACGCGGTGGTCGCCGAGCTCGAGCACCGACTGGACCCGCACCGGTGCGCTGCCCGGAACCGGTTGCGACACGAGCTCGAGGAACTCCGGGCGGATCCCGAGCTCGAGCGTGTCACCGACGGCCGAGGAGGCCTCGTCGCCGGCCGCGACGGGAATGCGGTGCTCGTCCACGACGACCTCGCGACCGTCGAGCCGGCAGGGCAGGAGGTTCATGCCGGGGCTGCCGATGAAGTGCCCGACGAAGGTATGGGAGGGCCGCTCGAAGAGCTCGCGCGGGCTCGCCACCTGGAGCACGCGTCCACCGTCCATGACGGCGACCTCGTCGGCGAAGGTCAGCGCCTCCGTCTGGTCGTGGGTCACGTAGACCAGGGTGGTGCGGGTGGCGCGGTGCACCCGTCGCAGCTTCTGACGGAGCTCGAAGCGGCGGGCGGGGTCGACCACCGTGAGCGGCTCGTCGAGCAGCAGGGCCGCGACGTCAGGTCGGGCGAGGCCCCGCCCGAGACTCACCGTCTGCTGCTCGTCGGGCCGCAGGCGGCCAGCGCGACGCGTCAGCAGGGGCCCGAGGTCGAGCAGCTCCGCGATCGTCGCGACCCGGCGCCGGATCTCGTCGGAGGGGACGCGCTCGTTGCGCATGGGAAAGGCGAGGTTCTCCTCGACCGTCATCGTCTCGTACACGACCGGGAACTGGAAGACCTGGGCCACTCGCCGCTCACGGGGCGCGAGGCGGTTCACGGCCTGCCCGTCGAGCCGCACCTGCCCGCTCGTGGGGCGGAGCAGACCCGACACGATCTTCAGCAGCGTCGTCTTGCCGCAGCCGGAGGGCCCCAGGATCGCGAAGGCCCTGCCGTCGGCGACGTCGAGGGACAGCTGGTCCAGGGCCCAG
>JAJDAR010000380.1 GCA_029261775.1 Deltaproteobacteria bacterium | reverse complement strand
GAGCTTCGGATCACGGGCCGCCAGGGCGGCGGGGTCGAGGCTGCCGTCCTCGAAGGACTCGACCACCAGGTCGGCTCCGCCGAGCAGCGCCTCGACCTCGGGATCTCCGGGCGCACCGACGACCGAGCGCTTGCCGGCGTGCAGGAAGCGGAAGAGCGCGCCGTCCTCGCCAGGCGGAACGGCGCCGCGGGTCGCCGAGCGCCGCCGCAGCGGGTCGCCCCCGGGCGGCTCCACCTTGATCACGTCGGCGCCCGCATCGGCGAAGAGCTTGCTGGCGTAGCCGCCCGCGATCCCCGTCGAGAAGTCGATCACCTGGACGCCCGAGAGCCTGCTCACGCTTCCCCCTCACCGATCTGCTGGAAGGCTGGAAGAGTGCCACAATCGCGGCGCGTCCCACCATCGACGGGAGAGCTCCATGGGCAACGTCCTCGTGATCCTGATCCGACGGGTCCTCCGGCTGATCCTGAAGAAGGACGCCCAAGGGCCGGACGAAGCCGTCCGGAACTTCCGCAAGGCGTTGGGACGGGTCCCCGGCATGCCCCGCTTTCCCGGCGGCGTGTCGGCGCGCCCGCTCGAGCCCGGTGAGCTCGGGGACGTGCAGGGCGAATGGGTCGGCGTCCCGGCCGCGCGGCGCACGATCCTGCACCACCACGGCGGTGCCTACGTCGCGGGCGATCCCGCGGCCTACCGGAACCTGGGCGCCCACCTCGCGCGACCGCTGCTCGCCGACGTGCTGCTCGCGCGCTACCGGCTGGCGCCGGAGCACCGCTATCCGGCGGCCCTCGACGACGCGGTCGCAACCTATCGCGCGCTCGTCGAGCGCGTCGATCCCGCGACCCTCGCCGTGTCCGGCGACTCTGCCGGCGGTGGGCTCACCCTCGCCATGCTGCAACGCGTCCGGGACGAAGGTCTCCCGTTGCCCGCCGCCGGGGTGCTGCTCTCGCCGTGGGCGGATCTGACGGACGAAGCCCCGAGCCGCGCCAGCAACGGCGAGGCGGACGACATGCTCACCCGCAGCGCGCTGGCCGCTTCGGCTCGCGCCTACCTGGGCGACGTCGACCCGCACGAGCCGGGCGCGTCCCCGCTGCACGGCAACCTGGGCGGCCTGCCGCCGCTGCTCGTGGCCGTGGACGACTCCGAGATCCTGCTCGACGACGCGACCCGGATCGTGGAGGGCGTCACCGCGGCCGGCGGCGAAGCCGTCCTGCTGCGCCGCTCCGGCCTCTTCCACGTCTGGCCCGTGCTCGTGCCGACGATCCGGGCCGCGCGCGAGACGGTCGCGGAGATCGCGCAGTTCCTGGAGAAGCACGTCCGCCAGGGCTGACCGGCAACTCATGCGCAGCTCGAGGCCCCATCACGGGTCGGAGCTGGCGGCGCCTCGATCCCTTCCCTGGCTGAAGAACGCCCTTCCCAGGCCGAAACGGATGCTGATAAATTGGGTGATGCTTTCCGACCGACTGCTCCAGCAAGCCGCCTGCACCCTCGGGTTGCTGCTCCTGTTGGTTGCGCCCGCCTTCTCGCAGGCCGCGCCCGACGCCGATGGCGATCTGGTGCCCGACTACTGCGACGTCTGCTCCCAGGTCGCGGACCCCGCCCAGGTCGACACCGACGGCGACGGCCTCGGCAACGCCTGCGACTGTGACTTCGACGGCGACGGCTTCTGCTCGATCGCCGACTTCAACCTCTTCCTGCCCGACTTCCAGTCCACCCAGGACGCCGGTCAAGGCACGGACATGAACGGCGACGGTGCCGTCTCGATCGCGGACTTCACCCTGTTCCTGCCGGGCTTCATCACCGGAACGCCAGGTCCGGGGCTGGATCCCGCCGCGGGCCCCAAGGTCGGCGGGTGCGGCAACGGTGCACCGTGCAGCGGCTCCCCGGAGTGCGCCAGCGGCTTCTGTGATGCCTCCACCGGAACCTGCGCCACGCAGTGCAACGTGGACGCGGATTGCCCCAGCGGACCATGCTCGGCTGGCACCTGCACGACACCGAGCGGCCTTCCCGACGGCTCCCTCTGCCTGGAAGACGTCCAGTGCATGAGCAGGCTCTGTGGCCCCGGGATCTGCCTTTCCGCCGGCGTGCTCGATCCAGGAGACGCCTGTATTCGGGACGAGGAATGCACGAGCGGTGTCTGCGGTGGGGCTTTCTGCCAGGGCAGCTGCGGCGACGGGTTCTGCACCGTCGTGCCCGACGGAGAGACCTGTTTCGCCAACAGCTGCCAGGCGGACTGCGGGGGCTGCCCGAATGGTACGCCGTGTGGCATCGACGCCGACTGCGCTAGCGACGTCTGCAACGTCGTCTGCCTGACGTCGGGCACGCTCGCCGACGGTTCGCCCTGCCGCGACGCCCGTGAGTGCCAGAGCGGTCTTTGCGCCGTGGTCTGCCTCTCAGCCGGGGTCCTGGATCCCGGGGATCCCTGCCTTCGAGACGGCGAGTGCAAGAGCAACTCCTGCGACCAGAACCTCGGCTTCTGCCAGGGGACGTGCGGTGACGGGTTCTGCACCCTCGTTCCGGACGGAGAGACCTGTTTCTCCAACAGCTGCCAGGCGGACTGCGGGGCCTGCCCGAACGGCACGCCCTGTGGCCTCAACGGGGACTGTGCGAGCGGCCTCTGCCTGCTGAACTTCTGCGCCGACCAGGGCAGCAATGGCGCCCCCTGTATCAGCAACGGCGCCTGCCAGAGCAACGCCTGCAACTTCGGCTTCTGTGTGGCCGCGGGATCCTTGCCGAACGGAGAGCTCTGCTCGACATCCAATGCCTGCTCGAGCATGCGCTGCTTCAACGGTTTCTGTCGTCCCCTCATCTACTGTGGCGACTTCACCTGCAACGTCACGGAGACCTGCTCCAACTGCGCGGTGGATTGCGGGGTCTGCCCCTTCTGCGGCGACCTCACCTGTGGCCCGGGCGAGAGCTGCTCCAACTGCGCCTTCGATTGCGGCGCCTGCTGCGCGGGCAGCGGGGCCCTGTGCGCCTTCAACTCGGACTGCTGCAGCGGGACCTGCTCGTTCTTCACCTGCCAGTAGCGCGTGCCCATTGAATCGGGCCGCGACCCATGGTTTCGTTGCCGCGGACGCCGGGCCTCCACGATTCGCAGGGAGCTCTGAGCGGACCACGCTCGCGAGGGGGACGGACATGGACCGACGGGACTTCCTGAAGAGCGCGAGCGTCACGGGGGCGCTCTCGCTCCTGCCGCTCGCGCAGCTTGCCCGCGCCGAGGAGACGGCGGCGGGCGGCGACGTCGCGCGTCCCGTGACCAAGAGCGGCCGCGCCTACGCCGAGCTCGCCCAGGCGCTGGTCGATGTCGAGGCGGAGTACCTGAGCCCGGAGCGACGCATCACGCGCGCCGGGGACGTGAGCGACGGTCACCGCTTCATCCTCCACGTCCTGCAGGCGGGGCTCTTCCTGCGCCTCGAGTTCGACCCGTCCCGGCCGCTCTTCCGCCGGATCGTCTCGCCGACGCTCAAGCTGCTCGGCGACAACCCGGACGCCATCT
>JAJDAR010000379.1 GCA_029261775.1 Deltaproteobacteria bacterium | reverse complement strand
CGTGACGCCCGCCAGGGTGGCCATCCACACCAGGAGTGGGGTCAACTCGGACGAGAGACCGGGCTGCTCGCCCAGGGGGAGGGCTCGCGTGGCCTCCAGCCAGAAGGCGTTCAGCGGGTCGAAAGCGAGGACCGCCAAAGCGCCTCCGGTCATCAGGATGGCGGGCAAGCCCGTGCGGAGTTGTGCCACGACGCCGGCCGAAGTCTCGGAAGCAAAGGTGCCGTCGCTCCGCGCCCGGGGACGGGCCAGCTCGGCGAGCTGCAGCACGAGGAGGATCGCGAGCGGCGGCACGACCAGCAGCAGCCGGCGCTCCGGCTGATACCACTGGATGGCCACGAGCAGGAGACCCGACAGCAGCCACAGCCACGACAGGTTCGCGAGCGGACCCCGTGCCCGGGGCAGACCCCGCTGGGCGGAGACGACGAGGGCCGCCGACAGAGCCCACCATGAAGGCGCGAGGAACGCCTGCAGGTGGGATCCCGGAGGTCTGGGCGTGTTGGCGAACGAGAGCAGCATGCGCAGGAGACTCCCGTCCCGCGAGGTGCCCTCGAACTGGTACCCGAGCTCCGTCGCGATCCCTTCGCTGTAGGGGAGCACCCAGAAGACCCCCAGGATCAGCGTTGCCAGCCCGGCTCCCGCCGCAAAGGCCAGCAGCTTGGCCGGGCGCCGCTGCTCCCAGCTGATCGCAGCGAGGAAGAGCACGCAAGCGAGCCCCACCGCCACCCCGCTCGGCTTCGCCAGCAGCGACACCACCACGAGCGCCCCCGACGCCGAGGCCCACCACGTCCGGGTCGCGCCCACCAGGGCCGCCAGCGCCGCGGCGGTGAGCACCGCCAGCTGCAACGATTCGACCATCGCAATGCGCGCATAGCAGAAGAGAAAAAAGCTCGAGCCGAGCAAGGCAAAGGTGAGCAGGCCCGCGCGACGGCCCCGCTCGAAATCGACCATCGCCGCCCCGAACAGGCACACGAGGATCCCGGCCAGGGCGCCCGGAAGCCGCGTGGCAGCCAGCGAGGGCCCGAGAGCTTCGTAGCTGAGCCGGACGAGCGCGGTGTGCAGGGGCGCCAGGTAGAAGGCGGTGTTGTGCTCGTCCAGGACGAATCGACCGGCATGGAGGTGGTTCTTCGCGCCGTGGGCCCACCACCCCTCGTCCGTCGCGAAATTGGGATGGACGAGACCCGGAGGGTCCGCGTCCAGGAACAGGAGGCGCGAGAGCACGACGGCAAGGAGAAGCAGAGGACCCACGGCAAGCCTCATGGAGCCGCAGGCTCCGCGACCGGAACCCGAAGGTCGAAGAGGCGCCAGGGCCCGCAGCTTGTGACCTCCGGGTAGGGCGGCACCCAGCCGCGCAGGCCAGGTGAGCGCTCCAGCTCGACCGCTCGGCTCCACCAGAAGTCGGCACCGCGGGCGCGCAAGCGCTCGAGCCCTTCCGGAGTCAGGTCGCCCAACGGATAGGCGAAGCCCCTTCGGTCCATCCACCAGAAGGCCATCGACCGATGGTACGCGACCTCGCGCCCGAGCCCGTCCCGCGCCGGGCCACCTTCGAGCACGATCAGGGCATCCGCGGGTACGTGGGCCGCGGCTTCGGTCGTGCAGGTGAACTCGCCGGCCAGCAGCCCGCGCTCGAAGCGCCGCCATTCCAGGGTGCGAAGACTGGACGCCGTCACGACGAGGCATGCGGCGAGCGAGACCAGCGCGACGACCTGCCCGATCCGGTGGCGACCGATCAGACTCCCCGCACCGGCTCCCATCAGGAGGCTCGCCGAAGGCACGGCGATCAGGTGATAGTACCGGGCCCAGTCGTCCGCCGCGGTGTTGGCGATCATCACCAGGAAGCCGAGAGCCGAGACGTACCAGACGAGGATGCTGCGGGCTGGCGGACGCTCGCGGCCGAGCGCGCCGACCAGGAGCAGCAGGGGTCCTGCTCCCGCCAGCACGTGGATGAGCTCGATCCGGGCCAACGCGACCGTCCAGGCCCAGGATCCCGTGAAGTTGGCCCAGACGAGCCAGTGGGCCTCGTTCGACACCCCGAGCGAGAGGCCTGTCTCCAGGTAGTTCCCCCGAGCGAGCGTGTACCACGCGAGCGGCGGCAGCAGGCTCGTCGCTCCCGCCAACCAGACCGCCGGCCTCGCGAGGAGCCCAGTTCCGTACCGACGCCAGACGGCCCAGGCGAAGACGAGACCGAGATGTGCCGCCGTGGCCTTGACGAGGATCGCCAGGGCGAGGGCGGCGCTTGCGAGCCACAGATGTCGATCCCGATCGGTTCTCTGCCACCTGGCGAGCAGGCCGAAGGCGCCCACCAGGCACGCCACGAGGAGCGACTCGGGCTGGAGGGAGTTGGCCACCGAGACGGCGATCGGATTCGCGGCGAACAGGGCAGTGGCGATCCATGCACCGAGAGGCTCGAGCTCGGAGCGGGCCAGGAGCGCGAAGAGCAGGAGCGAGGCAACCGACGCGAGCGCGGACAGCGCACGCATCCATCGCTCGTCGCCCCCGATGGCTTTCTGCAGCCAGCCTCCCAGGAAGGGAAGGACCGGAAGCTCCATCTCGGTGGCGCCGGAGCTGTCCCCGCGCCAGTCCACCCGGGGCGAGAGCAGGCTTCCCTCTCCTCGGGCGTAGTTCCGCGCGATCTGCGCGTAGTCGGCCTCCCGCCACGGAGCCGCGCTGCGATGGTCCAGGGGGATCCAGACGCCGACCAGGCGGAGCGCGCTGCCCGCCACCAGCAGTCCGAGCCAGGCCAGGGCGACCACCCTCGGCGTCACGCCGGGGCTCCGAGACGCCTGGCACCGAGCCGGAGCAGCAGACGCAGATGCGCCAGGATCGTGCGCAGCGTCTTCATCTTCGACTCTCCGAGTAGACGCGACTCGAGGACGGCGGGGCGCTCCACGACGCGGTCGCCGCGAAGCAGCAGGATGCAGAGCGTCTCGGCCACACCGAGGAAGCCGCCGTCCCGCAGCTCGAGATCGAGGAGCCGCGAGCGGCGGTACACGCGAAAGCAGCTGGTGATCGTCGCAGGGCATTCCCCGAGCATCACCCGATACAGACGAGACAGCGTGCGAGAGAGGAAGAGCCGCCACGCCGGAACCCCGATCACCCGACCCTCCGGGTGATAGGGCGAGGCGGTGACCATGGAGACATCCTCGGTCAGCAACGGGATCAGCTTCGCGAGCTGGGTCGGATCGTAAGTGCCGTCGCAGTCGATCGATGCCACGATCTCCGTGGACGCCGCGTGCAGACCTGTCAGGATGGCCGCCGCCACGCCCCGGTTGGTCTCGTGACCCACGATGCGGCAGCCCTCCCGCGCTCCGAACACCCGTTGCAGCTCCTCGCGGGTCGCGTCGGTGGAGGCGTCGTCCACGAAGACGTACTCGAAGCTGTATCGCCCTCCGAGGTCGGACTCCATCTCGCGAAGCACCTGGTCCAGATAGCCCAGGACGCCGGCCTCGTTGAAGCAGGGCACGACGACGGTGACCCTCTCTCCGGCGCGTTCGCGAACGGAGACCCCGCTGGATGCGGCAGCCGTCTCGACGCGCACCGGCGCCGCAACCTGGTCGAGCCCGAGCAGGTCGGCGATCGAGCGGAAGCGATGGCTCTCGAGGATCGGCTCGATCCGCTCCCGCATGTGGTCGAGATTGCGATACTGCCGGAGCCGCCGGAGACGCCCCGCCCTGGCGATGCGCGGCGCTGCGGGATCGAGCTCCCAGACGTGGAAGTACATGTTGAAGGGCGATTGGTAGCGACGCTCCCAGTCGGCGATCACGGCCCGCGACACCCAGGCGGGCAGCTGACGAAAGGAGTTGCCTCCGGCCATCGGCAGCAGCCAGGCGTCCGGGCCCCAGGTCGAGATCGGGAACTCCCGGATCTCCCCCGCCGCGGTCCGGTTCTCGTGGGGGAAGCGCCGCCAGGACTCGCGGCGGATCGAGCGGAAGCGGGGGAAGAAGCTCGAGTCGTAGACGAAACCGAGCTCGGCGAGCACTTCGAGCACCCAGAGATCCGAAACCCCCAGATGACCGCGGGCGACGCGATGTCCATGCACCTGCACTCCGCCGGCCCTCTCGATCGCCTCGCGCGTCTTGGCGGCGTCGGTGCGAAGCTCCTCCCGGGTCATCGACTGAGGGGTCCTGTGCAGGAAGCCCTTGCTGGCGACCTCCTGTCCCCGCCGGACGATCTCCTGCACCACCTCGGGCACCCGCGAGGCGACCCACCCGAGCACGAACCAGGTGGCGCGGGCACCGTGGGCGTCGAGCAGATCCAGTGCCGCCACCGTGTTGTCGAGCACCCGGGATTCGAGCCGGCGCCAGTCGCGACGGGTCACCACGGGTCCGAGCGCGGAGGCCTGGAAGTCGTCCTCGACGGCGATGGTCAGGAGATGGCTGCGCCCGGCTTCTGCCACGGCGGTTCAACCGATCCCCGGCGCGGGCACTTCGCTCGGGAAGGCCGGTCGCCTCTCGGGCAGGGGCTCGCGCTCGAGGCGCGCCGCGTGGTCCCGCATGGGCAAGACTTCGAAGACGCTGCGGAGGTCGGCGAGGTAGGTTCGAACGCGAGCGCGCTTGACCGCTCCGTCGAGCTGCATGCCGGGGAAGAAGCCGAGGGCCGGAGCATCGTCGGGTCCCAGGAGATCCAGCGGATGCAGGAGGATCGAAGGCTCCACGGCCAGTCGCCGGCAGAGCGCAAGGCCCGCGCGAAAGTAGTGTCGTGCCACGGCTTCGGAGATTCCGCTCAACGCCAGCACGTAGCTGACGTGGAACGGCACACGAAGCAGGGGCAGGGGCGTCACCGGGATCTCGAGCAGGCTCCGCCCACCCAGGTCCCACCGATAGGGCCGGATCGACTGCAGGCCGTCGCGGAGGCTCCCGAAGAGCTGACCGCGCTCCCGTCGCTCCTCGGGTGTCAGCTCGGCGCTCCAGAAGTAGTAGCGCCGCGCGAACGGCCCCACCCAGGTCGGAAGCGTGGTCGCGTCGTACTGATAGCCCCGCTCGCAGAGCAGCTCGAGCGTGCGGAGCGACAGGCTGTAGCCCGGGCCCCGAAAGCCCACGGGAGAGGCGCCGGTCGCCTCTCCGATCGCCTGCTCCGCGCTGGCGATCTCGCGTTCGAGCCGGTCGTCGTCGTAGCGATGGAGCCAGGGTTCGTGGTGGAACGAGTGGTTCCCGATCTCGTGACCCGCTTCGTGCAGGCTGCGCAGCGCCGCGCGATTGCGCGACAGGGCCGCGTCCTGACCTACGACGAAGAAGGTGATCTGCAGCCCCTGCTCGGCGAGCAGGTCGAG
>JAJDAR010000378.1 GCA_029261775.1 Deltaproteobacteria bacterium | reverse complement strand
ACGCCGAGCCCCTCACCTCCGAATACCTTTTCCTCGTTCCTCCGGAGACGGAGAGCGCGCAAGGAGACGCACCGTGAACCGACTCATCCGACTCCCCGCCCTGCTGATCACCGCCCTCGCCCTGGCCCTGCCTGCGCAGGCGGTGCTGGTGGACGGCGACAACCGCATCGACGTCACGCTCAGCGACGGGACCGCGGTCACGCTCTACGGCAAGTACGTGAGCGGCATCGACGGAGATTCCGCCGACGCCAAGAAGTACTACTACCTGCCGCCGCAGAACAGCCTGCGCCTCGGCTCGCGACCCGACGGCACGCCCGAGTTCCTGTTCGTCAAGTACACGACGGACCGCACCGCGGAGGCCGGCGGCGTGCAGGGCGGCCTGATGCACCTGCTCATGGAGTGGAGCCTCACTCCGGACCAGGAGGCCGAACTGCGCAACAAGATCTCGGGCGACCCCTACGACGGCGAGCTGATGGGCGCGATCGACCTCGAGCAGGCCGACGAGACCGGCTCCTTCCAGATCGTCTCGGCGACCCTGAAGGACGAGGGCCTGACGCGATCTCTGGTCCAGTCGGGCAACGCACCGACCGTGCCGGGCGGCAAAGTGGCCGTCGCCACGAACCTGAGCCCCGAGGGCGCGCAGCTCTTCATGTCCACGGTGGAGGACACGAGCTCGATCGCGGATCTCTCGGTGGAGCTGGCCTTCGCCTACAAGGTGATGCTGCCGGCCGCGAAGGGCAGGGTGACCTTCAACTGGTCGAAGATGAGCAACGAGGGCGAGAAGATCGACAAGAGCTGGGAGAAGAAGAAGCACGGGAAGACCACGCCGACCAGGATCTGCATCTTCGCCTGCTTCAAGCTCGGTACCGAGAAGACCACCTATGCCGTCGAGGAGAGCGACGTTCGCAGCAGCTGGGACGTCGCCGTCGAGATGGGCTACGTGGACTTCAAGTTCGAGGCCGGCGAGGCCTCCGATCCCGAGTACGTCGCCCAGGTGCAGGACGCCATGTTCCAGTACTTCCTGAACAGCATGATGAAGCCGACGGAAGACGATCCGTTTGCGGACGATCCCACGGCCACCCAGGCCAAGAAGGACGAGGTCGAGCCGCGCAAGCCGGGGAAGCGCGAGCGCAAGTACACCTACAACTACAGTCGCATGAAGACGGCCTTCTCCCAGAAGACCCAGGTCATGAACCTGGACATGCGCCTCCCGCTGCGGAAGACCTTCCAGGTCGTCGGCAACATGGCCTCCTGGTACGACTCGGTGAAGGACAACCCGGCCTGCGTCACCTCGACCAACCTCGACGATCCTTTCTTCAAGCACCGTGAGATCCGCTTCATCATGGATCTGGACGCCAAGGCCATCTTCGAGGACATGGTCAACTACGTGACCGTCAACGTGAAGAAGAAGCGTTCGGGCGGGAAGACCTTCGACGACAGCATGACCATCGACGCCGCCTACCTGAAGGAGAACGGCATCGTCGCCAGCACCACCTACGCCCGCGAGGACGACAAGAGCTCGGAGGCCTATCTCTACCAGTCCCAGTGGAGCCTGCGAGGCGGCCATCTCTACCCGCCCAAGCCGAAGTGGCAGAAGGGCAGCTGGGAGGGGGTGACCCTGGCTGCACCGATCGAACGCTGGGACGTGGAGGTCGAGGGAGACCTCGAGCAGATGGAGGCGAACGACATCGCCCGGGTGACGGTCGAGATGCACTACCCGACCTTCGGCGAGGAGAAGTACTCCGTCCTCGCCATCTCGCCGCGCAAGGCCGAGCCCCTGGCGTCGGTGCCGATCTACGTCGACAGCGGCACGCGCGGATTCGCCTACCGGCTGATCATCCACCACAAGACGGAGGGTCGGATGGCGCTGCCCTGGGAGTCGCGGATCGGGGACCGCTACGTCTACGCGAACATCCCGGAGGAGCTGCTGACCGAGGACTCCGAGCTCAAGAAGCTCGCCAAGGAGACGGCGAAGAAGATCGGAAAGGCCGGCTCCGAGAAGGTCCTGGACGAGTTCCAGGAGCTCTTCGCCGACGCCGACTGATGAGCGTCCGAATCGCCCTGCTGCTCCTCGCCAGCTCACTCGTTGCCTGCACGCCGCGGGTGGAGCTGGCGACGGACGAGCCCATCGTCGTCGAGATCCGTGTCTCGGTGGCGCACGAGGTGCGGGTCAGGCTCGACCAGGAGGTCGCCGCGCTGGCGTCATCGGAGAAGGAGCGGGCGGAGGTCTCCGGCCGCAGCCTCTCCGAGCTCCCGCCCTGGGTCGCGGCGGCTCGTGAGCTGCTGAGCGCGAAGGCCGCCGGGCGCATCGGCGAGACCAGCCGGGGCTACGTCGCGGCGGTCCCCGGCCACTCCGTCACCAACGTGGTCGAGCGGGTCAACCAGCGGCGGCGCGCGGAGTACGGCAAGCTGGCCACCAAGCACCTCGCTCCGCAAAGCGACGTCGAAGTGATCGCGGGCGCACGCCGCCTGCGCCAGGTCGCGCCGGGCGAGATGTACCAGGACCCGCTGGGCACATGGCGGAGGCGGCCCTAGACCCGCCTCCGGCCGCCATCACGGTCGCGTGGGGATGCTGACTCCGCTCTCGAGCGCATCGGCCAGCAGCGCCGCTGGCGGATAGGACTCCCGCAACGGCGCCAGCCGCTGGTACGCCTCGAGCCGCCACTCTCCCGCGCCGCGATCCGCGAGCCACGCCGCGAACAGCGTGCGGTCGAGAGGCTGATCCCCGTCCACGGGGCCCTTGGGCAGCGCGCCGACGACGCGAAGCGGCAGGGTGACGTCGCCGCCCGCAGCGTCGCGCAGGCTCAGACGGTACAGGCCTTCGAGGAGTTCGACTCCTGGCGTGACGAGCTGCGCGTCGTCCTCCACGCTCCAGGCGCCGACGCGCCCCCCGCGCGGCTCCAGCCGCTGCAGCTCGACCGCATACGGTGGGTGCCCGCCGCGCCAGACCAGGCGCAGGCTGCGGGTTCCCGCGACCAGCAGGGCCGGGCCTTCGCCCCACGAGGGGGCGGCGAGCGCGACGCTCCGGGTCGACAGGGCGATCCGCGTGGCATCCGGACCCGAGCCGCCGCTGATCCACTCGCCGACCCAGACCGCCAGGTTGGTGGTGAGCGTGCCCTCCGGGCCTTCGGCCAGCACCCGCTCTTCGCTCTCCGTCGTCAGCTCGATGAGCCGGCCTCCGACCCGAAGCGCGAGTTGCTCCCCGGGCGCTCGGACCGAGATCCGATCGCCGACTTCGAGCGGCGCGAACACCGCGACGGGAATCGCCTGGCCGCCGCGCAGGATCCGGTGATCCCCCGGCTCCCCGCTGAAGCGCTCGACGAAGCCGACTTCGCGGACGTCGCCGGCATGCCCGAGCGCGGCGAGCAGAAGCCCGCCCAGGATGAAGAGCGGAGCGCAGACCCGTCCGCGACCCGTCATGCGTCTCCTTCCGGTTTGCTCGCCCTGCCCGGCTCGTTCGACTCGTTCGACTCGTTCGACTCTTCAGATTCGTCGCCGTCCCCGGAATCAGGGCCGCTGCCGATCCGACCCCGAAGGTTACGCAGGCGTTCTCGCAGGGTCGAGAGCTGGTCGCTGTACTTCTTGACCGCCGCCTGCAGCTGGACCGCGAACACCGGAATCGCGAAGTCGAGCCAGACGCCCTGACGGAACAAGAGGAAGGACAGCGGCAGCAGCATGATGATCACGAGGGGCGCAGCCGCGAGCGTGGCCCAGACCGAGGCGATCCGGGCGAACACCAGGCTGACCACGGCGATCAGCACGAGCTGGGCGCCGAGCAACAGCCGGGTGGGCGGCGGCCGGAGGTTGCCGTACTGCAGCAGGGAGTAGGTGGCGTTGGCGAGGATCACGGGGCCCGGCAGCTCGCCGAGCGGCGTGTGGTGGAGATCCCGGGCGTCCGCGTGGCTGGCGCCGATGATCACGATCCTGCCCTCGACCAGGCTGGGATCCAGCGGCTGCCCGCTCTCGACGAGCTCGGCCGGAACCGCGGTGAAGAGCGGCACCTGGCGCTCGCGGAACCCGACTCGGGGCGACGCGGTCGGCCCCGACTCGCTCCACCCGAACGCGTAGAGGATCAGGTTCGCGAGCCCGTCCCCGCGCAGGTCGATGACGAGGTCGCCGAAGCGCAGCGAGGGGGACGTCGTGGCCGGTGGGACGGACGCCCCACCGCACCCCGGTCGCTCGTGTCGCAGCGCCTCGTTCAAGCGGCGCGTGCCGTCCATGGGGTCGAGCACCTGCACGGCGACCAGGACCTGGATCGAGGGAAGGACCCCCGGCACGCCGTCCGTACAGGTCGGCTCGAAGCTGCGGAAGCGACGGATCCGGAGGTCGCGCTCGCGCACGAACAAGGGCGAGGCCCAGTGCAGCCTCGGGCTCGCCGCGACGAGCTCGTCCAGGAAGGAGGCCCGCTCCTCGAGCCACGCCCCCTCGGCGCGCGGCCAGGGCTCGCGCAAGCCGCGCGCCAGCACGATGTCTGCGGCGCCCGGCCCACCTTGCTCACCGGCGCTTCGGAGCACGGCCTCGAGCTCCCGGTCGCCCTGACCCGCGGGCCGGCTCAAGTCGACGTCCACG
Source organism: Deltaproteobacteria bacterium (assembly GCA_029261775.1). Lineage (GTDB taxonomy): Bacteria > Myxococcota_A > UBA9160 > UBA9160 > UBA6930. Next base: position 8,386 of record JAJDAR010000378.1, on the reverse strand, counting down.
ACGACGCTGCGCGCGCCGCCGCCGACGGCGAACCGGATCAGGGCCGCCAAGCGCTCGCGCGGCACGTGCAGCGGCTCGCCCCAGGTGCGATGCGTGGCCTCACCGATCTCCAACAGCACGAGGGGGACCCCGCGATAGCTCTCGGGATCGATGCCCTGGTTGATGCGAAGCATCCAGTCGGTGGCCTGCTCCTGCTGCGTGACGACCCATCCGGACTTCGGCGCGAGGTGGATCGCCAGCGCGAGGGTGCTGCCGAGCAGGAAGTTCAGCAGGAAGTCGCGGCGGATCCGCGACCGATCCACCCCGCGGCCGTAGACCAGGCTCGCGGGATCGCTCACCCACTGGAGGAGGGTACGAAGGACCGGAAGCTTCTGCATGACGTGGAGAGGCTACCGGAGTCGCCTGGAACGGGACTACTTGCGGAAGCTGTCCGCCTTGCGGTGCCAGATCGGATCCTGCATCGCCCGTTGCGCGATCGGCAGATGGGGTGTGCTGCGGACGCCGTTGCTCCGGTTCACCCAGCCGCAGCTCCAGGAGGTGCCGCCCACGAGGTTCTCGACGTAGAAGCACACGCGCTTGTTGACGCGGAAGTCCATCGGGGTGCGAACCTCGGGGAGGTCGGCCATCACCTCGTTCATGCCGTCGACGAGCTTGTCGGCGAAGTCTCCCGCCACCCAGGTCGTGCGCTCGCTTCCGTCGAAGACGAGCGACCCGTCCTCTTCCTCGATCTCCCAGCGGATGTCGATCACGCCCTGGGTCTTGCCTCCGTCGTGGCCGCGCATGCCCTCCCAATGGGCGTTGATCCAGCCCTCGAGGATCGCGCGCTCGAAGGTGGCCTGACGGGGCGACGGGGTGGCCTGGAGCTTCTCGAGCTGCTCGCCCATCAGGTAGATCACCTCGTCGCGGTCCGACTCGTCGAGGGCGCGGAAGGCCTTGGCGATCTCGCGCTCGATGGCCGCGCTCGAATCGCCCTCGCCGACGACCGTGTCGCTGATGATCCTGCGCTGCTCGCGGATCCAGACCCCGACCTTGTGGGACGAGGCGGCCTTGGCCGCCCGGTCGATCTCGGCAGAGGCGGCCTTCAGGGTCTTGGTCAGGGTTCCGACGACGGGCACCTTGGCGAACAGCGCCCCGTCGATCGCCTTGGTCGCCTGGGACAGGCCCTCCTCGAAGACGGTCTTCAGCATGGCGGCCGCCACCTTGGGCGTGGCCTCCGTGCTGGACGGGAACGACATGGTGTTCTCGAAGTTGTCGAGGGCCGCGAGCATCACCGTCCCGGTCCGGTGCTGGCGCTCGGCGAGCTCCCGAGAGAACTGGTTGATCAGCTTCCACTCGTCGGAGCCCTCGGGGAACACCGTGATGTACGCCGGGTCCATCTCGATGACGTCCTGGGCGTGGGAGGGAATCGAAATCCAGGCGAACGTGACGGCGAGCGCCACTCCCAGGGTCTGGCGAAGCATGGCAGTCCTCTCCTTCGATGCAGAGCCGTCCGGCGTGTGGGGGTTCCGCGACGGGACGACTCAGCGGCGAGGATGGACTTCCGAGCCGCGAGCGGGTCGTCTCGAGCCGCGCCATGGTACCCCGCAGCTCGACCGTTGTGGAACAATCCAAGCTCGTCGAGCCGATCGACGAAGTCGGGGAGGGAAGAGCGAATGCTGTCCAGAATCCTGGCGGCGCTGGCCGTCGTCGCGCTGCTGGTCCTGACCATCCTCTACGCCTCCGGCAAGGGCTGGCTCGGCTCCGACTGGGGAGCCGGCGAGGTCACGGGCCTCGAGACCCCGGCGCAGATCGTCACGGCGCGGGATACCAGCCAACGGACGGCCGCTGCCGATCTCGGTGTGCGCAAGCCCAAGCGCATCCTGTTCGGCGACCTGCACGTCCACTCCACCTACTCGATCGACGCGTTCGCGATGGCGCTGCCGCTCGCCGGGGGCGAAGGCGCCTACCCGGTCTCCGATGCCTGCGACTTCGCGCGCCACTGCGCAGCACTCGACTTCTGGTCGATCAACGACCACGCCATGGGCATCACGGCCGAGGGCTGGCGCGACACGATCGAGTCGATCCGCCAGTGCAATGCGGTGGCTTCCGATCCCGAGCGCGCGGACTCGGTGGCCTTTCTCGGCTGGGAGTGGACCCAGATGGGCACCCGGGCCGACAACCACTACGGGCACAAGAACGTGATCTTCCGCGACCTCACGGACGACGCGATCCCCGCGCGGCCGATCGCAGCAGCACCGCCACCGGACATGCTCGAGATCCAGCCCGACAGCGACGTGAACCCGCCCGCCGTCGTGATGGGGCTCGTTCCGTTCGCGACACGCGATCCCATCTACTTCGACTGGGCGCGCTTCATGCAGACGGTGGCGAGCGTGCCCAGCTGTCCTGCGGACCAGCCGGTGCGCAGCCTGCCGAACGACTGTCGCGAGGCCGTGGCGACGCCCGGGGAGCTGTTCGCCAAGCTCGACGAATGGGGTCACGAGTCGATGGTCATCCCTCACGGCACCACCTGGGGGTTCTACACGCCGCTCGGCTCCGCGTGGGACAAGCAGCTCAGCTCGGCCCAGCACGACCCGAAGCGCCAGCAGCTGGTCGAGGTGTTCTCCGGCCACGGCAACTCGGAGGAGTTCCGCAGCTGGCAGGAGGTGCGCCTCGACCGCGAGGGGCCCGAGACCTGCCCCGAGCCGACCGCCGACTACCTGCCCTCGTGCTGGCAGGCAGGGGAGATCATCCACGCCCGCTGCGAGAGCGCCGGAGAGAGCGAGACCGAGTGCGACGCCCGCGCCGAGCGTGCCCGTGCACTCTACGTCGAGGGCAACGTGTCGGGCTTCCTGACGGTCCCGGGCGCCCGGGCCGCAGACTGGCTGGATGCGGGCCAATGCCGCGACTGCTTCCAGCCCTCCTTCAACTACCGGCCGAAGAGCAGCGTGCAGTACATGATGGCGCTGCGGAACTTCGACGAGGCCGAGACCTCCGGCGCGCCCGACCGCTTCCGCTTCGGGTTCATGGCGTCGAGCGACAACCACAGTGCCCGGCCCGGCACCGGCTACAAGGAGGTGCGTCGGACCGCCTTCACGGAGAGCCGCTTCGAGCACCTCGGTGAGTCCTTCCTCGGCGGCAAGGACGAGCGCGAGCCCGGCCCCGAGGCCGTGCCCTTCAGCGCAGAGGCGATGGCATCCGCAGGGGTGTCCTTCTTCGGGCTGCGCGAGACCGAGCGCGGCGGGAGCTTCTTCCTGAACGGCGGTCTGATCGCCGCGCACAGCGAAGGCCGCAGCCGCGGCGCCATCTGGGATGCGATGGGGCGGCGCGAGGTGTACGGCACGAGTGGTCCGCGCATCCTGCTCTGGTTCGACCTGCTGAACGCACCGGGCTCGCGCGCCCAGGAGGTGCCGATGGGCGGCGAGGTCGGAATGGAGGAGAGCCCGGTGTTCCGGGTCCGGGCGGTCGGCTCCTTCGAGCAGCAGCCGGGCTGCCCGACCCACACGAGCGAGATGCTCGCGGCCGAGCGCCTGGCGCGACTGTGCAAGGGCGAGTGCTACCACCCCTCGGACACACGCCGCCCCATCTCCCGGATCGAGATCATCCGGATCCGCCCGCAGGCGGAGCAGGACGAGCCGATCGAGACCTTGATCGAGGACCCCTGGAAGAGCTTCGCATGCGATCCCGACCCGGGTGGCTGCACGGTCCACTTCGCCGACGAAGACTTCACAGGAGAGGGGCGTGACGTGCTCTACTACGCGCGCGCGATCGAGACCCCGAGCCTCGCCGTGAACGCCGGTGGCCTGCGCTGTGAGCGGGACGAGCAGGGAACCTGTGTGAGGACCCGGCCGTGCATCGGAGTCGATGAGAGCGACGATTGCCTGGCCGAGACCGAGGAGCGCGCCTGGTCCTCGCCGATCTTCGTCGACTACCGGGAGTCCGAACCCGACCCCGAGGCGGGTCAACTGGAGGTCGTCGATCGATGAAGCGTTTCAAGGCCCCGCTGATGTACTTGCTGTCCTTCCTGATGGTCTGGGTCGGATTCACCCACCTGTGGAACCCGCAGCAGTTCCTCAACATCATGCCGCCCGCGTTGCCCAACCCCGAGTGGCTGAACGTGATCTCCGGGCTCTTCGAGATCACGCTCGGCGTGTTCCTGCTCGAGCGCCGCGTGCGCTACCTGGCCGCGTGGGGCCTGATCGCCCTGTACATCGCGGTCTTCCCCGCCAATCTCTACGTCGCCGTGGAGAACGTGAACATGGCGACGGGAGAAGCGGGCACGGGGGATTCGTTCGTCAACTGGGCCCGGATCCCGTTCCAGGCCGTGTTCATGCTGTGGGCCTGGTGGTACACGCGGGACGACGAAGGAAGCTCGGCATGAAGATCGTCAAGCGCATCGGGCAGGGGATCCTGGTGATCGCCATCCTGCTCGCGGTCGCGTACCCGTTCCGCCGCGATCCGATCGGGCCTCTCGCCGGCAAGGCCGTCACCGGCGAGCGGGTCGCGAAGACCCCCGACGACTGGAGCTTCACGGACGAGCACATGCTGTTCGCCGTCGAGGTGCGGCCGGACGACCCGCACTCGGTCACGACGATCGGCTTCGTGCACGACGGCGCGATGCACATCCCCGCCATGAACGGCAGCGAGAAGGACTGGCCGGCGATGGTGCTGACGGATCCGCGCGTGCAGGTGAAGGTGGAGGACAAGGTGTACCCGGGGGTGGCGACGCGCGTGACGGACGAGGCGGAGCGGGATGCGTTGATCGCATCCGCAGCGAAGAAGTACGCGCAGCTCGCGGAGCGGGAGGAGCCGCCCGCAGACGTCTGGGTGTTCCGGATCGGCCCGGTGGAATGAGCGCGGCTTCACCAGGAGACCGGCAAAGAGCAGGGACGAAGAGCGGGGACGCCTCCCCTCTCCTCCCGCCGCCTCCCGAGGGCTGTGTCCGGCTCGCCCCCGGGGGTTGAATAACCGGGAAACCTCCGCGTCGAACTCCACGAACCCGCACGAAGGGCCGCGAGGCGGCATGGGCGGCGGGAGAACAAGGAGTCGAACATGACCCGATTCACGACGATCCCGCTGGCTTCCCTTCTCTTCCTGTTGCTCGCACTGCCGGCGACGGCAGGCCATGGCGACGAGCGCAACGATCGCAATGACCGACGCGCCAAGGTGGAGCGCACGGATCGCAAGGTCCAGAACTTCCGGAGCGATCGCTTTGCCGCCCCGCGCGTGGCACGCAGCGACGAAGCGTTGCGCCGGACCGCGCACGATCTCGAGACGCAGACCCGCAAGCTGCTGCGGCACGCCATCGCCGACACGCCGGATCCCACCCGCCGGGAGCGCCGAGCGCTGCAGAGCTTCCGCAGGCTGCACCGTGAGGCCCGCGAGCTGCACGCGTCGGTCGAGCAGAACCGTCGGCTGCGCCCCGCACTCCGTGACTACCGCGAAGTGGAGCGAGCCTTCCAGCAGGCGCGGCACACGTTCCGCCAGATCGATCCGGACAAGCAGATCCGTCGCGACATGCGCCGGGTGGCTTCGACCCTGAACCGGATCGAGGACCGCTTCGCGCCGGTGATCTCGAAGGCGGCCTGGGGCCATGCCAACCACGGGTACGACGTGGCCTGGCACCGCTAGGGGTCCGGAGAGAACCCGCTGGGCCCCCGCTCCTTGGAGCGGGGGCCCTCTCCTTTTCGGGCCTCCGGCGATGTGTGGGCACCCATTGGGCGGGCGCGTGGCGGCGCGTGATGGGGTTCGCGAACATGGCCCGATGGGCGCACCTTCGTCGACGGGGCATGCGGTGGCGGTGATCGGTGGGGCCACCGCCGGCGCCGAGGCGGCCGGCAGACTGGCCGAGCACGGCTGCAACGTGGTGGTGTTCGAGCAGAACCCGCGGCCCTACGGGAAGATCGAGGACGGGCTGCCGCGCTGGCACGTCGGACTCCGCAACAAGGAGTACGAGACGATCGGCGAGAAGCTCTCGCGCCCGGGCGTCGAGTTCGTACCGAACACGACGATCGGTGAGGACCTGGGCTTCGCCGAGCTCTGCCGCGAGTGGGGCTTCTCCGCCGTCGTCCTCGCTTGCGGAGCGTGGCGCGACCGACCCCTCCCTGTGGAGGGCGCCGACGCCTACGTGGGCAAGGGCCTGATCTACCAGAACCCTTTCATCATCTGGTTCAACCACTCGCACGAGGCAGGCTACGCCGGCGAGAGCTTCGAGCCGAAGGATGGTGCGATCGTGGTCGGAGGCGGCCTCGCCTCGATCGACGTCGCCAAGGTCCTGATGCTGGAGACCACGCGCGCCAAGCTCAGGGAGCGCGGCATCGACGTCGATCTGGTCGAGCTCGAGGTCAAGGGCATCCCCAAGATCCTTGCGGGACACGATCTCGTGTTCGAAGACCTGGGTCTCGAGGGCTGCACGATCTTCTACCGCCGCAGGCCCGAGGACATGCCGCTCGTCGAGATCCCCGAAGACGCGGACGAGAAGCGCGCCGCCAAGGTACGTACGGCGCGCGGCCGTCTGCTCGAGAAGGCGATGGACAAGTTCCGTTTCAAGCTCGAGCCGCTGTCGGCACCCGACGGCCTGATCGTCGAGGACGGCGAGCTGCGCGGTCTGCGTTTCCGCCGCACACGCATCGAGGGAAATCGGGTCGTTCCGACCGACGAGACCTACGAGCGCCGCGGGGTCTACGTGATCAGCTCGATCGGGTCGATCCCCGAGCCCATCCCCGACATCGAGATGAAGGGCGAGCTCTTCGCCTTCACCGACTGGGAGCTCGGACGGCTCGAGGGCTACCCGAACGTCTTCTCGGTCGGCAACGTCGTGACCGGCAAGGGCAACATCGTGGCTTCGCGCAAGCACGCCGGCCAGGTGTACGAAGCCGCTCTGGCCTCGTACCTCGGCCTGGGCGAGGACGGCCATCGAGGCGAGTCTGCCCTCGCCGCGGGGACGGAGGCGGTGCGCGAGCAGACCGACCAGATCGCCGACCGGCTCGGGGACCTGCCGAAGCCCTCGCCCGAGGCCACGGTTTCCATTCTCGAGAAGGCCCACGCTCGGCAGAAGGACGTGGGCTACGACGGCGACTACGCCGCATGGATCGACAAGGTGACGCCGAAGGTCGCCTGAACCCGCTCAGCCCGAGACCTCGTTTCCGGAGAACCGATGCAGCTGAAGTACGGATGCAACCCCCAGCAGAGCTTCGCGAGCATCGAAGCCCTCGCCGACGGCACGGCGCCGATCGCGCTCCGCAACGGCAACCCCTCCTACATCAACCTGCTCGACGCGCTGAACGCGTGGCAGCTCGTGCACGAGGCGCGTCAGGCCACCGGGCTCGCCACTGCGGCATCGTTCAAGCACGTCTCGCCGGCGGGCGCGGCCGTCGCGACGCCGTTGTCGCCGGAGCTGGCCCGTGCCTACGAGGTCGAGGGCAAGGCGCTCACCCCCGCAGCACTGGCCTACGTGCGGGCCCGCGGCGCCGACCCCAAGTGCTCCTTCGGTGACTACGCGGCGCTCTCCGATCCGGTCGACGTCGAGACGGCCCGCTTCCTGAAGGGCGTCGTGTCCGACGGGATCATCGCCCCGGCCTACGAGCCCGAGGCGCTCGAGATCCTGAAGTCCAAGAAGAACGGCGGCTTCATCGTGATCCAGGCGGACCCGGCCTTCGAGCCCCCGGGCCGGGAGAGCCGCGAGATCTTCGGCATGAAGCTGGTCCAGGACCGCAACGCCCATCGGGTGAGCGAGGCCGACCTGGAGGGTGTCGTCTGCGGCCAGCTCACCGAGGACGCGCGCCGCGACCTGCTGCTGGGACTGGTTGCGCTCAAGTACACGCAATCGAACTCGGTCGGCTATGCGCTCGACGGCCAGATGATCGGGATCGGCGCCGGGCAGCAGAGCCGGGTCGACTGCACCAAGCTGGCCGGAAGCAAGGCCGACCTCTGGCACCTGGGGACCCATCCCAAGGTCCTCGGGCTCGCGTTCAAGAAGGGCGTGAAGCGCCAGGAACGGATCAACTGGCGGGTGCGCTACATCGAGGGCGACCTGACGAGCTTCGAGGAAGAGGCCCTGCGCGAGGCACTCGCGGGCCCGCTCGACCCGCTGACCGACGACGAACGGCGCGAGTGGATCGCCGGACTCGATGGCGTCTCGCTCGCCTCCGACGGCTTCATCCCCTTCCGGGACAACATCGACCACGCCCAGAAGCACGGCGTCCGCTTCATCGCCCAGCCCGGCGGCTCGACCCGCGACGGAGAGATCGAGGCCGCGTGTCGGGAGTACGGGATCACCCTGGTCCACACCAAGCTCCGCCTCTTCCACCACTGAGCCCAGCTGACCAAGGGGTCGTGGCGGACGGGGGGGGGGGGGGGGGGGGCAAAAGTGTGTGGGGGGGGGCCCCCCCCCGCGCACACCCAACACGGC
>JAJDAR010000377.1 GCA_029261775.1 Deltaproteobacteria bacterium | reverse complement strand
GGGCATCGGGCACTGCTCGATCCGGTACTCGAGGCCGCGTGCCTTGGCCTCCTTCAGCAAGGGGATGAAGGAGGTCTCGAAGTCCTCGAGGTTCTGGTCCATCGAGAGCCTCTGGTTGCGGCCGACGAAGCCGCACACGGCAGGTGCGCCGAGCAGCGCAGCGGCGTCGAACACCCGCAGCATGAAGTCGTGCTTCTTCTGCCGGATCGCGGCGTCCTCGTGGAGCAGGTTGTCGAAGTAGCCGAGGTCGGCGATCCCGACCCCGGTGCTGCGGGTGGCCGCCAGGACGCGGGCGGCGCGCTTCTCGTCGAAGGGAGCGCGGAGGTCGAGGGTGTTCGCCACCGGGTCGAGCATGGCCTCGGCGGGTACGTCGGATTCGTCCGGGTGCAGCGCTGCCGACAGCTGGATGCAGTCCACCTCGAGCCTCGACGCGAACTCGAGCCATTCCTCGATCGCGACGTCGGGATCGGGATCCCGGCGCTCGCGGGGGGTCAGCTCCTGCAGGGCCGCCGTCAGCACGCCGATCGGCATGAACTCGGGGGTGAAGTCCCGGGCGCTCATCGCTTCGTCTCCGCCGCCGTCGGGCCAGGGCCCGCGGCCAGGGCCCGCTGCCAGGCGTCCTTCATGAAGGCCAGTCCCTCGCGGGCCAGCGTCTCCTCGTCGACGAACATGCGTCGCCAGATCTTGGTGGCGGCGGCCAGGCTCGGCAGGGCGGAGCCGAAGGCCTCGATCGTGAGCCAGCCGTCGTAGCCCACGTCCGCCAACGCACGGAAGCTCTCGTCCCAGCGGACCTGCCCCGTGCCGGGCGTGCTGCGATCGTTCTCGGACACGTGGACGTGTCCGATCGCGGGTCCTGCCGCCCGGACCGCTGCGGCCGGGTCCTTCTCTTCGATGTGGGCATGGAAGGTGTCGTAGTGGACGCTGGTGTTCGGGCGTCCGAGCTCCTCGACGTAGCGCGCCGTGTCCGCGCAGCAGTTGAGCAGGTAGATCTCGAAGCGGTTCAGGAACTCGAAGGAGAGGCCGAGCCCGGCCCGGGCGGCATGGTCGGCGGCCTCGCCGACCACCTCGAGGCTCCAGCTCCGCTCGTCCTCGGTGGGGCCGCTGCCGCTGAACTGGCCGATCGCCGCATACAGCGGACCCGCGAGCAGCTCTGCGCCGGCCGCCTCGGCACAGTCCACCGCGTGCAGCAGGGCGCCCACCGCCTGCTTGCGGATGCCGGCTTCGGGGGAAATCGGATCGGTGCCGGGGTTGCACACGGTGACGGCGGTCCGGGCGAGCCCGAGATCCGAGAGGCGATCTCCCAGGATCGAGAAGCTCTCCGGAGTGCCGCCAAAGATCGGCAACTCCACGCCGTCGAAGCCCATCGCCGCGAGACGCTCGTACAGCGGAAGCATGGCTTCCGCCGTCGGGTCGTCGGTCCACAGGAAGAGGTTCATGCCGAAGCGCACGCTCACGTCGATTCCTCCAGGTCGATCAGGACCTTGCCGCCAGCGTGCGGGTCGCGGGCCACCGCCAGCGCCTCGTCGAAGGCCTCGAGGGGGAAGCGATGGGTCACCATCGCGCCGAGATCGCGACGCGCGAGCAGGTCGATCATCCGACGGTAGTCGGCCGGGTACTCCATCGCTCCGCGAATCGTGAGCTGCTTCATCATCACCAGCAGGAAGTGGATCGGCAGCGGCTCCCGGTGCAGCGCCACGACCACCAGTCGCGCCTCCGGGCGGGCATGGGCCACGACCTCCGGGATGACCGTCGGGGCTCCAGAGGCCTCGATGAAGACGTTGGTCGCGAGGACCGGGGAGCCCATCATCGGGGTGGTTCCGTGGATCTCGCGCAGTTGCTTCCAGGCATCGCCCTGAGCGGGGTTCACGGTCGCACTCGCCCCCAGACGCGTTGCAAGCGCGAGGCGTGTGTCGGAGAGGTCGACCGCGACGACGTCCTCGATGCCGCGGTCCACCAGGCTGGCCACGGCCGCCAGCCCGATCGGGCCCGCGCCGAGCACGACGACGCGTTCGCCGCCCTGCGCCTCGCTCCGATCCACGGCGTTCATGCCGACGCCGAGGGGCTCGGCCAGGGCCGCGTGTTCGAAGGAGAGCCCATCGGGGATGGGCAGCAGCGAGTCGCCCGCGGCGGCGTCGCGCACCAGGAGCCTCGGGGCGAATCCGCCCTCGCGACCGCCGTTGCCGATCCGCGAGCGGGTCGGGTTCAGGACGACCCGCTGACCGGGCGCGAGGCCCTCGCACTCCGAGCCGACGGTTTCGACCACGCCCGCAAGCTCGTGGCCGAGCGGCATGGGGTGGCGGGTGGGACCGGCCAGCCCCCCCAGCTTGGCGTACCCCACGTCGCTTCCGCAGATGCCGCAGCGGGCGACCCGGATCACCGCGTCACGTGGCCCGGGACGCGGCTCGGGCACCTCGACGAGCCTCACGTCGTCCGGACCGTGGACCTGGACCTGCTTCATGACTCCTCCGGGCGGAGGAGAGTAGGTCAGGCCTCGATCCGGGCGCCCCCTCGGTGGAGGAGGCTGGAGCCGGAGGTGCCCGCTGCCAGCAAGCAGCGCGCGAGCCTCAGGGGGTCACGACCACCGGGCGGCCCGGCGCACCGAGCGCGGCGGGGGGCGGGGGCAGATTGGGCGCCGCCCGCAGCTGCTCGTT
>JAJDAR010000376.1 GCA_029261775.1 Deltaproteobacteria bacterium | reverse complement strand
CCAACCTCTGCTTCGCCGGTCCTGGGCGCCGGCCGGGCGGAAGTCAAGCGCAGGCAGGCAGCAGGGCCGCCGTCAGCAAAGTCGCCTGCGGCGCAAGCCGCGAAGGCGACCCCCTGGCGAGGCGGTCCGCGGGCACGACCTCACGGCCGAGCCATGGAGCGCTGGCCGCCCGCCGACCCGCGATCCGCAACGAGGAGCAAAGCGGCCTGCGCAAGAGCAAGAGTCGTCATTCGAGCACGCCCTCCGCTGCGAGCTCGGCCACGCGAGCCTCGTCGTAGCCCAGGAGGTCCGTGAGGATCTCCCAGTTGTCGCGCCCGAGGGTCGGCACGCCGCGGCGAACCCGCGCGGGCGTCCGCGACAGCTTCGAGCGCGTGTCCTCGACGATCGTGTAGGCCTCGCCCGACGCGAGCCGCACGAAGTGGCCGCGCGCCTGGAGCTGCGGGTCGGCGCAGGCCGCGGGGCTGTCCTGGACCTGATGACACGCGATCCCGCTCTCCTGGAGCCTGGCCTCAAGCTCCGCGCCCTCGTGCGGGCGGGTGAGCTCGGCGAGGGCAGCATCCAAGGCCTCGGCATGGCGTCGGCGGTCGCTCGCGGTCGCGAAACGCGGATCGCTGGCAAGCGCCTCCCGACCGAGCAGCCGACACAGGTCCTGGAAGCCGTCGTCGCTCTCGACCGCGATCGCGATCCAGCGATCTTCCCCCGCCACCGGGTAGCAGCCGTGCGGTGCGAGGAGGTCGTCCCGGTTTCCCCGGCGCGTGGGGTCGGCGTCGTTGACGAGGGTGTCGAGCATGGCGGGGGCGAGGAAGTGGAGCGATGCCTCGGCCTGGGAGAGATCGAGGTGCACCCCTTTGCCGGTCCGCTGCCGTTGGTCGAGGGCGGCCAGGATGGCCGAGGCCACGAACTTCGGCGTGACGTAGTCCGTGTAGGCCCCATAGGGCCCGCATGCCGCCCGGTCGGGCCAGCCTGTCATCTCGTGGAAGCCCACGATCGCAGCCGAGAGGTTCCCATACCCCGAGAAGGTCGCGAGCGGCCCGGTCTGGCCCATGAGCGAGGTGCTGAGCATCACGAGGTCCGGATTCACGCCGCGCAGCACGTCTTCACCGAGGCCCATCCTCGTCATGGCGCCAGGCGTGAACGACTCGCACACGACGTCCGCCCAGCGGACCAGGTCGAGGACCACATCCCGTGCCTCAGGTTTGGCGAGGTCGAGGCCCAGCATCCGCTTGCTTGCGTTCGTTCCGTGGAACAGCGCGCCGGTCTCCATCCCGAACTGGCGGTCGACGAAGGGGCGTCCGCCGCGGATCGGGTCGTGCTTCGAAGCGGACTCGACCCGCACGACCTCGGCGCCATAGTCGGCCAGCATGCGGGTCGCCGCGGGCCCCGCGAGTGCCCACATGAAGTCGAGGATCTTGACGCCGACCAGCGGGAGGGCGGCCTCCTCCGAAAGCGGGGTGCCGACCGCGGAATTCGGCGCGGTCGCATCCCGCGACTCGGCAAGCAGCTCCGCCGTATGCTCACCGAGCCGAGGGGCGCGGCGCGCGGGCGGCGAGGTCTGGCCCTTCGCGCGCACGAAGGCGCCCAGCTGCCGCGCCACCCCTTGCCCGTCGGGCCGTTCGAGAGCCTGGAAGTAGTTTCGATCGGCGAGCTGGTCGTTCGCGGCGACGTCCCGCAACGTCCACGCCGGGGCGACCAGGAGCCGGCGCTTCATCGCGATCTGGAGCAGCTCGGCCTTCGTCTTCGAGGCCGTCCATGCGGCGATGGCCTCCTTGGCCTGATCGTGGGTCGCCACCGGCTCGGCGCCCTTCCCGATCAACGATGCGATGGCGATCCAGTCCTTGTCGCGCAGCGCTTCGTCACAGAAGCCGTCCTCGCACACCGCCTCCATCAGCCGGGCCGACGCGGGGCCGAACGCGCGGCCGAATAGGTGGGTGATCGAGACGTGTCCGTCGCGGGCGGGATACCGAAAGCGGAGCGTGAGCTCGCCGATCCTTCCGCCGCCGGCGCTGCGGGCTCCGCCCGCGGAGCCGACCGCCGCCGAGACGATGTCGGACTGGGTCGCAAGCGTGACGGCCTGCTGGGCGGACACGTCGACGTGCTGGCCCCGACCCGAGCGCCGGCGTTCATGCAGCGCCACGAGCGTCGCTGCGGCCGCCTCCGCTCCAGCGTGCAGGAAGGCCTGCGGGACCGAGATCCGCACCGGCGGACGATCCTCGTCACCCATGAGCCAGAGCGCTCCAGAGGCCGCAAAGACCGTGAGGTCGCTCGCCGCCCAGCGCGCCTTGGGACCGGTCTGCCCGAACGGCGTGACCGACACGTAGACGAGCCCGGAGTTCCGGCGCGCGAGCTCCTCGAAGCCGAGGCCGAGCCGCTCCATCTCGCCGGGCGTTCGGGACTCGACCAGCACGTCGGCCCCGTCGATGAGACGAAGCAGGTCGTCGCGGTCGGCCGGGGACTCGGGATCGAGCACGACGCTGCGCCTGCCCCGCGCGTACGCCCACCAGAAAAGCGACTGCTCCGGGCCGGGCACGCCTCCCGCGAACGGTGCGAGTCGCCGTGACCGCGAGCCACCGGGCGGCTCGACACAGACGACGTCCGCCCCGAGCTCGCCGAGCACGAAGCTGCAGAAGATCCCCCGCTCGTCGGAGAGATCCAGCACCCGGGTCGGGCTCAACACCTTGTCGAGGCTCCCATCACGATTCTTCCGTTTCTCCCGAAACTATGATAATAGATTTCAGGGCCGTCGGGAGCGAAACGCGCGATCCCGGCGAGCCGGAGACGAGACCATGCCCGACATCGACGGATTCGACCTGATTGCCCCGCAGGCCTACGGCGAGCGGGGAGTCCCCCACGATCAATGGCGCGCGCTCCGCCGGCTGGATCAGCTCCACCACTGCGCACCCGAAGGCTTCGATGCCTTCTATCCCGTCGTACGCCACGACCAGATCTGTGAGATCTCGAAGCAGCCCGAACGCTTCCTCAGTCGCTTCGGCATCGTGGTCGAGAGCGAGGAGCAGAAGCAGATCATCGAAGCCGATCGGGGAATCGGGCAGATGCGCACCATCATCGGGATGGACCCGCCCGAGCACCGCGACTATCGCAAGGTCGCCGCCCCCTGGTTCACGCCGCGCGCGATCGACCGCATCGCCCCGATCGTGGAGGAGAGCGCTCGCACCCTCGTGGACACGTTGGTCGAGCGTGCGAGCGGTAGCGAGGGGGAATGTGAGTTCGCGAGCGAGGTCGCCGCGGCGCATCCGCTGCGCGTCCTCTCCACCATTCTCGGGGTGCCACGCGAGAAGGAACCCCAGCTTCTCCGGCTCACCAACGAGCTCTTCGCTGCCGACGATCCCGACCTCCAGCGCAAGGGAGAGGATCGAACCGAGGCCGTGCAGGCGCTGGCGATGGAGTTCTTCCAGCTCTTCCAGGCGATCATCGAGGAGCGCCGAGCCAACCCGACGGACGATCTCGCGAGCCTGCTCGCCAATGCCACCGTGAACGGGGAGCCAATGGGAGTGATGGAGACTCTCGGCTACTACCTGATCACCTTCACCGCCGGACACGACACCACCAAGAACGCCCTGGCCGGCGGCATCCATGCACTGGCCGAGCACCCCGCCGAGTTCGAGAAACTCAAGCGGAACCCCGATCTGGTGCCGAGCGCGGTGGAAGAAATCGTGCGCTGGACCTCGCCCGTCAACTACATGCGGCGCGTCGTCGCAGAGGATCTGGAGTTTCGAGGGCAGAAGCTGCGCAAGGGGGAGAACCTGGTTCTCTTCTATGCCTCGGCGAATCGCGACGAAGCGATCTTCGAGGACCCCTACACCTTCCGGATCGACCGCAGCCCGAACCCCCACCTCGCGTTCGGGATCGGCGAGCACTTCTGTCTCGGCACCCACCTGGCCCGCCAGTCCCAGCGCGCGCTGCTTCGAGAGCTGATCGGCCGGGTCGACACCCTGGAGCTCGCCGGAAATCCGACCCAGATCGCATCGAGCTTCGTCGTGGGCTTGAAGAAGCTGCCGATTCGCTACCGAGTGAGCCAAGCCGCATAGCGACCCGCGCGAGCTGGATTTGCTGCTTTCGGAACGGAGGGAAACATGGCCGATTCCCCGGTGAGCCAGGAGCCGGTGCTCCTGGAGGAGACGACCGACGGTGTCCGGATCCTGACGTTTAACCGCGCCGACAAGAAGAACGCTCTCTCAGGTGATCTCGTGCAAGCGCTGATCGCAGGCTTCGAGACAGCGGCTGCGGACGCCGACGTGCGCGTGGTCGGCATCACCGGAGCCGGTGACGCCTTCTGCTCGGGTGCCGACCTGAAGGAGCGCAGGCCCGCGGGTGGAGCCTCCGCCGCGCGCCCGAGCGCGGAAGACCAGGTCGTCCGGCTGGTGTCAGGCATCCGGGTCGATTGCGAGAAGCCCGTCATCGCGGGCATCAACGGCATCGCGATCGGCGCCGGCCTTGCGCTCGCGATGTGCGCCGACATGCGGATCGCCAGCAGCAGGGCACGCTTCCACCCGGGCTATGCCCGGGCAGGGACCTCACCCGATTGCGGGCTTTCCTGGACCCTGCCCCAGGCCCTGGGACACGAACGTGCGATGCGCTTCCTGCTCGATCCCCAAATGATGGATGCAGACTCGGCGCACGCTCTCGGGCTGGTGGGCGACGTCGTTCCGGCCGAGGAGTTCGAGGAAGCCTTCCTCGCTTTCTGCCGCAGGTTCGCCGAGGTCGCCCCGATCGCCGCGAGACAGACCAAGCGCTTGGTGACCCGCGCCGGTCTGCTGGCGGGTCTCGAGGAGCACCTTCGCGACGAGCTCGCACTCGCAAAGCTCGCCTTGACCAGCGAGGACGGGCGTGAAGCCGTGAAGGCGATCTTCGAGAAACGGAAGCCCGAGTTCACGGGGCGCTAGTGAAGCCGGTCGAGTCGGATCGCAGCGAGGAGGCAACGATCGGATGAGTGGGAAGCGAAATCCCGAGCGCGCCGCCGTTCGCATCGCTCGCAAGCTCGTGAACGAGATCCGGCGCCGGCGCCTGCGATCCGGGGCGCAGCTCGCCGCCGAGCACCAGATGGTCGAAGAACTGGGCGTGGCGCGCGCCACCGTGCGGGAGGCATTGCGATTCCTGGAGCTCCAGGGAGCGCTTCGCATCAAGGCCGGACCCGGGGGTGGCCCGGTCGTCAGCACTCCTGGGGCCGACCATCTCGCGAGCGTGCTCTCGCTGCACCTGCAGTTCACCGACGCCTCCTTTCGGTCCGTCGTAGATGCGCGCTGCTCGATCTACCCGGTGCTTGCGGCGGAAGCAGCGGCGAACGCGAGCAGTGAGGATGTTGCAACCTTGCACGAGAGCGTCGCCCGGATGCACGCTGGTGCGCACGACCCTGACCTCTTCCGAGAGGAGGCCCGGCGCTTCATGAGCCAGATCGCCACCGCCTCGGGAAACCGGGTCCTCGCGGTCCTCGTGGAGGCACTGCACCGCATGTCGGGGGAATCGAGCGCCGGGTGGGACGAGAAGCAGCGTCGGTCGGCTCTCCGCAGCTACGAGCGAGTGCTCCGGGCCATCGAGGACGGCGAGTCGGAGGAGGCTCGCGCGATCATGGCGAGGTCCTTGGCGGCAGCGCTGCGGAGCTGGGAACGCACCGCGCCTGACGAGCTCAAGCAGCCCGTCGCCTGGATCGATTCGAGCCGCTGACCGGACCTACTGCATGACTCGAACGCTCGGCCGGGGCTGGGAATCCGCGGCGGCATCGCCGGAGACGGACAGCCAGGCGCCCCATTGTCCGATCCCGACGATCCCGATCCCTGATCCCCTCGAAGACCGGCGTGCGATGTCGATGCCCTGGGAGCCCAGCTAGGCTCGGGGCCTTGGAGCAGGCTCCCGAGGTGGACGGCGCGGCCGCTACAGTGCTCCGCTGAGGTGGGCTTGGAAGTCCTGGCTTCTCTATTCGAATGGATCGGCGAGAACGAGGCCGTGCTCTCGGGCATTGCGGCCACGATCGTCATCCTGGGCGTCCTGTTCACGCCCCTCGGCAGCGGGATGCGAGCCCTGCTCGGGACGAAGCGAGACCAGACCGCGGGGCCCCCCTCCCCTTCGGCCTCGCACGAACCTCCGCTCGTCAGCGACCGACCCTCCATCGCGGTCCTGCCCTTCGCGAACCTCTCCGGAGATCCGGAGCACGAGTTCCTCGCGGATGGTCTCAGCGAAGAGATCATCCTCGGGCTCTCGCGGATCAAGCAGTTCTTCGTGATCGCCCGCAACTCGAGCTTCACCTACAAGGGAACGACCACAGACTCCCAGCAGATCTCGCGGGAGCTGGGCGTTCGGTACGTACTCGAGGGCAGTGTTCGCAAGCACGGCGATCGCGTGCGCGTCAGCGCTCAGCTCGTCGATGCCAACGACCGGAGAACGGCGTGGGCCGAGCGCTTCGACCGGCCGCTCGAACGAATCCTCGATCTGGACGACGAGGTGACCGAGGCGATCGTCGCCGCCCTGCAGCCCGCCTTGCGCGGCGCCGAAGCGGAGCTCGCCCGCCGCGCCGCACCCGAGGACCTGACCGCCTGGGCGTTGGTCAACCGCGCGTGGGTGGGGGTCCAGAGTGACCTCGGAAGCCGCGAGGCCGCGGAGGCGGCGGTCGACGCCTGCGAGGAGGCGCTGCGGCTCGATCCCGAGTACGCCCTTGCGCACGCGGTCCTGGCCCATGCGCGCTCCCTGCTCGTGCGCGAGGGCGTCGGAACCGCGGATGTGCCGCTCGCCTCGATTCGACGGGCCCTCCAGCTCTCGGACGACGACGCGCTGATCCACCAGTGCCACGCCGCGGTGCAGGGGAACCTGAGTCAAACCCCCGAGGCCGTGCGAGCCTGGGAGAGGGCTCTCGCGCTCGATCCCAACAGCGCCGCCGCGCGGGCGGGTCTGGGCATCGCCCTCATCTACATGCGCCAGCCCGACCGGGCGCTCGACAACATCGATCAAGCGCTGCGCCTCTCGCCGCGGGATCCGCTCACCTATCACTGGCTCGCCAATCGAGGCCTGGCCTGCGCCCTGCTGGACCGCTGGGACGAAGCTCTCGAGGCGGCGCAGGCCTCGGTCCAGCGCACGGGGTCGCAGGCGGGCTACGTGGTCCTGGCAACCTCCCTCGCCAAGGCGGGCCGGCTCGTGGAAGCCGGCGCCGCCTACGAAGAGCTCTGTCGGAGGTCGCCGGGCCTCGTCCCCGCGAACTTCCGAACGCTCGCCGAAAGCCTTGCGCCCGATGCCGGGCAGGGCCGCACCCTGGCTCTTGCCATGTATGCGGCCGCCGGCGTCGAAGCGCCGTCCGATCTGTAGAACGGCCCGAGCACGCCGGCCGGACCACGAGGCAACGTCCATCCCAACCAGGGAGCCGACGCTACCGGGGCGGGCTAGCGCTCACGGAGCAGAGCCAGGGCCAGTTCGGGGGCACCTGTGATCAAGCCGTCTATCCCGAGCGAGATGAGCGTTGCGAGCCGCTGCGGAGAGTCGTCCTCAGCCGTCCAGGCGTGGGTTCGGAGCCCGCGCGCGCGCGCCTCCGCGATGAAGTCCGCGTCCACCATGGTGTCGTACGGGTGAACGCTCTGGTGTCCGTCGGCCACCACGGCGTCGAGCAGATCCGGGATCGGCCGTCGGCTCAGCAGGAGCTGGGCGGTCGGCAGACCCCGATCGAGTCTGCGGACTTCGGCCAGGCACTCCCGTCCGAAGCACGAGATCAGCACGTCGTCCCGGCCCCCGCGCGCCGCGATCAACTCGACCACCTGCTTCGCCACGAGCTGAGCGGGGTCCCAGTGAGGATCCCCCCGGTAGTTCTTGATCTCGATGTTCACTTGCATCCCGGCCAGCCCGTCGAGGATCTCTTCGAGTAGCGGGATCGAACCAGGCAGATCCTCGGCCGCTGTCCGGGCGACGTCGCGCCCATCCGGGAGGAGGGCATCGTGGACGACGGCGAGCTTTCCGTCCTGTGTTCGCCGCACGTCGAGTTCCACGCCCGCACAGCCGAGCGACTGCACGCGCTCGAAGGACGCCCGGCTGTTCAGCTCGTCGCCGGCCGCACCCGAGCCATGTCCGAAGATCCGGCAGGTCTGGTCAGTCGGAGGCACCCGCGCAGTATCGAACACAATCGCGCCGGCACAAAGCGCAGCGAGCCCGGTTCTCGAACGGCAAGCTGTCGCGGGTTCTCAGCCTGGCGGGCAGAGTGCGCAGATCTTGTTCCCATCCGGATCGCGGAGATAGGCCAGGTACATCCCGTTCTCGCGAAGGCCCGGCGGGTCTTCGATCGCCGTCCCGCCGTTCGCGAGACCGGCTGCATGCCAGGCGTCGCCCTGCTCGGCGGACTCGACCCTGAAGCCGATCGTGCTTCCGTTGCCGTGCGTCGCCGGCGCGCCGTCGATCGGGACGGTGATCGCGAACACGCCACCAGGACTGACGTAGAAGTAGCGGCCCTTGTTGTCGACACCCGGGCCAAGACCCAAGGTCGCGAAGACCGCGTCATAGAACTGCTTGGATGCCTCGATATCGCTTACACCGACCATCACGTGGCTGAACACGACTCTCTCCTTTGGGGTTCTGTTCGTCGGATGCCGCCGCGGAGGGTAGCGGTCGGCCGGTCCCGATGTCGAAGGAGGACATCGGGGAAGCACTCACTTCCACAGCTCACGGCACCCTCATGCCGGGCGTAGCTCGACCCGCATCTCCTTGATTCCGTTGATCAGATTCGAGCGCAGCCGGCGAGCAGGCGCCAGCGGGACGATCTCCGCCGTGCTCGTGAGCAGCTCCTCGAACATCACGCGGAGCTCGAGCCTTGCGAGGCTTGCGCCCAGGCAGAAGTGCTCGCCGTAGCCGAAGCTCAGGTGGTGGTTCGGATTGCGGCCGATGTCGAAGCGGTTCGGATCCTCGAACTCGGACTCGTCGCGGTTCGCCGAGGGATACCACATGACGACTTTGTCGCCCTCGCGGATCGTCTTGCCTCGCATCTCCACCTCGCACATGGCGGTGCGCCGGAAGTGGTGGATCGGCGGCCAGAACCGCAGCATCTCTTCGACGGCGCTCGGGATCAGCGACGGATCTTTCCGAAGGCGTGCGAGCTGGTCCGGATGGTCGAGCAGGGTCGCCAGCCCCCCACTCATCGCCGTTCTCGTCGTCTCGTTGCCGGCGATGATCAGGAACATGAAGAAGGTATTGAACTCCGCCTCCGTGAGCTTGCGACCCTCCATCTCGGCGGTGAGCAGGATCTGCGTGAGGTTGTCGCCAGGCGTCTCGCGCTCGCGCGCGGCGAGCTGCTGAGCGGTCATGAACACTTCGATCTGTGCGTTCGAGCGGAACTCGGGGCTCGCCACGACCTCGGGGTCCTGGTCGTCGATCAGTCCGCCGCTCAGCTCGAGCAGCCGTGCCCGTTTGTCATCGGGAACCCCCATCATCTCGCTGATGGTGTGCATCGGGACCAGCGACGCATAGTCGGCAACGAAATCGATCTCGGACTTCTCCAGGGCCTGATCGAGCGCCGACCGGGCGAGGGAGCGGATCGGCCCTTCCAGCGCGGAGGTCGCCCTCGGAGTGAAGATCGTGCTGACGATCCCCCGGGTCAGGCGATGCTCCGGAGGATCCTGCGCGATGACGATCGATCGATACGCCGCAAGGGCCACAGCGTCGGTCACGTCGAGCCGCGAGACGCCCGCCGCGTAGCTCGAGAAGCGGGTCGGGTCCTTGGAGACGTTGCGGACGTCCTCATGGAGCGTCAGGGCCCAGAACCCCGGGCCGTCCGGCTCCTCGTGCCAGTAGACAGGATCGCTTCTGCGCAGGTGCTCGAAGACCTCGTAGGGAACGCCGCGTTCCCAGATGGATTGATCGATCAGGTCCACGCTCGGATTGCCCATCGGGTCTTGCTCCCCTGTGGAATTCGTCTCGCTGCTTTCCCCGCGCGAGCCGCCACGTCGCTGGGATCGGCGACGTGCGACTGTATGAGGACCCCGGGCGGGAATCAAGCGCTTGCTCGAGAGGCCCGCGATAGGATCGCAATCTGGAGCTACTTCCTCGCCAGGCCAGGCTGGTTTCGTCCAAAATCGCAGCGCGGCCACCCGGCTGAAGTTGGACCGCTACCCTCGTGGGTCGGAGGAGAGATGAAGGTCACGATCTTCGGTGCCACGGGTCTGCTCGGTCGCGAATGTCTCTCCCAGTGCCTCGAGGCGGGCCACGAGGTCACGGTACTCGTCCGCACACCCGACAAGCTGCCCGCTCCGCTGCGCGCGCAGATCACGGTCGTCGAGGGGGATGGCCTCGACGACGAGGCCGTGGAGCGCGCCCTCTCCGCGGACACCGAGGGGATCCTCTTCGCGGTCGGCATCGACGCGCGCTCGCCCGAGGATCTCTGCACCGACATCACGCGTCATATCCTCGCCGCGATGCGCAAGCTCGGAATTCGGCGCCTGGTCTGGTGCGGCGGCGGCAACACGGTCGGCGGCGAGGACGTCGTCAGCCTCGGCTCGAGGTTCGTCCTCCTATTCTCACGCTACTTCATGGCGCTCCGGCACCGCGACAAGCTCCACCAGATCGCGCTGCTCGAGGAGAGCCGTGACGTCGCCTGGCTCGGAATCCGGCCGCTGCAGATGCGAAAGGGCGCCCGGCGCGGCGGATATCGAGTCGGCTTCGATCGCTACAGCGGTCTCTCGCAGATCACCGCCGGCGACTGCGCGAACGAAATGATCCGGATGCTCGTAGACGACACCTGGCTGCACGAGGCGCCGGTCATTCAGTACTGATCCGAAGCGGCTGGTCTTCCCACTCGTCCGGCCCCCGGTACCCCGCAGCCCCACCAGCAGCTGCCCAGCGGAGATTCTCCGATCCGCGCGGGTGCGCTCAGACCGCCAGCTCCTCGAGGAGGACGTCCGCCCCGGCGCCGTCCAGGGCCAGCCTCTCGACGCGGCTGCGCGTTTCGCTGTTGGAGCGCATCAGCTCCTTCAAGGGGATGCCGACCTCCACGGCCGCCTTGACCCCTCGCACCGACTCAGGGTCGACGTTGGAGGCGAGGAACGTGCGCGTGAAGAAGCTCACGTCCGTCCATTCCGCGCTGTTCATCCCCGGCTCGGCAAGCGGGGGCAGGCCGAGTCTGGCTCGCGCTGCGGGGAGCGGCTGCGGCAAGAGATCCTCCCAAGGGACCGATTCGAAGG
>JAJDAR010000375.1 GCA_029261775.1 Deltaproteobacteria bacterium | reverse complement strand
CTCCCGGGCGGCGGAACCGAAGAGTTCCAGAAGACCTTCCAGGACCTGAGCTTCGCGATGATCCTGGCCATCCTCGTGATCTACATGATCCTGGCGGCGCAGTTCGAGAGCCTGGTGCATCCCCTGACCGTGATGCTCGCGCTGCCCCTGGCGATGGTCGGCGCCTACGGCGGCCTCTTCCTCATGGGGATGACCCTCAACATCTTCTCGATGATCGGCATCATCCTGCTCTTCGGACTGGCGACGAAGAGCTCGATCCTGCTGGTCGACTACGCCAACCAGCTGCGCGAGCAGGGCATGGACAAGGTGACGGCGATGACGACCGCCGCGCCGATCCGCATGCGGCCCGTGCTGATGACGGCGTTGTCGATGATCTTCGGCGTCGCGCCTGCGGCGCTCGGGATCGGCCCGGGCGCGGAGACGCGCGCACCGATGGCCGTCGCGACCGGCGCGGGCATGATCTCGTCGACCGCCCTCACCCTGCTGATCGTGCCCGTCTTCTACCTGACCCTCGACGACGCGGTCGAGTGGCTGAAGGGCAAGCTCCGCCGCCAGCCGAAGAGCCCCGTGTCGCAGGCCACCCAGACGGTCCAGGCCTCCTCGTGAGCGGTCGCGGGGCCGATCGGAGCGGCTAGAATCGCCCGCCTACCCGAGCCAAGACCAGGAGATCCCATGCGCAACCCCCGCAACATCGGCAGGCCCCTCGCGATCGGCGCCCCGGCTCCCTGGATCGACATCCCGGTGCGCCCGTCGCGGATGATCCACTTCTTCGATCCGTCGAACCCGCGCATGGCCGTGAAGGTTCCGGACATCGCCAAGAAGGTGGACATCATCCTCGCCAACCTCGAGGACGCGATCCAGCTGCAGAACAAGGAGGCGGCGCGAGAGGGTCTGTGCAAGATCGCCCGCGAGACGGACTTCGGTCAGACGCAGTTCTGGTCGCGGGTGAACAGCCTGGACAGCCCGTGGTTCCTGGACGACATGCTGCGCATCGTCGCCGAGGCGGGAGACAAGCTCGACGTCGTGATGATCCCGAAGGTCGAGGGACCCTGGGACATCCACTACGTGGATCAGCTGCTCGCGCAGCTCGAGGCGAAGCATCAGCTCGTGCGACCGATCCTGGTGCACGCGATCCTCGAGACGGCGCAGGGCGTGGCGAACGTCGAGGAGATCGCGCTGGCGAGCCCGCGCATGCAGGGCATGAGCCTCGGTCCCGCGGACCTGGCCGCCAGTCGTCGGATGAAGACGACGCGCGTCGGCGGCGGCCACCCGGGCTACCTCGTGCGCGAGGATCCCAAGGAAGACGAGAACGCCCCGCGCGCCACCGCCCAGCAGGACCTCTGGCACTACACGCTGGCACGCATGGTCGATGCGTGCGCCGCGACCGGCATCCTGCCCTTCTACGGGCCCTTCGGCGACATCTCCGACTCGCTCGCCTGTGAGGACCAGTTCCGCAACGCCTTCCTGATGGGCTGCGTCGGCGCCTGGAGCCTGCACCCGAACCAGATCGAGATCGCCCGGCGCGTCTTCAGCCCGCCGCCCGACGAGGTGGCCTGGGCGCAGAAGGTCATCGCCGAGATGGGCGACGGCTCGGGCACGGTGATGATCGACGGCAAGATGCAGGACGACGCGACGGTCAAGCAGTGCAAGGTGATGGTCGAGTTGGCGACCCTGATCGCCGGCCGCGACCCGGAGATGGCGAAGGCCTACGGGCTCTAGCCGGCTGCCAGTTCTTCGGCGTTCGACTTTCGCCGGTAGTGGTAGCCGTAGGCCGTCGCGAAGCCGCTCGACGCGTACAGCGCGCATGCGGCCGGGTTGTCCTCCTCGACCTGCAGGTAGAGGCGGGTCGCGCCACGGCGCCGGGCCCAGGCGGCGATCGCGCCGAGCACGGCCCGGCCGTGACCGCGGCCCCGCTGCGCGTCGAGGGTTCGCATCGCGAACACGCCGGCCCAGGGCGGCGCGACGACGCAGAGACCGACGGCCGCGGGTCCCTCCTCGCCGGTCGAGAGGGCGTAGCCCGCGCGGCCGGTGAGTCGCTCCAGCATCGCCCGGAGCACGAGCCCGTCGCTTCCGGTGTAGCGACCGCGCAGGGTGGAGAGCTCGAGCCATTCGGGCGAGGGCGTATCCTCGCAGCTGGCGCGCGTCGCGACCCGGTCGTCGCGCCCCGAGTCGAATCGCCGGGTCGTGGCATCGAGTTCCAAGGTCTGCACGAGTACGGGTGAGAACGAGGCATAGCCGCGGGACTCGAGGGCCTCGTCGAGCGCTGCGGGTTCGGCTACCGGCGTGAGCTGGAAGAGGGCGGGGAGGCCCCGCGACCGGTAGAAGGCCTCGACGATCTCGAGTCGCTCGTCGAGCCCCGGGCCCGCGCCGGGGCCCGGCCAGACCGAGTTGCCGCGGTTCGTGACGCCTCGGTTGTGTCGCAGCCGCCATCCACCGAGCGGCTGCACCTCCGCCGCGGGCCACGCCTCGAAGGCGGCGCGTTCGATGGCCAGCGTCGTGACGTCCGCGTTCGCGTGCATGGCGGGCTATCGTAGAACGCTCCGGCGGTTCCACCGATGGTCGTGGAGCTCGAGCCGGGCCGCCGCCGTGCGGCCGACAGGAGCGCTCCCGTGAAGTTCGGTCTCTTCGGAATCAACACGGGGCGCTGCGCGCTGCCGGAGGCGGCGGCCCGGGTGGCGCAGGCGGCCGAAGCCGCGGGCTTCGAGTCCGTCTGGACCGGCGAGCACGTCGTGCTGCCGGATCCCCAGGTCCCGCCTTCGCCCGCGCCGCCCCAGCACGCCATGCTCGATCCCGCGGTGTCCCTCGCCTTCCTGGCCGGCGTGACCGAGCGGCTGCAACTCGGCACCGGCATCATCATCCTGCCCCAACGCAATCCGGTCGTACTGGCCAAGGAGCTGGCCAGCGTGGATGTGGTGTCCCAGGGGCGGCTGCTCGTCGGAATCGGCGCGGGCTACCTGGAGCCCGAGTTCGCGGCGATCGGCTCCGACTTCGCCTCGCGAGGCGCTCGCACCGACGAGTACCTCGACGTGCTGCGGGCACTCTGGACGGAGGAGAAGCCGAGCTTCGAAGGCCCGACCGTGCGCTTCTCCGGGATCGACGCGCAGCCGCGGCCGACGCAGCAGCCGCATCCGCCGCTGCTGGTCGGCGGCCACAGTCCGCCCGCCTTCCGGCGCGCCGTGTCACGGGGCAACGGGTGGTACGGCTTCTTCCAGGATCCCGACGGAGTGGCGCGTTGCCTCGCGGGCATCGAGGCGGCGCGCACGCAGGTCGAACGGCCGGCCGGCCTCGGCGAGCTCGAGATCAGCGTCTCGCCGCCGCCGGCCTGCGATCTCGACACCGCCCGGCGCTATCAGGACCTCGGCGTGGATCGGCTCACGCTCGTCCCCGCGGCGCGCACCGAGGAGGACTGGCTGCACTTCGTCGACGAGGCCGCAGAGGGCCTGATCCGGAAGCTGTCGTGAAGCTGGGCGCGGTGATACGCACGATGGGCCCGGCGGCGAAGCCGGACCTGATCGGCGCCTGCGCGGTGGCGGCGGAGGCGGCCGGGCTCGACGAGGTCTGGGTGGTCGATCACGTCGCGATCCCTCCGGACGATGCCGAGGGATCGGGCGGGATCTATCTCGATCCCCTCTCGACGCTGGCCTGGATCGCCGCTCGAACCGAGCGGATCCGTCTCGGCACGTCGATCCTGAACCTGCCGTACCGGCCGCCGCTGCCGACCGCCAAGGCCATCGCGACGATCCAGGAGCTCTCCGCCGGGCGCCTGCAGCTGGGCGTCGGGGTCGGCTGGATGCGCCCCGAGTTCGAGGCCCTGGGCGTCGATCGCTCGAAGCGGGGCCGGATCAGCGACGAGACGCTCGCGTTCCTGGAGCGCTGCTTCGCGAACGACGAGGTCGAGGCGAACGGCCAGCGGTTCCTGTTCCTCCCGCGTCCCGCCAAGCCGCCGATCTTCGTCGGGGGCGGATCAGAGGCCGCGCTCGCACGCGCGGTCCGCTACGGGGAGGGCTGGATGCCGATGGGTAGCGACCCCGACACCCTCCGCCCGCTGATCGCGCGCCTGCGCGAGCTCGAGCAGCAAGCCGGTCGGCAGCCTCTCGAGGTGGTCGCCCTCGGTGGCCTTCCGCTGCAGGATCGTGCGCGGGCCAGCGATCAGCTCGCGGAACTCGAGGCGCTCGGCGTCACGCGCTTCGCGCAGGGCGGGCGCTACGACGATCTCGCCGCCTTCGAGAAGCTGGCCGAAGCCCTGGGCGGGCTGCGCGCCTGAGCGCGAACCGGTTCACCGGTCTCAGCGCGGCGCGGCATCCCCGGCGCGCAGGCGACGCACCCAGCGGACGAGCGAGCGGCGCCAGCGGGCCAGCCTCTCGAACTCCGTCGACAGCAGGCCGAGCCCCGCGGCGATCGTGAGCAGGCCCGGCCCCGGCAAGACCAGCAGCAGGATGCCGAGGCCGATCAGCACCAGCCCGGCAGCGAGCACCCCTGCACGGCGCATCCAGCGCATGGCTTCCGCACCGAGGGGTTCCGAGGAGATCACCCTCGGAAGTCGACGTCGGACTGATGGAGCCGCTCGCGGGCGTCGCCGCTGAAGCGGGTGACGGCGTCCGCCACGCGGTCGAGGCCCGAGTCCTCGCCGGGGCCTTCCGGCATCAGGAACCACAGGGCCAGGTAGCTTCCGACGACCACCGTGATCGACGGCCCGAGCAACGCCCCGAGGATGAAGCCGGCGCGGATCAGGGTGAGCGGGATGTCGAAGTGCGCGGCGAGCCCTGCGCAGACGCCGGCGCCCCGTGCCTCCTCGTAGCCCCGGTGCCACTCGGTCAGGGCCGTCGGCTGCTCGTCGCTCTCGAAATGGTCCATGGCGTTCGTCCTCCCGCGGGCGCGTACTCCCTCTACGGGACCCGCCGCCAGGAGGTTCACTTCCCAGGGGGAACGCGGATCAGCCCCTCCTGGGCCACGGAGGCGATCCGGTGGCCCTCGCGGTCGTACATCGCGCCGAGCACCAGGCCTCGCGCGGCGTGGGCGACCGGGCTCTCGGACGCATAGAGGATCCAGTCGTCCAGGCGCGGCGGACGGTGGATCCAGACCGCGTGATCCAGGCTCGCCACCGAGCGCTTGCCCCAGGGCAGTCCGTGGGGCCGCGACGCCGTCGAGAGCAGGGTGCGATCGGTCGCGTAGACCAGCAGCGCGAGGTGCATGTCGGGGTCGTCGGGCAGGTCGCCCGCCGCCCGGATCCAGACCCGTTTGCGGGCGGGCTGGGGCTTGCCCTCCGGGTCGTCGGGGTCGCAGGCGCGGACCTCGACGGGCTGCTCGCGCACGACCGAGGGGCCGCCGAGCATCCTGGCACGCAGCTCCTCCCAGTCGGGCAGGCCGTCGGGGCCGGGTGCCTCGGGCGGCTCGTCCTGATGCGAGATGCCCTCCTCGGGTCGCGCGAAGCTGCAGGACAGGCTGAAGATCGCCTCGCCCGCCTGATAGGCGACGATCCGGCGGGTGGTGAAGGTCCGGCCGTCCCGGATCCGGTGCACGACGAAGCGGATCGGGATGTCGTGATGGCCGGGTCGCAGGAAGTAGGCGTGCAGCGAGTGCAGCATGCGCGCCTCGACCGTACGCATGGCCGCCATCGCAGCCTGCGCAGCCACGAGGCCCCCGAACAGACGGCCCTCCCCGCGCGGCGTCGCGCCGAGGAAGAGATCCCGGTCGAGCTCCTCCAGGGTCAGCAGCCGCAGCAGCTTGGGCAGGGCGTTTCCGCTCATCTATCGGTCTCCCGGCTCTTCGGGCTCGACGGACACGGTCAGGCCGCGCACCCCCGTCACCCGGACGGTCTGGCCCTTCCCGATGCTGGCTCCCGTCGGCCCTCGCGCCCGCCAGAGCTCGCTGCCGATCCGCACGTAGCCGTTGGGATCGAGGGTCTCGTCGGCGACGCCGAGGGCGCCGTTCACGTCGCGGGGCGTGCGACCGTCCCCCGGCTCGTAGGCCCTCCGCACGAACGGGAACATCACAGCGTCCTTCAGCATCCACAGCAGCACCGCACAGGCCGCGATCCACGCCGGTACCTCGAACCACTCGTGGGCGACCGTCGCGCCGAGCAGCATCGCGGCGAAGCCGGGCAGCTGGAAGGCGGCGTAGCGCAGGACGACCCGGGACGTGCGGGCCCCGTCGGCGGGGGGTCCTTCGCTCATCCGAGGGCTACTTCAGCCCGCGGCGTACCATCTCCTCGGCGATCTGGATGGCGTTGGTGGCGGCGCCCTTGCGGAGATTGTCCGACACCTGCCAGATCCACAGGCGATCGCTGCCGAGATCCTTGCGGATCCGGCCGACCAGGACCTCGTCCCGGCCCTCCACGTCCCGTGCGGTCGGGAACCCGTTGTGGGCCGGGTCGTCGACCACCGCGACGCCGGGGAAGGCGGCCAAGGCCGCGCGCGCCGCCTCGGGCGTGAGGGGGCGCTCGGTCTCGATGAGCATCGTCGCCGAGTGGCCGACCGGCACCGGCACGCGGACGCAGGTCATGCTCACGTCCACGTCGTCGGCGAGGATCTTGCGCGTCTCGTGCAGCAGCTTCACCTCTTCGGTGGAGTAGCCGTCGTCGCGGAAGGTCTCGCAGAGCGGTAGGACGTTGTCGACGATCGGGGTCGGGTAGAAGTCCGGAACCGGAGCGTCCCCTCGTCCCACCTCCGCCTTCTGCCGGGCGAGCTCTTCGAGACCGGGCTTGCCGGAGCCGCTCACCGCCTGGAGCGTGGTCACGACGACCGAGCGCACGCCCGCGACCCGTCGGATCGGCTCCAGCGCCATCACGAAGCCGATCGTGGTGCAGTTCGGGCACGAGACGATGCCCTTGTGCTTGTCGAGATCATCGGGGTTGATCTCCGGCACGACGAGCGGAACCTCGTCGTTCAGGCGCCAGGTGGACGACTTGTCGATCGCCACTCCGCCACGCCGGGCCACCTCGGGCGCGAGGCCCTTGGACAGGCTTCCGGTCGCGGCGAAGAACGCAAAGTCGACGCCGTCGAAGGCCTCGGGCTTCGCCTCCTGGACTTCGACATCCCTTCCGGCAAAGCTCACGGTGGTTCCGGCGGAGCGTTCGCTCGCCAGGGCCCGGAGCTCGCCCACCGGGAAGCTGCGCTCGGCCAGCAGCCGCAGCACCACCTCCCCGACGGCCCCGGTGGCCCCGACGACCGCGACGCAGCGAGGATCGCTCGGCGTGCGCTGGCTCATGGGTCCCTCCTGGGGTCCTGGGGTGGGGTCCGCCGGCCGCAGGGGCGGGTCGGCGAACGGGAATCGCGAAGAATTCCAGGAGCTTGCGTGTCTGTCAACCGCCGGCGGGCGCGGCCCGGCGGGCCCGCTCCGCCCAGTAGCGACGCACCCAACCCGGCCTCCGATCGGCCGGCGCGGCCGCCGCGACGCGCTCGGTCCAGGCGCGCAGCAGCCGGTCTCCCTCGGCGAACGCGTCCTTGGGCTCTGGCGGGCGGGCGAGCCAGGCCGCCTCGGTCGCGTCACGCTCCTCGCGGAAGAGCGGGGCGAGGCGCGCCGGATCCCTCATCACGGCCCGATGCAGGCGCTCGTGCCGCCACCACAAGGAGTCGCAGTCGTCCTGGTCCGTCGGCTCCGGGCCGAGGTCGAGGGGGTCGTCGACCCGGACCGGCTTGAACAGGGACGTGCAAGGCGCGGCGGTGCCGGTGACCCAGTGCCGCGCGCCCTCGCGCGTCAGCTCCGCCACCCAGGAGGAGGTGGTCTGGGAGTTCACCACCTGCCCGCCGGCATGCACGCAGGGCGCGCCGAGCGCACCGTTCAACCGGTGATAGACGGGACCGATGCCGTGCTCCTCGTGATCGCGCAGCAGCGCCATCAGGTCGCCGGGTTCCTGCGCGCGTGCAGCGCTGGCCTCGGTGCAGGCGCGTCGGTCGGCCGCGCGCGCCGCCTTCGTGCGGATCCAGTCGCGATGCTGGCTGGCAAAGGGCTCGATCGTGAGCCCGTTCGAGATGCTGCGCGCGCCCTCCACCCGTTCGCTGGCCCACTCCTTGCCGGCGGTCTCGAGCACGTGGGCGCCGGCCGGATCCGCGATCAGGAAGCTGTTGTGGTAGCTGAAGCTGCGGTCCTCGTGACCACAGCCACCTCCCTGACCCGGCTCGGTCAGGAAGGATGCGATCAGGCCGACGGCCTCTTGGGCCGTCGCGGTGCGCTCGAGCGCGAGGCGCACCAGGTCCATGCCGGTCAGCCCCGTGTCCGCGAGCGGTTGCCGGGTGAAGACCGCCTCGTTGCCGATCACCAGGCCGTGCTCGTTGGCGCCCATCTCGGCGCCCCACATCCAGAACGGGCGGGAGATCAGCACCGCATGGGTGTGGGCGGCCTGCGGGATGCGGACGTGCGTGCAGCGCAGCGGTCGGCCCGCCTCGTGGTCCGCGGCCGGGTGCCAGGCCAGCAGCTGGCCCTCGTTGGGATCGCGATCGGAGTTCTTGGCGAAGAGCACGCGACCGGGCAGCACCCGGACAGCGGTATCACACATGGCGGGCGAGCGCGGCGCGGACCAGGGGGAGCCGGTCGTTGCCGAAGAACATGTCGTCCCCTGCGACGAAGATCGTGGGCGACCCGAAGCCCCCGCGATCCACCAGCTCCTGGGTGTTGGCACGCAGCCGCTCCTTGATCGCCGGCTTGGAGATGCCCTCCAGGAAGTCGGCCCGGTCGAGGCCGACCCCCGCAGCGACGTCGGCGATCACGTCGTCCTGGGAGATGTCGCCGTCGGCGCCCCAGTAGCACTCGAACACGGCGCGCGCGTAGGCGGGCAGGCAGCTCGCGTCCTGGGCGACCAGCGCACCGCGCATCGCCTTGACGCTGTTCACCGGAAAGACCGTGGGCCAGCCGATCTCGAGGCCGTAGAGCCGGGCCCAGTCCTGCAGGTCCTTCGCGTGGTAGCGCGCGCGGCGCGGATTGGGGTTGGCTCGCGCCTCGTAGACCTCGCGGTTGACCTCGTTGAACACACCGCCGACCAGGATCGGTCGCCAGACGAGCTCGGCGCCGGCCTCGGTCGCGACGTCTTCGATCTGGTCGAAGGCCAGGTAGGTCCAGGGACTGCCGCAGTCGAAGAAGAACTCGAGGCGGGTCACGCCGGCTCCTCGTCCTCGCCCTGATCCCTGGCCCGGTCGGCGCGCCACGCCGCCACCCGCGCCTCCACGTCCAGCACGGCCTGAGTCGTCGGGGGCCCGGCGGCCGCGCACCGGTTCAAGGCGCGGATCTCGGCGTTCAGGCCTTCCAGCGCTTCCCGCACGTCCTGCTCACGGACGAGATCGGGCAGCGAAGCGAGGGTCGCCTCCACCTTGCGCCGGATCTCGATCGCGGGAGGGAGGACCGAGAGGTTCTCCCGGCGGATCAGCTGCTTGCCCCACCAGGTGGGATCCTCGACCTCGCCCAGGTTCGGGAGTGCCGCGCCACGGCCCTCCAGATCGTCGAAGAGTCCGCGCTCGCGGGCCTCTGCGATCTGGCGTTCGAGCCACTCCCGGCGTCGCTCGTTGATCTCGCCGACCATCACCAGAGCGTAGCGCCCCGGGAGCCGAGGGCGGTCGGCCCGCCTACATCACGTACTTCTGGTCGACCGACAGCGGGGAGGAGCCTGCGGCATTGTAGGTGCTGACCCGATACCACCCGGGCTGCGCCTGTGGATCGAACTGGAACACGGCGCGCACCGAGTCCGGATTCACCGCGTCGCGGATCAGCTCCGTATGGAAGGAGGCCACCACACCGCCGCCCGGGTAGACCACTTGATACTCCAGCACCTCCATGTTCTCGCCGTTGGTGGCGATCGCCTGGATCCCCACGAAGGCCAGGCTTCCGGCTGCTGTGATCTGTCCGGTGCTCTCGACGCGCCAGATCTCCACACCATCGACGCTGGCCACGTCGAAATCCGGAATGATCAGCTGCAGCGGCCGCGTTTCGCAGGCCGTGATGGCGAGCACACATACCGCCAGCAGGCCCGTGGCAAGGCCACGAAACAGGTTCCCCATGATTCCCCTCTCGATCCGTCCTCGAGGAGACATCGGGGCGAGGCGCCTCGACTTGCGTGAGCCCAGACACGGACCGCACTCGCATCCGAAGAAAAAGGCATCCGATCCCGGTGGGCGCCGTCGGGAATGTGATCCGGGCTACGAGTTCTGCCGGATGTGGGCGAGCAGGGCGTCGGTGACTCGGCCCGGCGCCTGGTCCGTCACGAAGTGACCCACCCCGGGGAGCTCGACGAAGTCGTAGGGACCGGTGACGAATCCTGCCGTGCCTTCGGCAGCCGGTCGGCCCACCGTCGCATCGGCGTCGCCCCAGACGTAGAGGGTCGGTACCGACACCTCGGGAACGTTCCTGCCGAGCAGGGCCGGATCGCTGCGCACGGCGGCCCGATACCAGTGGATCGCGGCGTCCAGCGCGGCGCGGCTGCCCAGGCGCGAGAGGTAGGCCTCGATGTCCGCCTCGCCGACACCCTGCTCGGACAGCACGCTCCGGAGGCGAAGTGCCCGATCGGCGAGCAGGCCGTTCGCGGCGTCCTCCCGCTGGAAGGCGCGATGGTGGCCCGAGCGCTTCGGCTGCTCGGCATCGCCTGCCATGGCGGCCGCGAAGGCGGCCGGGTGCGGGCGCGACAGCACCGTCAGGCTCCGGACCCGCGCGGGCTTCTGCGCCGCAAGCAGCCAGGCGAGCTGCCCGCCCCAGTCGTGACCGACCAGGTGGAAGCGCTCCTGCCCGAAGGCGTCGGCGATCGCCAGCGCATCGTCGAGCAGCAGCTCGGTGCGGTAGGAGAGCATCTCGGTCGGCCGCGCACGCGGGGAGATGCCGCGTTGGTCCGGGGCGAGAGCGAAGCAACCCGCATCCGACAGGGCCGGCAGCTCGGTTCGCCAGGCGTGCGAGGTCTGCGGGAAGCCGTGCAGCAGCAGGACCAGCGGATCCCGCTCGTCTCCGGACGCGTCGGCGTCGAAGACCAGATCGCCGACCCGGACCTCGATCCGCCGGATCGCGCTCACCGTCTCATCCGAAGGAGCGCTCGAAGAGCTCCTCGATGGCGCGACGCCCGTTGTCCTCGACGAACCGCGTCCCCGTTCCGGTGAACTCGGTGTGCGTGATGACGGGCTCCTTGTCCGGCTGCCACGCGCTTCCGCTCCAGCGATGCCAGCCGGCGCGCGTCTGGTCGAACACGAAGAGCGGTTTGTTGCAGAGCTTCGCGAACTCGGCGCCCCAGCCCGTGCCGCCCTTCACCGTGCCGTCATCGAGGATCCGGCCGACGACGTAGATCTCCTGCCCGTGGTTCACCTGGTGCC
>JAJDAR010000374.1 GCA_029261775.1 Deltaproteobacteria bacterium | reverse complement strand
GGTGACGCCGCGGAGGCTCTCGGCTTCTGGCGTCCGGGTGACGCCGCGGAGGCTCTCGGCTTCTGGCGTCCGGGTGACGCCGCGGAGGCTCTCGGCTTCTGGCGTCCGGGTGACGCAGCGGTGGCTCTTGGCTCCTGGCGTCCGGGTGACGCAGCGGTGGCTCTCGGCTCCTGGCGTCCGGGTGACGCAGCGGGGGGTCAGCCCCTGGCGTCCGGGTGACGCACGATGGTGTCGGAGGCGCCCCCGTCGTCGCCGCGCTCCGGATGGTCGAGGGTGTAGTGCAGGCCCCGGCTCTCCTTGCGGCGCGCGGCGCACTCGATCACGAGCTGCGCCACCGTCGCCAGGTTGCGCAGCTCGAGGAGCGGAAGGGTCACCCTGAAGTTCCAGTAGTACTCGGTGATCTCGTCCTGCAGGAGCTCGATGCGGCGGCGGGCCCGGGCGAGGCGCTTGTCGCTGCGCACGATGCCGACGTAGTTCCACATGAAGCGACGGATCTCGTCCCAGTTCTGCGTGATGACGACGGCCTCGGAGCTCTCGGTGGCTGCTCCCTCCTGCCACGGATCGATCTCCACCTTGGACGTCGGCAGGTCCGGCAGGCGGGCGAGCGTCTCGCGAGCCGCCTGCTCCGCGAACACGACGCCCTCCAGGAGGGAGTTGGACGCCAGGCGGTTGGCCCCGTGCAGGCCGGTGCAGGTCACCTCGCCCGCAGCGAACAGGTTCTGCACGTCGGTCTCCGCGTGCAGGTCGGTCACGACGCCTCCGCAGCAGTAGTGCGCGGCCGGCACCACCGGGATCGGCTCGCGGGTCAGGTCGATGCCGAACTGCAGGCATCGCTCGTGGATCGTCGGGAAACGGTCTCGCAGCCAGTCCGGGTCGCGGTGGGTGATGTCCAGGAAGGCGGACTCGTCGCCGCTGCGCTTCAGCTCGGTGTCGATCGAGCGAGCCACGATGTCGCGTGGCGCCAGATCGGCCAGGGGGTGGTAGCCCTCCATGAAGGCGTCGCCGAGGCCGTTGCGCAGGATGCCGCCTTCACCGCGCACGGCCTCCGAGATCAGGAACGATTTGGCCTGCGGGTGATAGAGGCAGGTGGGGTGGAACTGGAAGAACTCCATGTTCGCGACGCTCGCGCCGGCGCGATACGCCATGGCGATGCCGTCTCCCGAGGCGATGTCGGGATTGCTCGTGTAGAGGTAGACCTTGCCGGCGCCCCCGGTCGCGAGAAAAGTCACCCGCGAGCGATAGCGCTCGACCGTCCCCTGCTCGGAGTCGAGGACGTAGGCCCCCAGCGCCCGGTTGGGCCCGGGCAGGCCGGCCCGGCGGGAGGTCAGGAGGTCGACCGCCATGCGGTCCTCGAGCAGGGTCACGTTCGGATGGGCGCGGGCGCGGGCGAGCAGAGCCCGCTCGATCTCCCGGCCGGTCGCGTCCCGGTGGTGGAGGACCCGCCGGCGGCTGTGCCCGCCTTCGCGTCCGAGCGAGAAGGCACCATCCTCGGCCCGGTCGAACTCGACGCCGTGCTTCAGCAGCGAGTCGATGGCATCCGAGCTGCGCTCGATCACGAAGCGCACGACCTCCTCCCGGCACAGCCCGGCGCCCGCCTCCAGGGTGTCCCGGACGTGCTCCTCGACGGAGTCCTCCCCGGAGACGACCGCGGCGATGCCCCCCTGGGCGAAGTTGGTGGCCGCCTGGGCGGCCTGCTTCTTGGTGACGAGCACCACCCGCGACCGCTCCGCGACCCGCAGGGCATAGAACAGCCCGGCGATGCCGCTGCCGAGGACGAGGACGTCGCAGTCGTAGGGGTCATTTCGGGTCACGGAGGGCTGGCTGCCACGCTCCTTGCCGCCGAGCGGGGTTCCTGGAGGCTCGACAGGGCTCAAGACCCGACCGGGGGTGCTCCGATAAGGCAGGCCGTGGGGCGAGTCTATCTCCCGGGTCGGATCGGGGACAAGTTCCCCGAGGGGGGCGGTGCGTGGTGCGCCGCGGGCCTCCTCCTGTGCCTGGCGCTCACCAGCCTCCCGGAGGCCACCGCGGCCGAGGGGATCTACCGATACGTCGACCCGCGAGGCGTGGTGCACTTCACGAACGTGAATCCCGACGACCGGTTCAAGAAGGTCCGCAAGCCTCGCGGCCTGACCTGGGTCTCATCGGGCAAGACCCACACGAAGTCTCTCTCGCCGGGTCCCGCTTCGGGCCCGCCCGCCGCGATCGGCACCTACGATCCGCTGATCGCTCGCCACTCCCGCGCGGCGGGCATCCCCCCGGCGCTCGTGAAGGCGGTGATCCACGCCGAGTCGGCCTTCGACCGGAATGCCGTTTCCCCGAAGGGCGCGATGGGCCTGATGCAGCTGATGCCGGCGACGGCCCGAAGCCTGGGGGTCGAGGAGCCCTTCCGCGCCGGTGAGAACATCGCGGGCGGAACGCGCTACCTGCGAACCCTCCACGACCGCTACGGAAGCTGGACCCACACCCTGGCGGCCTACAACGCCGGGCCGACGGCGGTGGACAAGTATCGCGGCATCCCGCCGTACGACGAGACCCGGACCTACGTGAAGCGGGTCCTTTCGTTCTATCGCCGTTACCATGGCGACTTCCCTCGGTAAGGCGCCGGTCGGCGCCGCCCTGGCGGAGCCCAGCGAACCGGTGCCCGACCGCGAATACTTCTGGAACGTTCCCAACACGATCACGGTGGTCCGGCTCGCCGTGATTCCGGTGCTGATCGCATTCCCGATGTATCCCGATCCGGTCAGCTCCCGGATCGTCGCCTGGCTCTTCGTGATCGCGGCCTTCGGCGACCTCGTCGACGGATGGGCCGCGCGGCGAGGCCAGCAGGTCACCAAGATCGGGAAGCTGCTCGATCCGCTGGCCGACAAGATCACCATCGCGACCGCCCTGATCGTGCTGCTCGTGATGGACCGGATCCCCGACGAGGCGCTGGTGCTGGTGGTCGTGATCGTGAGCCGGGAGCTTGCGGTGACGGGTCTGCGTGGCATCGCTTCCGCGGGGGGCCACGTCGTGGCCGCCGGGGTGGGTGGCAAGGTCAAGACCCTCGCCCAGAACATCGCGGTGGGGTGCCTTCTGTTCCCCCGGGGGACGCTCGGGCTGCCGAATCATCAGATCGGAGTGGCACTCCTGGCGGTGGCGACGGCACTCACCTTCTGGTCGGGCTACGTGTACTTTGCCGATTACTTCCGCAACGAAGCCGCCCGCAGCCGCTGATCCCCCCTGCACGGGCCGCCTCCTCCCCCCGGCCCGGGAGCCCTGAATGAGCCGCCTCGAGAATCTGAGCGCATTGATCGATGCCCGGGAGGCGCGCATCGGCGTGATCGGCCTGGGCTACGTCGGGCTGCCCCTGGCCATGGAGTTCGCCAAGGCCGGCTTCCGGGTGACCGGCTTCGAGCTCGATGCCGAGAAGGTCAAGATGCTGGAGGGCGGCGGCAGCTACATCGAGGACGTGTCCGCGGCCGACGTGGTGGCCCAGGTCGAGGCGGGCCGCCTCTCGGCCTCCACCGATTTCGGTGCGCTCTCGTCGATGGACGTGATCAACGTCTGCGTGCCCACGCCGCTCACCAAGACCAAGGACCCGGACGTTTCGCACATGGTGCGGGCGGTCGAGGAGATCCGCCGGCGATTGCGCAGCGGCCAGCTCGTGATCCTCGGCAGCACGACCTACCCGGGCACCACCCACGATCTCTTCATCCCGTTGCTCGAGGAGACCGGCCTCGAGTGCGGCACCGACTTCGCCCTGGCCTTTGCCCCCGAGCGCATCGACCCGGCCAGCGCGGTGCCGGTCCGCTCGGTGCCGAAGGTGGTCGGCGGCGAGACGCCGTACTGCACGGACCTGGGCGTCAAGATCTACGAGACGATCTTCGATCGGGTCGTGCCGGTCTCGTCGACCCAGAGCGCCGAGATGGTGAAGCTCCTCGAGAACACCTTCCGCGCCATCAACATCGGCCTCGCCAACGAGGTGGCGCTGATGTGCGATCGGCTCGGCCTCGACGTGTGGGAGGTGATCGACGCGGCGGCGACCAAGCCCTACGGCTTCATGAAGTTCCTGCCGGGCCCGGGGCTGGGCGGCCATTGCATCCCCGTCGACCCGACCTATCTCGCCTGGAAGATGAAGTCGCTGATCTTCAACGCGCGCTTCATCGAGCTGGCGACCGACATCAACGGGCATATGCCGGAGCACGTGGCGGATACCTGCGCCGACCTCCTGAACGAGGACCGGCTTGCGGTGAACGGTGCGCGGATCCTGATGCTGGGCGTCGCCTACAAGTCCAACGTGAGCGACATGCGGGAGTCGCCGGCGATCGACATC
>JAJDAR010000373.1 GCA_029261775.1 Deltaproteobacteria bacterium | reverse complement strand
TGGCTCGGCTTCCCATGCTTGGGGACCCGAGCCGCTTGCTTTCGGTGATCGAGAACCTGCTCGACAACGCGGTCAAGGCAACGAGCCCTGGGCAGACGATCCTCGTTCGGACCGCGCTGGAGGCGGACGGTAAGCAGCGAGGCAGCCGAGTCCGCCTGGAAGTCGTAGACGAGGGACGTGGCATCCCGCCCGATCAACTGGAAGAGATCTTCCAGCCGGGCGTTGGTCTCGAGCCCAGTGGATTCGGACTCGGCCTCTCGTTGTGCCGCGAGATCGTGCGGATGCACGCGGGCACGATCGAGGTGGCTTCGAAGCCAGGCAGAACAACCTTCTGCATCCGGTTGCCGCAGTTTCGTTCGGGGGAAGGCGATGACAGCAACAGCGTCCATTCTGTTGGTTGAAGATCACGAGGGTACGCGCTCGCAACTGAGCGACGCGCTGGAGTCATCCGGCTACAGCGTCATCTCGGCTGCCGACGGGCGCGAGGCGCTCGAAGCTCTGCGAGCTCGCCCGGTAGATCTGATCCTCAGCGACTACCGCATGCGGCCGATGGATGGGCTCGCACTGCTCCGAGCGGTGCGAAAGACCTTGGAGGTGCCCTTCGTCCTCTACAGCGCGGGAGCTGACGCCCAGGCTGTGTTCGAAGCGGGCCGCGAGGGAGCAGTGCGTTTCCTCGAGTTCCCCTTCCGGCTCGCGGACCAGCTCCTCCCCACGATCGCGGATTCCCTGGGCCGCCGGAGCGGGGGCACTCGCGATGCACCCCGGGCCGGCGCCGAGCGCCTGATCGGCGCCTCGGCGGGCATGCGGCACGTGCGGGCGACCATCCATCGGCTCGCTCCCACCTCGACCACCGTCCTGATCCACGGTGAGACAGGCACGGGCAAGGAGTTGGTGGCCCGGGCGATCCACGAAGAAAGTGGGCGCGACTCCTTTGTCTCGGTATCCGTACCCGAGCTCTCCGAAGGCGTGCTGGAGAGCGAGCTCTTCGGACACACCCGTGGAGCGTTCACCGGAGCCGTCTCCTCCCGGCCCGGCCTCTTCGAGGCCGCGAGCGGAGGCACGCTCTTCCTGGATGAGATCGGCGACACGCCACTGCCGGTTCAGGTCAAGCTGCTCCGCGCCCTCGAAACACGGGAGATCCGACCCGTCGGCGGCTCGGCCGCGCGCAAGGTGGATGTGCGGATCGTCGCAGCCACGAACCGCGACTTGGCGGAGATGGTTCGCCTCGGGGAGTTCCGCGAGGATCTCTTCTACCGGCTACGCGGGGCCACGATTCACCTTCCTCCGCTTCGCGCCCGGACGGGCGATGTCGAGGCCATCGCACAGATGCTCCTCTCCGAGATCGCTGAGTCTGCGCGCGTTCCAGTTCCGAAGCTGGATCCAGGGTTCCTGGCGGCGCTGGCCCACTGCCCCTGGAAGGGCAACGTCCGGGAGCTCCGAGCGGTCCTGGAGAACGTCATACTCTGGCGGGATGGCGACGGCCCACTGGAACGGGTTGACTTGATCGAAGCCATCGTGGCCATGAACCCGGACCTGAGCCCGGAGGACCAGTTGCTGGCCCAGAAGATCCTGGATGCATACAGGCGCCACGGGTGGAACCAGGAAGCGGCGCGGCGGGAGCTCGGCCTGACGCGGGGAGAGTGGCGGAGCCGCTTCGTGCGGCTCGGGCTCGACGCGGTGAGGCGCAGGCGGCGGTGAGGCCGGCGGTCGCGTTACTGGTCGGCATTCTGGCCTTCTCGGGCAACGCGTCGGCCGAGCCGGATGTCCTCGAGGATGCCGTCGAGCCGTCCCCGCTACAGATCGTCCAGACGGCCTTCGACCGGATGTTCAACTACCCGTCGGTGCGAAGCGTGACTCTCCGGATCCATCGCCATGGTGACCGTGTCACGTACCGATCCTTCGACGTCGTCTACAAGAAGATCGACGCGCGCGGTCGAACGCTCCTGCGCTTCACCGAGCCCGACTATCTTCGCGGCAATACCCTCCTCATCATCGAGGAGGATGACGGCCGCAACGATACGTGGATCTACCAGCGGGAGCTGCGCCGACCGCGCCGAGTCCTGGCCGGCCACAAGGGTGATTCGTTCTACGGGAGCGACCTCTCGTTCGAGGACCTGGAGCACCATGACTGGCGGCGGTTCGAGCTGCGACGACTACCGGATACGACCGAGCAAGGAACACGGGCGTTCGTGGTGGAGGCAAGTGCACCCTCGGACTCGCAGTACTCCAAGGTGGTCGCGACCGTGGAGCGAGACCGCCTGGCTCTCCTGCGGCTCGACCTGTTCAAGGCCGGCTCGGGCGAGCCCATCAAATCCTTGGAGCTCGTGGCAACCGAGATCGTGGAGGAAGACGGCATCTTGAAGCCGGCCCGGATGTGGGTGCGTCAACGCGGGCGGGAGGCCTCCACCGAGGTCGTTTTCGAAAAGATCGAGGACGATCCCGAGATCGCAGACTCCGTCTTTGCGACAATGAGGCTCGAAAGGTCCGGTGAAGACCTGTACAGGTTGGTCGAGCGGCTTCGTGACGAGTCTGCAGCGCCGTGATGGACGGGTACCGACGCCGGCCGCTCTACAGCGCTGATAACGAGGACACGCGATCGGAGCTGAGAGCCCTCGAGATCACGGGTGACGACACCGTGGTCGCGATCGCAGCGGGAGGCGGTCGTGCCCTGAGCCTGCTCACGGCTGGCCCGAAGCGGCTCGTCGCCATCGACCGGCGCCCAGACCAGGTCTTCAACTTGGAGCTCAAGGCGGCCGCGATGGATGCGTTCGACTTGGAGGACTTCCAGGGCTTCCTTGGTATAGGCGATGCGCCGGATCGGCTGGACCAGTACCGGATGGTTCGCCAATCGCTCTCCAGAAGCGCTCGGAGGTACTGGGACAATCGCAGGGGGCTGATTGACGCCGGAGTCTTCTTGGCGGGCAGGACAGAGACCGCCCTTGTCCGCTTCATGCGAGGGCTCAAAGCGTTGGGCCTTATGAACTGGGCAGAGCCGTTCTTTCAAGCGAGCTCCCTAGAAGCACAGCAAGCACTTCTCGACGCCCATCGAGATCGTGTAGATCGCGGCCTCGTTTGGTGGAGGCTCTTCTGCCACCCCTTGGTGATCTACCCGCTCGCCCAGGATCCGAGTTTCCTGCGGTCGACAGACGGAAGCGTCGGGACCTACCTGGTTCGCCGTTTGGTCGACTTCGCGTCACTGAACCTCGTGCGGGAGAGCTACGTCCTCAGGCTCGTCTACGACTGTGGCCTGGAGCCTGACAGTCCCCTGCCTCCATACCTTTGTCCGGGAGGCTTCGAGCAAGCGAGGAAGGCCCTCGACCGGCTTGAGGTCCAATGCGGAGACCTGCGGGATTTCGTTGCTCGAGGTCGTATCGGGGGGCCGATCAAGTGGTCCCTGTCGGACGTGAGCTGCTGGATGAACGAGGCTCAGTTCCACGAACTCCTCCGCTCGATCACTCATGGGGCGCCATCGGGATCCCGGTTCTGTGCACGGAACTTCGCAGCCCGACGCGACATCCCGCGCGATCTCAAGGACCGAGTAAGGCGGCTCGACCAGATCTGTGAGGGCCTGGACTGTGGGGACGCCTCCGTGATCTATCGCTTCGAAGTGGGCGAGGTGACGAGGCCAACCGCTGAGGCCGCGGCCGCCAGCTGATTTGGCGAAGCCTGAATAAGTCGCCTCTACGGGCGAATGCCAGATCCCGACTCGCGTCCGTTTCCCCGCGGGGCTAGGATTCGGGTTCCGTTGCTTGGCGAGGTAGATCTCGCGTACGGTGGCCTGGCTTGGACCAGCTTCCCCTCACCTGGTGGACCACTTGAACACA
The DNA here is from genome assembly GCA_029261775.1 of Deltaproteobacteria bacterium. Classification (GTDB taxonomy): domain Bacteria; phylum Myxococcota_A; class UBA9160; order UBA9160; family UBA6930. The sequence continues at coordinate 22,933 of JAJDAR010000373.1, read as the reverse complement.
GATCCTGCGATGACGGTCCGCGACGTCGCCGTGTACCTGAACGTCAACGAGAAGACCGTCTACCGGCTGGCTCAGAGGGGCGACCTTCCTGGCTTCAAGGTGGCGGGCGCTTGGCGGTTTCGCCCAGAAGACCTGGAGTTGTGGGTGGAGGCCCAGAGGGCCACCGAAGCCTCCAGGCGGGACGAGAAGTCGCTGGCCCAAGTCCGGCTGCCGATGCAGCGCACCAGCGTGGCCGGTGGGAAGTCTGCCTAGCAGTGGACAACCGATTCTTCGAGCACCCGATCCTGAACTCCCCGTACGAGTATCCGGCTCGTCACTGGGAGCTGGATGCGAGCGGCCAGCCCACCAATCAGATCCTCGACAAGCGGCGGGCCGTGGCTCTGATCACGCCGATCCCCAAGCCGAAGAAACGCAAGCAGGGTCCGGCGCAGCCTCAAATGGTCTTCGATTCGGCTGCGCAACAGCTAGAAACTCCCGACCAGCAATACGACCCGACGCCCATCATCAATGACCTGCGTCGCCGCGTCGATCTGTGGCGGTCCCTGCCGGACTCGAACCAGTGGCATGTCACCCCCGAAACCGCCCGGCTTCTCAAGCACTGGCGGCACCATCGGTTCAGCAACCTCCGGCCCTTCTTCTGCCAGATCGAAGCCGTGGAAACTGCCATCTGGCTGACGGAGGTCGCTCCGAACGCCGGCAAAGAGGGGCGGCGCTTTCTCGATCACCTCGATGCGGCCAACGAGCAGGCGAATCCGGGGCTCGCGCGGGTGGCGTTGAAGCTCGCGACGGGCGCCGGAAAGACCACCGTCATGGCCATGCTGATAGCGTGGCAGACGGTCAACGCCGTTCGGCGACCCAACAGCAAGAAATTCACACGCGGGTTTTTGATTGTGACCCCGGGCTTGACGATTCGCGACCGGCTCCGGGTGCTCCAGCCGAACGACCCGGACAGTTACTACCAGAGCCGCGAGCTCGTTCCCGGAGACATGCTCGGCGATCTCGATCGAGCCAAGATCGTCATCACCAACTACCACGCCTTCAAGCTCCGAGAGACACTGGATCTATCGAAGGGCGGTCGGTCTCTTCTCCAGGGCCGAGGTCCGGAGCTCCAGACGCTGGAGACCGAGGGGCAGATGCTCCAGCGGGTGATGCCCGATCTCATGGGCATGAAGAACGTCATGGCGCTCAACGACGAGGCGCACCACTGTTATCGAGAGAAGTCGGGCGAGGATGACGAACCCGACCTGAAGGGGGACGATCGGAAAGAGGCCGAGAAGAACCAGGAAGCGGCCCGCGTGTGGATCTCCGGACTCGAAACGGTCCACCGGCAGCTCGGCCTCTATCGCGTGGTCGACCTCTCGGCGACTCCCTTCTTCCTGCGCGGCTCCGGCTACGCGGAGGGCACACTCTTCCCTTGGACCATGTGCGACTTCTCGCTCATGGACGCCATCGAGTGCGGCATCGTGAAGCTTCCCCGTGTTCCCGTCGCCGACAACATTCCCGGCGGCGACATGCCGAAGTTCCGCAACCTCTGGGAGCACATCGGCAAGAGGATGCCCAAGAAGGGCCGTGGCAAGGCTTCGAAGCTCGATCCGCTCAGCATCCCCGTCGAGCTCCAGACCGCGCTGGAAGCGCTTTATGGACACTACGCCAAGACCTTCGATCTGTGGCAGGAGGCGGGCATCGAGGTTCCGCCTTGCTTCATCGTCGTTTGCAACAACACCTCGACCTCGAAGCTGGTCTACGACTACATCTCCGGCTTCCACCGCGAGAACGAGGACGGCTCCACAACCCTGGAGAACGGTCGGCTGCCCCTCTTCCGAAACTTCGACGACCACGGGAACCAGCTCGGGCGCCCCCGGACCCTCCTCATCGACAGCGAGCAGCTCGAATCCGGGGAGGCGCTCGACAAGAACTTCCGCAATATGGCCGCTGACGAGATTGATCGCTTCCGCCGAGAAATCGTCGAGCGGACCGGCGACCAACGGCAGGCCGAGAACCTCTCCGACCAGGATCTGCTCCGCGAGGTCATGAACACCGTGGGCAAGCCGGGGCGACTCGGAGGCTCGACGCGCTGTGTGGTGTCCGTGTCGATGTTGACCGAGGGCTGGGATGCGAACACGGTCACCCACGTGCTCGGCGTGCGCGCCTTCGGAACCCAGCTCCTGTGCGAGCAGGTGATCGGTCGCGCGCTGCGCCGGCAGTCTTACGACTTGAACGATGACGGCCTCTTCAACGTCGAGTACGCCGACGTGCTCGGCATCCCGTTCGACTTCACGGCCAAGCCCGTCGTCGCACCGCCCCAGCCGCCGCGGGAGACCGTTCAGGTGAAGGCGATCACCCCCGAGCGGGACGAGTGTGCGATCCGCTTCCCGCGCGTGGAGGGCTACCGCGTCGAGCTCCCGGCGGAGCGGCTCTCGGCCAGGTTCGACGACGACTCGACGCTGGAGCTCACGCCCGACATCGTGGGACCGTCGATCACTCGCAACGAGGGCATCATCGGAGAGGGGGTGAACCTGAGCCTCGAACACCTTGAGGACCTGCGCCGCTCGACGCTGCTCTTCCACCTGACGAAGAGGCTGCTCGAGACCAAGTGGCGCGACCCTGGGGAGGATCCGAAGCTCCACCTGTTCGGCCAGCTCAAGCGGATCACGCGCCAGTGGCTCGACGGCCACCTCGTCTGCAAGGGCGGGACTTATCCGGCCCAGCTGATGTACCAGGAGCTCGCGGACATGGCCTGCGAGCGCATCACCCGGGGCATCGTCAGCCAGCTCGTCGGTGAGAGCCCCATCAAGGCGGTACTGGATCCCTACAACCCCACCGGCTCGACGATCCACGTCAACTTCACCACGTCGAAGAAGACACGCTGGGAAACGGATCCGCGCCGCTGTCACGTCAACTGGGTGGTCTGCGACAGCGACTGGGAAGCGGAGTTCTGCCGCGTCGCGGAGTCTCACCCGCGAGTCCGCGCCTACGTGAAGAACCACAACATGGGCCTGGAGGTTCCGTACCGGTACGGCTCAGAGGCTCGGAAGTACCTGCCCGATTTCATCGCGCTCGTGGACGACGGCCGGGGAGAAGACGACCTCCTGCATCTCATCGTCGAGATCAAGGGCTACCGGCGCGAGGACGCCAAGGAGAAGAAGGCGACCATGGACACCTACTGGGTGCCCGGCGTGAACCACCTGGAGGCGTATGGTCGCTGGGCCTTCGCCGAGTTTACCGAGGTCTACCAGATCGAGGCGGACTTCGAGGCCAAGGTCGAAGGCGAGTTCGCGAAAATGATCGACGGCGTCACCGAGGGGCAGGGCTGACCCATGGCGGCTAGACGCACGAAGGCTGGCAAGAAGAGCGTGAGCGCGAAGACCAAGCGCGGCACGAAGACGCCGAAGCAGGTCGAGACGCTCACCCACGAGGAGGCGTCGCGGAAGAACATCCCCACGGCCGAGTACCAGGCCATGCTGGAGAAGGATGACCAGAGCCCTGTCCAGGTTGCCTACCAGCGACGCAATCGCGACCTCGATCCGCAGCTCGTCTGGCGGGGCAAGGACCAGCAGGACTGGTCGGACCTCGTCGTGCAGGCGCCGCCGCTCTTCATCCAGGAGAAGGTCCACCCCAAGGTCTTGATCGACGACCTGCTGCGTCGCAGTGAGCGTTCCGAGGCCGAGAAGGCGGCCTGCGAGCCGGGATTCCAGGCGGACCTCTTTGCGGACTTCAACGGACTGCCGGATGAAGGCGCGAAGACAGAGTTCTACCAGCACGACGCGAACTGGTCGAATCGCATGATCCTCGGCGACAGCCTGCAGGTGATGGCGTCGTTGGCCGAGCGCGAGGGGTTGCGCGGACAGGTGCAGTGCATCTATCTCGACCCGCCCTACGGCATCAAGTTCAACTCCAACTTCCAGTGGTCGACCACGAGCCGCGACGTGAAGGACGGCAACGCGGAGCACATCACGCGGGAGCCTGAGCAGGTAAAGGCCTTCCGCGACACCTGGCGAGATGGAATCCATTCGTACCTTACCTACCTGCGAGACCGTCTTACCGTCGCTCGCGATCTGCTAACGGAATCTGGCTCGATCTTCGTGCAGATCGGAGACGAAAACGTCCATCGGGTCCGGGACGTGATGGAGGAGGTGTTTGGAAAGGAGAACTTTGTTTCGGAGATCGTATTTCAGAAGACGTCGTCCACGTCCTCAGAGGCGCTGTCCGGGGTCTTCGACTTTTTGCTGTGGTTCAGAAAATCCTCTACCCACAAGTATCGACCGCTCTTCCAACTGAAGGAACCGGGCGGCGCAGGTGCAACTCAGTATTCGCTGGGCGAAGACGACAAGGGAATGCGTCGGACTCTGTCTCAGTGGGAAGAGCGCGGCGTCGATGCCGAATCCCTGAGAATCTTCGCCCACGACAACATCACGAGCCAGAGGCCGGCACAGGGCGATGACGTTCGCGAATTCTCCTACGAGGGGAAACCGTTTGTTGTACGAAAAGGCACTTTCAAGACAGACGCGAACGGCCTGAGGCGCATAGCGTCCGCGAAGCGGATGATCTTCATGGGAAACACGCTCCGGTATGTGCGCTTCTTGGACGATTTCAGCATTTTTCCGTATTCGAATCTCTGGGTCGACACGACGACCTCTGGGTTCGCGGATCCCAAAGTGTACGTCGTCCAGACGAACCGTTCGGTCGTTGAGCGGTGCATTCTGATGGCGACTGATCCCGGCGATCTGGTTCTGGACCCAACCTGCGGCTCTGGGACGACCGTACATGTCGCCGAGCAGTGGGGTCGACGCTGGATCACGATCGACACGTCGCGCGTGGCTCTCGCGCTGGCGCGCGCTCGGATCATGGGCGCACGCTACCCGTACTATCTGCTAGCTGACTCGCCAGAGGGTCAGCATAAGGAAGCCGAAGTCACCCGCACTGCGCCGAGTCAGGCATTCACGCACGGCAACATCCGCCACGGCTTTGTCTGCGAGCGCGTGCCTCACATCACGCTGAAATCCATCGCCAACAACGCCGAGATCGACGTCATCTGGGAGCGCTACCAGGCGAAACTCGAGCCGCTGTGCGAACAGCTGAACCAGGCGCTTGGGACGGCGTGGGAGGATTGGGAGCTGCCGCGCGAGGCGGACGACGACTGGCCGGAGGATGCCAAGAAGCTGCATGCGGACTGGTGGGAAAGTCGGATCGCTCGCCAGCGGGAGATCGACGCATCCATCGCCGCCAAGGCCGACTTCGAGTTCCTCTACGACAAGCCCTACGAGGACAAGCGCAAGGTCCGCGTGGCGGGGCCCTTTACGGTGGAGAGTCTCTCCCCTCATCGGGTGCTCGGCGTCGACGAGAACGACGAGCTGATCGACGGAGTTGCCGAGGCGAAGCTCGGCTACGGCGAGAAGCAGGACTTCGCGACGATGATCCTGGAGCACCTGAAGACGTCCGGCGTCCAGCAAGCGCACAAGGAAGACAAGATCGAGTTCTCGTCCATCGCGGTCTGGCCGGGCGACCTTGTGTGCGCGGACGGGCGGTATGTGGAGGGCGAGGGCGATTCTGGGTCGGAGAAGCGTGCCGCGATCTTCATCGGCCCCGAGTTCGGCACAGTCTCACGCCCCGATCTCGTGTCCGCCGCGCGCGAGGCGGCCGACGCGGACTTCGATGTGCTGATCGCGTGCGCGTTCAACTACGAGGCCCATGCGTCCGAGTTCCAGAAGCTGGGTCGCATCCCGGTTCTCAAGGCGCACATGAACGCCGATCTCCACATGGCCGACGATCTCAAGAACACGGGCAAGGGGAACCTCTTCGTCATCTTCGGCGAACCCGATATCGAGATCCTCCCGGTCGAGGGCGGAGGAGGCGAGGGCAGCCAGCTTCAGATGAGGATCAACGGGGTCGACGTCTTCCACCCGAACACCGGCGAGGTTCGCAGTGATGGCGCCGAGGGGATCGCTTGCTGGTTCATCGACACCGACTACAACGAAGAGAGCTTCTTCGTGCGCCACGCCTACTTCCTGGGAGCCAACGACCCCTACAAGGCGCTCAAGACCACCCTCAAGGCCGAGATCGATGAGGAAGCCTGGTCGACGCTCAACAGTGATACCTCGCGGCCCTTCGAACGGCCGAAATCGGGCCGCATCGCCGTCAAGGTGATCAATCACCTGGGGGACGAGGTCATGAAGGTGTTCCGCGTATGAGAGGAGCCACGCGGCAACTGGAGCGATCCGATGGCTAGTGCCGAGCAGCTCAAGGCGTTGCTCAAGTCGCACTTGGAGGGCGATGACGAGCGCTTCTTCTCGGTCGCCATGCAGGTGGCGGCTCACGAGGCCAAGCTAGGCCACGGCAAGCTGGCGGAGGAGTTGCGGACGCTCGTGGACGAGGCCAAGAGCCGCCGCGTCGCGGCGCCGCCGGTGCCGATCAGTCGTCCGCGCGGCGAGCTCGCGAGCCTGCTGGAGGCCTCCTACCCGAAGGCCCGGCTGGGAGAGATGATCCTCAGTGCCGCGCTCGCGTCGCAGATCCAGCGCGTCATTCGCGAGCAGCGTCACGCCGGGCGCATCGCTGAACACGGCCTCTCGCCACGGCGCAAGCTCCTGCTGGTGGGGCCTCCGGGCACGGGCAAGACAATGACGGCTTCGGTGCTCGCCGGGGAGCTCGGCCTTCCTCTGCTCCAGGTGCGGCTCGACGGGCTCCTCACTAAGTTCATGGGCGAGACCGCGGCCAAGCTCAGGCAGATCTTCGACGCTACGGGCCAGACTCGGGGCGTCTACTTCTTCGACGAGTTCGATGCCATCGGGTCGCAGCGTGGGCTCAGCAACGATGTGGGCGAGATTCGTCGCGTGCTGAACAGCTTCCTGCAGATGATCGAACAGGACCGTTCCCACAGCCTCATTCTCGCCGCGACGAACCACCCCGAGATCCTCGACCCCGCGCTGTTCCGCCGCTTCGACGACGTTCTGCACTATGAGCTTCCGGATCCTCCCCAGACCGCGCGGCTCCTGAACACCCGCCTGGCTCGAACGGCCGTGACGCGGGTTTCGTGGACGCGCCTCGCTGAGGCTGCTGCGGGGCTGAGCTATGCCGAGGTTACGCGCGCCGCGGACGAGGTCCTGAAAGACGCGCTGATCCACGACCGTGAACGGATCCGGGAAGCAGAGATCCGAGCGATGCTCGAGGAGCGCCAGAAGATTGCCGAGAGGCTGCGCAAGAAGGCGTAGGGGAGGGGGCGCAGCCTCGGCATGGCCAACGGGACGGACGAGAAGAAGCGGCACTTCATCCTCGAGGGGGTCACCGAGGCGGAGGCCTACCGATCTCCGCAGCAGGGCGGAGGACGCCCGGCGGTCCCGGAGCGCGATCGGGCCGGGCACGGTGGCGCCTTGCGCGGGCAGCTCGAGGCGCTTCGAACGGAGGCGGCCGCTGCTCGGGAGGCCCAGCAGGCCGCGGGGCTCGAAGAAGGGCTCGGGCTCCAGGTCGAGTTCGAGAGCTTTCCCGACATCGAGCTGGCCTTCGAGAGCTTGGCGCGCGAGCGCTCGGGCATCGAGCTCCTGAACGTCCGCCACGAGGGCGATCGAACCCACGCCACGGTCTTCGTGCCGGACGGGAAGCTCGAACACTTCGAAGGCCTCGTTCGTGACTATCTCGAGGAGAGGCGCGACAAGATAGGGCGTCCCCGGGACCACAAGCGACTACTTAACGCCATTCGAGCGATTCGAGCAGCGGGCCTCCGGGCCCTCTGGACCGATGATCCAGGAGTCTTTCCCTCTCCTGATGAAGAGGCGTTCTGGTGGGAGGTGTGGCTCCCTGTTCGGGGAAACCGCCAGGCGACGGTGGATACGTTTCGCGACCGGGCCGAAGCACTGGAGATGCGCCTGGCACCGGGAGATCTGGCGTTTCCGGAACGCACGGTGCTCTTGACCTACGCGACGCTCGAGCAGATGGAGCGCTCGATGCTGACGCTCAACAGCATCGCGGAGCTGAGACGCGCGAAGGAAACGGCCGAGTTCTTCGATTCGCTACCGCCTGCGGATCAGGCAGAGTGGCTCGAGGATTTGCTGAGGCGGACGACCTACCCGAACCACGGCGACGAGGTGCCGCACGTCTGCCTGCTCGACACGGGCGTGAATCGTGGCCATCCACTTCTCGCGCCCGCACTCGACGGCGGTGATCTACACACGGTCGAGCCCGGTTGGGGGCGCGACGATGAAGACGGCCACGGGACGGAGATGGCGGGAGTGGCTCTCGCGGGGAATCTGACGGAGCTGCTCGCCGGCAACGGTCCGGTGGAGCTCGGTCATCGCCTGGAATCCGTCAAGCTCGTGCCGACGGATGGGGCTGGCGGAGACGATCCCCATCATCATGGCCATCTGACGGTCCAAGCGGTGGCCCGGCCCGAGGTGACGGCGCCTACCCGGCAGCGAGTGTTCGGGATGGCTATCACGGCCCGGGACAATCGCGACCGAGGGCGGCCGTCGGCCTGGTCCGCGGCTGTCGATTCATTGGCTTCCGACGTCGATGGCTATGCCGCGAACCCGCGTCTTCTCGTCGTGTCGGCTGGCAACATCAAGGATTCGAACGCCTGGAGTGAATCGCCCGCAAGCAACGAGACGGACGGGATCCATGACCCCGCCCAGGCGTGGAATGCGCTCACCGTGGGGGCGTGCACGGATCTCGTTCAGATCTCCGAATCCGATGCGAGCGCATACGCGCCCATCGCTCCCATGGGAGGGTTGAGCCCCTTCAGCACGACCTCGCTGACCTGGCAGCCCCAATGGCCGTTGAAGCCCGACGTCCTCCTCGAAGGCGGGAATGCCGCGAAGGATGCGCTCAGCGCAGTATGGATGCCGAGTCTCAGCCTGCTGACGACGCACTACCGCCCGGCCGATCGGCTGCTCACAACGACGAACGCCACCAGCGCGGCGACCGCCCTGGGCTCGCGAATGGCGGCCCAGGTGATGGCCGTCTACCCCGATCTGTGGCCGGAGACGGTCCGCGCGCTGATCGTGCATTCGGCGGAGTGGACGGATGCCATGAAGGGCGCGTTCCTGCCGGCAAGCGGAGACCCTTCGAAGCAGGACTACCTGCGGCTGCTTCGGCGGTGCGGGTTCGGGGTTCCCGAGCTCGATCGGGCGCTCTGGAGTGTTTCGAACTCGCTGACGATGGTGGTGGAGGAGAAGCTCCATCCTTTCAAGCGGGAAGGATCGAAGGATCCCACGCTTCGGGACATGCATCTGCACGATCTACCTTGGCCCCGCGATGTACTGGAAGGCCTGGGGGAGGCGCAGGTCGAGCTGCGGGTCACGTTGTCCTACTTCATCGAGCCCAACCCTTCCCAGCGGGGAATTCGATCGCGGTATCGCTACGAGTCTCACGGTCTCCGCTTCGACGTCAGACGTGCGCACGAATCGCTAGACGCGTTCCGGAGCCGGATCAACGCGGCTGCGCGGGACGAGGAAGAAGGAACCCATCGGAGCGGTGACGACCCGCTCTGGCTGATCGGGAAGCAGACGCGCCACCGCGGCTCGCTTCACAGCGACATCTGGCGGGGAACCGCCGCGGATCTCGCAAGCCGCGGGAGCATCGCCGTTTATCCCGCGTTGGGTTGGTGGAAGACCCGTCCGCGGCTCGAGCGATACGAGCAGGCCGCACGGTACGCCTTGGTCGTCAGCATCCGTGCACCGGAGGTGAGTGTCGATCTCTACACCGAGGTGGCCAACCAGATTGGCGTACCCATCGCCGTGGAGGTTTGAGGTGGAGTTCCGGATCGCCGACACCTTCACGGACAGTCTCGGGAAGCTCACGGGCGAGGAGCAGAAGGCGGTCAAGACGACCGCCTTCGATCTTCAACTCAACCCCGCGAGCCCGGGGATGAAGTTCCACAAGCTCGACCGAGCCAAGGACAAGGATTTCTGGTCCGTTCGAGTGGGAAGGGACATCCGGCTGATCGTCCACAAGACCGCGGGCAGCTTGCTTCTCTGCTACGTCGACCATCACGACGCGGCCTACCGCTGGGCTGAGCGGCGCAAGCTGGAGAGGCATCCGAGGACGGGTGCGGCGCAGCTGGTCGAGATGAGGGAGACCGTCAGGGAGATCGAGGTCCCGCGGTACGTCGAGGCGCCCGCAGCGCCGAAGCCGATGCTCTTCGACGGCGTTCCGGAGGACGATCTCCTGGGATACGGGGTACCGCCGGAGTGGCTCGAAGAGGTCCGGCGAGCCACCGAGGACACGGTTCTCGAGCTGGCGGACCACCTCCCGGGAGAGGCGGCCGAAGCGCTCCTCGAGCTGGCGACGGGAAGCACGCCGGCGCCGCCGGTTCACGCGAGCGCGGAGGCGGACCCCTTCGCGCATCCGGATGCGCAGCGGCGCTTCCGGGTCATGGCGAATGCGGAGGAGCTCGAGCGGGCGCTCGACTACCCCTGGGAGAAATGGACCGTCTTCCTGCATCCCGCTCAGCGGGAGCTCGTCGAGCGAACGTATTCAGGGCCCGCGAGGGTGTCTGGCTCTGCGGGCACGGGCAAGACGATCGTGGCCCTGCACCGCGCAGTTCATCTGGCGCGGACACATCCCGAAGCGCGAGTTCTCCTCACGACCTTCTCGGAGACCCTGGCCAATGCGCTGCGCGGCCGCCTCAAGCGGTTGATCGGCAACGAGCCGAGGCTGGCGGAACGTCTGGAAGTCCACTCCTTGAGTGGCATCGCAATCAGGCTCCATGAAGCCAACTTCGGACAGACCGATCTGGCGACGGAGGAGCAGGTGAAGGAGCTCCTCCGCGAGGCCGCCGAGGGCGTGGAGAATCACCGATTCAGTGCTCACTTCCTGTGGACGGAATGGGCGGACGTGGTCGACGCCTGGCAGCTGGGAGACTGGGAGGACTATCGGGACGTCCGGCGGCTGGGACGGAAGACCCGGTTGGCCGAGACACAGCGTGCGGTGCTCTGGTCGGTCTTCGCGCGAGTGCGGGCTGTCCTCGATGATCGCGGGCTCTTGACTGAGTCGGGGGTCTTCCGGCGGCTGGCGGAGCACGTGGGCAACGCGAAGCACCCGCCCTTCGACTTCACCGTGGTTGACGAGGCGCAGGACGTCGGAGTCGCGGAGCTGCGCTTCCTGGCCGCGCTCGGGGGCGGTCGGCCGGACGGCCTCTTCTTCGCCGGCGATCTGGGCCAACGCATCTTCCGCCAGCCGTTCTCGTGGAAGGCACTCGGCGTTGAGGTGCGGGGGCGGGCAACGACCCTGCGGATCAACTACAGGACATCGCATCAGATCCGGATGCAGGCAGACCGGCTGCTCGGCCCGGCCCTTTCGGACGTCGACGGCAACCTGGAAGATCGCCGAGGCACCGTCTCCGTCTTCAACGGTCCGGCGCCCAGCGTCGAGGTCCTGGACTCCGCCGACCAGGAGCGGGCCGCCGTTGCCCGGCGCCTTCACGAGTGGATGGACGAGGGGATCGAGCCGCACGAGATCGCCGTCTTCGTACGCTCGGACGCGGAACTCCCGCGGGCCCAGGCCGCCGTCGACATTGCCGACGTGCCATCGCACGTGGTCGGGGAGCGGATGGAGACAACACACGGGAAGCTCTCGATTGCGACGATGCACCTGGCGAAGGGGCTCGAGTTCAAGGCTGTCGCGGTCATGGCGTGTGACGACGAGGTCGTGCCGCTACAGGCGCGAATCGAAGGCGTAGCGGACGAGTCGGACCTGGAAGATGTCTACCAGACCGAGCGCCACCTCCTGTACGTGGCGTGCACCCGCGCTCGCGACCACCTGCTGGTGACGGGTGTTGATCCAGCGTCGGAGTTCCTGGATGACCTCGAGATGGACGGATGAGTTCGGGCGCGGCCCCGGCGTTCGAACGCTATGTGGGTATCGACTACTCCGGCGCGAAGACGCCCACGTCGAGCCTACCTGGGCTGCGGACCTTCATGGCTGAGCGGGGATCCGTGCCCGCGGAGGTCCGGCCCCCGCCGAGCCCGCGCAAGTACTGGACACGGCGCGGCGTCGCGGAGTGGCTGTCGGAAAGACTCCGTCAGGACGAACCGACGCTCATCGGCATGGACCACGGTTTCTCATTTCCTCTGCGCTACTTCGAAACGCACGGCCTCGCGCACGACTGGCCCGGGTTCCTGGACGATTTCCAGCACCACTGGCCGACGGACGGGGATCACGTCTACGTGGACTTCGTCCGAAACGGCGCTGAGGGACACGGTGCAAAGCGGTTGGGCAACACGCGATGGAGGCGCCTCACGGAGGAGCGGGCCGGTTCCGCGAAGTCCGTGTTCCACTTCGACGTGCAGGGCTCGGTCGCGAAGTCGACGCATTCGGGTCTTCCATGGCTCCGATACCTGCGCCAACAGGCTGGCGAGCGGGTGCACTTCTGGCCGTTCGACGGCTGGGCGATTCCACCCGGCTCGTCGGCGATCGTGGAGGTCTATCCGTCGCTCTGGAGCCGCGGTTTCCCCCGGGAGGACCGCACGGGGGACCAGCACGACGCGTATTCGGTTGCTGCGTGGCTCCGCGAAGCCGATCCGAACGGGAGCCTGGCAAGCTATCTGGATCCCCCGCTATCTCCGGTCGAGCGGAATGTCGCGCACGTGGAAGGCTGGATTCTGGGTATAAAGTGAGTCTGGCTCCCGCTGGTTGTCGGAGGTCCGCCAGATCCCTCTTCCGAGTCAGACTATGCCGGTGCCGCACGGCCGCCTAAGCAGCCCGTCGTGGCCTCCAAAATCCGCGTGATTCTGGATGCTTACCGGCGGCATTCGCGCGACGAAACCGATCTGAGAGCCATGCGGCGACTGCTGGCACGCTCATTGCTCTTGCTCGGGGCTCCCCATGAGCCCCTCAGCAATCGACCTCCAGCAACGGGATAGGCGTCTCCGCGACAAGCTCCGGCGCGAGCTCGGGAGTGACGTGCTCGCCGCTCTCGCAGACCCGGCTGTCGTCGAGGTGATGCTGAACGCCGACGGCGAGCTGTGGGTCGAGCGCCTGGTGTCTGGTGTCGCTCAGCTCGACGGCACCATGAGCCGCTCCCAGGCCGAGAACCTGCTCGGCACGGTGGCCGCGCTCGCGGATGCGGAGATCAACGAGGGGAGGCCTCTGCTCGAGGTCGAGCTCCCGTTCGACGGGAGCCGCTTTCACGGTGTGGTCCCGCCGATCTCGTCCGGGCCTCTCTTCGCGATCCGGAAGCGCGCGATTCGGGTCCACACGCTCGATGAGTACGTGGGCCAGGGCATCTTGGAACCCCAGGGTCGAGAGGCTCTCCGCGAGGCGCTCGGTCGCCGCGAGAACCTCGTTATCTGCGGTGGCACGGGATCCGGGAAGACCACGCTCGCCAATGCGCTCCTGCGAGAGGCGGTAGAGATGGCGGGGCCCTCCGAGCGCTTCGTGATCCTCGAGGACACGGTCGAGCTCCAGTGCTCGGCCGCCAATCACGTCCAGCTCAGAACGACCGACGACATAGATCTCACGCGGCTGGTGCGGGCCACGATGCGCCTGCGGCCCGACCGCATCGTGATTGGGGAAATACGGGGGAGGGAGGCCCTCGCGCTGCTCAAGGCGTGGAATACCGGTCATCCGGGGGGGTTGACCACAGTCCATGCAAACAGCGCGGGGGCAGCCCTCTCCCGTATTGACCAGCTCGTGCAAGAGGCCGGCGTTCCGTCGCAGCCCCAGCTGATCGCCGACTCCGTGGATCTGATCGTGTCGATCGCCCGCCACAACGGCGGGCGCCGGGTAGAAGAGCTCCTCCGCGTGGAGGGCTACGAGCCCGGCCAAGGCTACCGCCTGTCGCGCATTGCCGCGGAAGGCTGAGGAGGCAGGAATGAATACAGGTACGGGGCCGGTGGCTCCCTCGTCGCGTCGTGAAGGGCGCCGGATCAGAACATTCGTGATGGTCGGAGCGCTGGGAGCTGTCGCGGTTCTTGTAGCCCCGGAGGTCGCCCACGCGACGCCGTCGGGACCGTCGATGCCGTGGGATGCTCCGCTCCAGACGCTCCTCGACAACCTGCAGGGCACCGTGGCGCGGATCCTGGTCACGGTGGCCGTGGTCATCACGGGCCTGCTGTTCGCGTTCGGCGAGTCCGGCGGCGCCTTCCGGCGGGTGTTCGGGATCGCCTTCGGCGCGGCCATCGCCCTCGGCGCCCTCACGGTTCTTACGAGCCTCGGGTTCGTTGGAGCGACCTTCTGATGGAAGAGCGCTCCCGCAGCGGCGCTGCGCTCGATCGGCCGCGGACAATCCCCGTTCACAGGGCGCTCACGCGCCCCGTGCTCCTTGCGGGAGCCGATCGGGAGCTTGTGCTCGCTAACGGCGTTGTGGTCGTGGCCTTGCTTCTGGGGATCGGCCTCTCCTGGTACACGTTCTCCGTCTCGGCTTCGCTGCTCGTCATCGGCCACTGGGGCCTGGTCCTCCTGACGAAGCGCGACCCCGACATCCGACGGGTGTACGTGCGGCACGTGCGATTGGCCACGTACTACGCGGCGGCACCGCTTCCTCTTCGGAGGGCGCCGCTCGTGCAGCCCTCCGTGACTGTCTCGGAGTAGCGGCGTGCTTCGTGAGCACCGCGCCCGCGCCCTTGGGCTGCCGGATCTCCTGAACTTCGCCGCCCTGGTCGAGGAGGGAGTGGTCCTCAACAAGGACGGGGCCCTCCTGGCGGGATGGTGGTACTCCGGGCCCGACATGGAGGCCGCGGGCCACGAGGAGCTGGCGATCCTCTCCTCGCAGGTGAACGGCGCGCTGGTCGGGCTGGGCAATGGCTGGATGCTCCAGGCCGACGCCGTCCGGAGGCCGGCCGGGGCCTACCCGCCGCCGGGCGCCTTCTCCGATCCGACGACCGCTCTCATCGACCAGGAGCGCCGCCTCCAATACCTCGCGGGTCGCAGCACCTACGAGAGTGTGTACGCGCTCACGGTGACCTACCTGCCTCCGCGCGATGTGCAGGCTCGCCTCGGCGGGTGGTTCGTGGAAGGGGAGGCACACGATGCGGCGGGATACGAAGCGGTCCTGCGCTCCTTCCAGAGGCACCTGGTAGAGCTCGAGGACGCCTTGGCCGACCGACTCTCGGTGAGTCGGATGGACTCGGAAGATCTTCTGAGTTTCCTCCACCTCTGCGTTACGGGCCTCTCTCAGCCGGTACGGATTCCGCCGGCACCGATGTATCTCGACGCCTTGCTCGGAAGTCAGGACCTCGTCGGGGGCTTCCGGCCTCGCGTCGGAGATCGGCATGTGCGACCGATCTCCGTCGCAGGCTTCCCGGCCGATTCCTTCCCCGGGATCCTGGATTTCCTGAACCGCCTCCCGGTCGAGTACCGCTGGTCGAACCGGTTCATCCCGCTCGACCCCGACACGGCTGAGGCTCGCCTCAAGGTGGTCCGCCGAAACTGGTTCCAGAAGCGCCAGGGCCTCTCCGGCCTGGTCAAGCAGGCCCTGAACCTGGGCGAGTCTACGTTCGGCAACCGCGATGCCGTAGCGATGGCCGAGGACGCCGACGACGCGGTGGAAGAGGCGGCCTCAGGAATGGTGCGCTTCGGCTACTACACGAGCGTCATCTCGCTGCTCGACGAGGATCCCGAGGCGCTGGAGGCCGCTTCACGGCAGGTGTGCCGGAGCCTCCAGCACCACGGCTTCGCCGCGCGCGTGGAGGACGTGAACGCCCTCGAGGCGTACCTCGGGTCCATTCCTGGACACGGGTATCGGAATGTCCGGCGGCCGCTGATCCACACGCTCAACTTCGCCGACCTGATTCCGACGACGAGCGTCTGGCCGGGCCTTGAGGAGAACCCCTGCCCGTACTACGCGCAGGGGAGCCCGGCGCTGCTCTACGCGAACACCTCCGGGTCCACCCCGTTTCGGCTCAACCTGCACGTCTCGGACGTGGGGCACACGCTGGTTCTCGGGCCGACCGGCTCGGGCAAGTCGACGCTGATCGGCCTGATGATGGCCCAGTTTTTCCGGTACCCCGGTGCTCAGGTCTTCGCCTTCGACAAGGGGTACAGCAGCTTCGTCCTCACCCGGGCAGCCGGAGGGGACCACTACGAGGTAGCCAGCAGCGAGGCGGAGGATCTCGCCTTCTGCCCGCTCGCTGAGGTCGATCGTCCCGAGGAGCGACTTTGGGCGACGGGGTGGGTCGAGATCCTCCTCGGACTCCAGGACGTCACCGTGACGCCGGCGCATAGGCAGGCGATCCACGTGGCGCTGGAGCGGCTGGGTGCCAGCGAGAGCCGAACCCTCACCGACTTCCTCAACACCATCCAGGACCGCGAGATCCGTGAGGGTCTGCGGCACTACACGCTCCAGGGTGCGATGGGCCGTCTGCTCGACGCCGAGGAGGACGGACTACGCGACGGCAGCTTCCAGGTCTTCGAGATGGAGCACCTGATGAACATGGGCGACGTCAACGCCGTCCCGGTGCTCACATATCTCTTCCACCGGATCGAGCAGCGTCTCACCGGCCGGCCCACCCTGATCGTGATCGAAGAGGCCTGGCTCATGCTGACCCACGGCGTCTTCGCCGAGAAGCTCGAGGAATGGCTTCGCGTCCTGCGCAAGGCGAACGCGGCGGTCGTCTTCGTGACCCAGAGCCTGGCCGAGGTCTTCCGCTCGCCGCGGCGCGATCTCCTCCTCGAGTCGTGCGCGACGCGGCTCTTCCTTCCGAACCCGGGGGCCCGCAGCGAGCAGGCGAGTGAGCTCTACCGGCGGATCGGTCTTAGCGAACACGAGGTCGAGATCCTCGCCGGGGCCATCCCCAAGCGGCACTACTACTACGCCTCGCCCCTCGGCCGTCGCCTCATCGACCTCGGTCTCGGATCAGTGGCGCTGAGCTTCGTGGGCGCCTCGGGCCGAGAGGACCTGCAGCACTGCCGTGCCCTCATTGGAACCAACCCTAACGATTGGCCCGCCGAGTGGCTGCGCAGCCGCGGGCTACCGGATTCGGCGGCGCAATGGCGCGCCCGTAAGGAGGAGCAGGATGTCTCGAAGTAGGCGCATCGGATTCACCCACGAAACCGCAGCCATCGTCCTCATGGGTCTCATCTGCCTGCCGCCGCGAGCCAGCCAGAGCCAGGCAATCGTCCTCGACCTCACGAACCTGGTTCAGAACATCCTCATCGCCGTGCAGCAGACCCTCAGCGTGGCAGAGGAGGTGCAGATGGTCGCGAACCAGGGCACCCAGATCGTGCAGCAAGTCCAGCAGCTCCAGAACGAACTCGAGATGCTGCAGAACATGGTGCTGAACACGACACCGACTGGAACTGTTGCCTGGGGCGACGTCCAGACGGCCTTGAACAGCCTTGGCCAGGCGGTGCAGATTGGCCTCTCGATCCCCTACACGCTCGGGAACGTCGAGAGCGTCTTCCAGAGCCGATTCCCGGGCTACGTACCTCCGACCGATTGGCCGGCCGAGTACGACTCCTGGGCAACCAGCGTGCTCGACACGTTGCGGGGGACACTCGCCTCCGCCGGCCAGAACGTGGCGGACGCGCCGAGCGTACAGGCCGCTCTCGACAGGCTGCGTTCGGCCAACGACGCCACGCAGGGGCGGCTCGAGGCGCTCCAGGTCGGGAACCAGCTCGCGAGCCTCCAAGTGGAAGAGGTCGCCAAGCTGCGTCAGCTCTTCGCCGCGCAGATCAATGCGCAGAACGCGTACCTCGGTGCTCAGGAGGCGAAGGCGGCCGGCTCGGCGGCGGCGTTCGATGCCTGGGTCGCCAATTCACCGACTGCGATTCCCGTGTCCCGGCCCAACGAAGGCATGGGAACCGTTCCGCGCCCGTAGCAGAGCGGAGAGCGTCCTTCGATGTCGTCTATCCTCACCGACCTGGTCAACGCCTTTCAGGGCGCGACAGCCGGGTGGTTCGCGGCGCTCTTTCCGATCGCCCGGAATCTGTTCTTCACGCTGGCGACCATTGAGATCGTCTGGGCCGCGTCCTGGTGGGTGATCGAGCGCGACGACCCGACGCAGATCTTCGTCCAGTTCTTGAAGCGCATCATCGCGATCGGCTTCTTCCTGGCGGTCCTCACCTTCGCCGACGTCTGGATCCCGGCGATCATCGGTGGTTTCGCGACAGCAGGGCAGGTCGCGGGTGGGCTCCCGGAGCTGAACCCGAGCACCGTGATCGACCAAGGCATCGCCGTGGCGTCGTCGCTCATCTCGAGCATCAGCGTGGCCGGCTGGTTCACGTCGCCTGGGGGAAACTTCGTGGCGGCGATCGCCGCACTGCTGGCCTTTCTGGCGTTCGTGGTCATCGCGGGCCAGCTCGCTCTGGCGCTGATCGAGATGTACGTCGTGATCGGTGGCGGCGTCCTGCTCCTGGGCTTTGCCGGCTCCCGCTGGACGATGCCGTTCGCCGAGCGCTACCTGAGCTACGCCGTCGCCATCGGGATCAAGCTCTTCGTCCTCTACTTGATCATCGGCGTTGGCACAGCCCTGGCTGCTTCATGGGGCCCCACGCTCGCCGGCGTCGGCACGTCGCCCTCGGATCTCTTCGCGATCCTGGGCGCTTCCCTCGTCTACATGATCGTGGCGTGGCAGATCCCGTCGTTCGCATCGGCGCTGATCGCGGGCTCGGTCAACCTGACCCTCGGAACCGCGATCTACACCGGCGGCTCGATGGCCGCGATGGCACTCGGCGTGAAGGGCATCGCCGCGCGAGCCGCTGCCTCCGGGGCCCGCGGGACGACGGCCATTCTCGAGGCCGGCCGCTACGCCCGAGACGCCCACTCCGCGGGAGGCGCCGGAATGGTGGGTTCGGTGGCCGGAGGCTTCTCCGCTCTCGCCAGCGAGGCCGTGGCATCGCGGGCCCGCCGCGTGGCTGGCATTCCCGCCGGTAGGACTGCGGCGGCTCTCCGCGAGCGCCGCATCTCCCGCTTTGGAGATAGCCGGAGCCAGGCCACACCCGCGCGGCTCCCTGCGCCGAGTTCCGGATCGGCAACGCAAGGCGGGAGCGCGCCGCGAGCTGTCGGCGCGCAACCGCAAGCCCGCTCCGGTTCGGACCAAAGCAACGATCGTCGGCAGAGCTGAGGAGGTCGAAGACCTATGCGTGTCCCCGAGAATCCGTATCTGGCTGGTCGGCTGGAGTGGAACGAGCGCTATCACGGTTTTATTCGAGCCAAGCGCAACTGGCAGATCATCGCCGTGGTCGCGCTGGTCGTAAATGGTGTCCTGGGGCTTGGGATTCTCTGGCAGGCATCGCAGAGCCGCGTCACCCCTTATGTCGTCCAGGTGGATGAGCTGGGC
Source organism: Deltaproteobacteria bacterium (assembly GCA_029261775.1). Classification (GTDB taxonomy): domain Bacteria; phylum Myxococcota_A; class UBA9160; order UBA9160; family UBA6930. The sequence goes on along the minus strand of JAJDAR010000373.1, from coordinate 3,728 downwards.
CAGACACTCGTGGTCGGCCCGGCGGAGAAGGCGGGAACCGCCGACCGGCGCCTCGTCCGCTACCAGGTCGCGGAATTCATCCGCAAGGCTCGATCCATCGTGGCAGATGGCGCCGCGGAGAAGCAGCTGCTCGACGCCGCGTACGCGCACGCGGCGGGAGCGGCCACCCGCTTTCTCAACGACCACTTCAAGGATCACAACCCGTTCCTGCGCATGCAGGAGCGGACCGTGAGCGTCGAGGTAACGAGCGTCCTGCCGCTGCCCGCGAGTGACTCGTGGCAGATCCAGTGGACCGAGACGCACCGTGGCCTCGACGGTGCGGTCCTCGTCCAGGAGCGCTGGCAGGCCATCCTCACCGTCGACATTCGTCCGGGGGATACCCCGGAAGCGATCGAGCAAAACCCCCTCGGACTCTACGTAACCGACATCCAGTGGACCAAACAGCTTTGAGGAGGGGGATCGATGCAGGGAATGGATTGGAGGCGACCCGCGGTCGCCGCAGTAGTGATGGCGTGTGGAGCATGTGCATCCGTGTCGGAGCTCGGCCCGGAGGACTTCGTCGAGGCGAACCGCGTGACCGAGGAGATCGTGGTTGCGGAGCTGCCGGCGCCGGCCGGTGGCACGGAGCTCCTGGCCCAGGATGATCCGGAGCTCGCCGAGGCCGTTCGCCAATTTCAGGAGACGGGCAGGGCGCCCATCGTCCGGAAGCCGGGCTTCGTCCGGTTCCCGTACGGCGAGCGGCAGCCGATTCTCTACTGCAAGCCGCTCCGCGTCTGCGACATCCAGCTCCAGGCGGGCGAGAGCGTCCTCAACATCGCCCTTGGTGACTCGGAGCGCTGGATCGCCTCTAAGATGGAGAGCGGCCCGGCCGAAGGGCGCGAGCCGCACGTGATCGTGAAGCCGACCGAGTTCGACATCAGCACGAACCTGGTCATCACGACCGATCGGCGCGTGTACCACCTTGGGCTGATCAGTACCCAAGAAGAGAAGGGCGGCTACTTCCGGAGCGTTCGCTTCTACTACCCGCAGGAGACCGTCCAGCGCTGGGCGGATGCGGCCGCCTCCGTTCGTGAGGTGGTGCACAACGAGCGCGAGCGGGAAGTTGCACGGCTTCCGCTCGTGAACCCCGAGGGCCTCAACTTCGCCTACCGGATCGAAGGCGATCGGGTGCCGTGGCGACCCGTCCAGGCCTTCGATGACGGCACCCGCGTGTTCATCCAGATGTCCGGGGCCATGCGCGCCACGGAGGCGCCCGCTCTCTTCGTTCGCGCACATGGTGAGGACCAGGCGCTCGTCAACTATCGGCTGCGGGGCCGGTACTTCGTGGTGGACAAGCTCTTTTCCCAGGCGGTCATGGTTCTCGGAGTTGGCGGAAACCAGAAGCGCATCACCGTGACGCGCCTGCCGCGCGAGACGCGCCGGTAGGCGCCTGGGGGTCCTCCCGTGACAGATCAGCAAGAACCCGTCGGACAAGACCACGACCGGACGCCCATCGAGCAGGAACGACACCCGCAGGTCGTCCGCCTCAACCGCAGGGCCATCTTTGTGGCTGGCGCCCTCGCGACGGCTGTCATTCTCGCCGCCGTCTTCACCCTATCGGAGCGAAGTCGCCTGGCCGGCGAGCGGAGAGAGCAATCTTCGGGCGTGAGTGCTGCACCCGACCGCTTCTGGGACGGGGAGCCAGACGGCGTGCCTCGGCTTCCCGCGGCCCCCCTGCCCGCACCGCCTGCGGAGCGGGTCGAGGTTCCCCGACTCGACAGCGGGGCCACGCCCCAACTGATCGAGCCGGCGGATGAGGCGGCCGACCAGACGCTCCACCGCGCCTTCACGTCGCGGCCGGTCGTCTTCGAGGGGAGAGGGGAACGCCCCGCTGCACCGCCGCGCCCGGGAGGCCAGTCGTCGGCGGCTGCGCCCCCCGTCGACGCCGCCAGCGTCCTCCGGGCGGCGAAGGATCTCTATCCGACCAGTCTGGGAGAGGATGATCCCACCGTCTCGCAGAACCTCCAGCGCGAGAAGCTCGAGTTCATGCGCAACGCGAGACTCGGTGCTGACGAGGAGATCCTGGACCACCGAGTTCGCCCCGCGCTCACGCCCTACGAGGTCAAGGCCGGATCGCTCCTCCCCGCGGTCCTCATCACGCAAGCCAACTCCGACCTGCCCGGCCAGCTCATCGCCCAGGTTCGTGAGAACGTCTTCGACTCGGCTACCGGCCAACACCTGCTCATCCCTCAAGGCACCCGCGCGATCGGCGTCTACGACAGCCTCGTCGCCTTCGGCCAGGAGCGCGTCCTGGTCGCATGGCAACGTCTCATCTTCCCCGACGGATCGAGCCTGAATCTGGGCTCGATGCCGGGGACGGACGTCGCCGGCGCCGCCGGCTTCCACGATCGCGTGCAGCGCGACTACGTGCGCATCTTCGGCGGCGCAATCCTGCTCAGCGCGATCAGCGCCGGCCTCCAGATTTCCCAGGGCACCTTCGCCGGCGGAAACCAGACCACGGACACGCGTGACCTGCGAGAAATCCTCGCAGCCGCGCTGGGACAGAACCTGGGCGAGCTGGGCACCGAGATCGCGCGGCGAAACATGAACGTCCAGCCCACGCTCGAGATCCGATCCGGTTACCGCTTCAACATCGCCGTCATGAAGGACCTGATCCTGCCCGCGCCGTACCAGGCCTTCTGACGCGAGCCCAAAGAGGAGAGGAGCAACCGTGAAGCTGCAGCGCCGAAAGACCGACGAGCCGCCCATTGAGATCCGCGTGACCCTGCCCGCCGAGATGGTCTCCGACCTCAAGGGCTACTGCCGCTACTACGAGGCCACCTACGGCGAGTCCATCGAGCTTCCCGCGGTCACGGTGGAGATCGTCCGGCACTTCCTGCGCGTCGAGCGCGACTTCCGCCGCTGGCTACGCGATCAGGAACCGGGGGCCGCGCGGGACGCATGATCGCCGTCTCTCGGCGCCGGCCTCTGCTCGCGCGGTCGCATCGGAGTCGCGGCCTGGCGGTCGCCTTCTCGGTTCAAGTCCGCAGCTGCATGGTTCTGGGCGGAGCCCCAGACGCAGGTCCGGCCACCATCCCCCCGCACCAACGCCGGCAAGCCCTGGGTGTCCCGCCGAGTCCTCCTTCGCTCGTACTCGCCGTCGGGCTGGCTCCGTTCGGGCTCTTCGGACAAGGCGACGCGCCCTCGGCTCCGAGGACTCCGCTCGTTCACGTCCCTTGCCTCGAGCCCCGGCGCGGCTCACCCCCGACCCGCCGCGCCTCTCGCTGCGCAGGCGCCCTCCGGCTTCCGGCCCCGTCCGGCCAGGTCTCCGCGTGGGGTGAGAGACCTGGCCCAGAGGGGCCTCAACCAGAACGAAGGAGAACTACGATGGCAGTCAACACCCAGGCAATCTTCGGCGTCGTGCAGCGCGAGGGGATGGAGAAGGGCTTCTGGACCCGCATCGGCACCGCCTTCCAGAACCAGGATGGCAGCTGGAACCTCCGCTTCGACTACCTCCCGACCGACCGGACCGCGACGGTCCAGATGCGGCCGGTGAAGTCAGGCGAGGAGGCCGCCGAGGGCGACTCCAAGCCCGCGGCCGGCTCCGGTCGCTGATCGCGGCGCCGGCGGGGCGGCGTAAACCGCCCCGCCGGGTTTCTCTTGCTCCCGCCAGCGCTCCTCGTGGGGCGATCGGAGCGGGCGGAAACACGCGGGATGACCGGGAATACGGGGACTACTAGGTCACAGTG
>JAJDAR010000372.1 GCA_029261775.1 Deltaproteobacteria bacterium | reverse complement strand
CTTCGACTACCCGCGCTCCTACGCCTGCGGCGACGAGTGTGCGTTCATCGGGACCGTGTACTCCAAGATCGGGGACGCCCCCGAGCGCGGCTCGGAGGGCGTGTTCGTCTACCGGGTCGACGCCGAGGGCAAGATCCTCTCCCTGCGCGCCTTCTGGGAGTGGGACCGGCCGCAGCCGGCCGGCGACCTGCATCCGCCGGTCGGCCGCGAACGCTGAGCGCCCGCGGCGGGCTGGGCCTTCCCCGGCTCAGACGACCCGCTCGCGGTTCGCGAGATCGATGAGCGCCCTTCGTACCGCGATCCCCGACTTGTCCGAGCCGATGTTGATGTCCGCCACGTCGTGCCCGTCCTGGTCGAGCAGGCTCTGCATGACGCGGGTCGCGAACACGTCCTCGTCGAAGACGTGGCTGACCGCCTTCTTCAGCAGCTCGTCGACGGCGTCGTCATCGGGGCCGCAGTTCCTCGCGACGGAGTAGTAGTAGTGCGCGGTCTTCCCGGTCTCCGGAGTCAAGTAGTGGTTGAACTCCGTGTCGAAACGGCTCTGCTCGCCGGGTGCGGGCTCTTCGAGGACGGCGCGGTTGTAGCCGCAGACCATCGCAGGCGACACGAAGGTCGTACCGATCCGCGCCGAGACCCTCCGGCCGGACAGGTCGGTGCCGAAGAAGAACATGCGCACCAGTTCCCAATCCGAGGTCGAGCGCCACGAATCGACGACCCCACCCTCCCGCGCGACCTCGACCCCGATCTCCGGGAAGGCCCAGTCCGCGGGGACGTTCAACGAGCCTGAATGCAGCGCGGCGAAATGGCTCAGGTCGGCCAGGTTCTCCTGCATGAGCAGATAGCTGGCTTCGAGGCGCTTGACCCCGGTGAAGCCGCGCCAGCCTGGCTGGCCGAGACCACCGGTATCGGGAATCTGCGCGGTGTCCGCGCGCCCGGGATCGCCCATCCAAATCCAGGCGAAGGGGCCGCGTTCGACGACCGGGTACTTCTGGATCGATCTGGCCGGGCAGCGGGTCTGACCCGGCACGTCGATGATCCGACCCTCGGCGTCGTAGACGATTCCGTGGTAGCCGCAGCGGATACCGTCGCCGTTCAGCTGGCTCTCGGCCAAAGGAAAGGCGCGGTGTGCGCAGCGGTTCTGCAACGCCACCAGCCCGTCGTCCTGCTTGCGGTAGAAGACGATCGAGCGCTCGAGCAGGGTCTTCGCCATGAGCTCGCGGCCGAACTCTTCGCGCAGACCCGCCACGTACCAGTGCTCGCGCAGCAGCGGCAGCCCGAGAAACGCGCGGACATCCTTCAAGGGGCTGGCACCGGGCATCGTCTAGCCTCCGTCGGGAAACGAGCCATCCGAAAGGAAGTGGCTGCTCTGCGCGTCGACCGCCTTGGCGAGCTGTTGGCGCTCGGCATCGGTCAGATCGGCGATCCGGCGCTCCAGGCCGGCCAGGTCGGGCCACGAACCGATCACCCGGGCGATCTCCGCGAGCCGCTTCATGTTCTCGAAGCTCTCGTCGGCGTTGGCTTGCGCGGCGGGCCGGCAGGCCGCCTCGTAGCCCTGCAGGAGCCCCGCGTGCGGGCCTCCCGCCTCGACCTCCGCGAGACGCGCGACCAGGTTCTCCGCCTCCTGGATCCCCGTATTCAGACCCAGCCCACCGGTCGGCGGGAAGCGGTGAGCCGCGTCTCCGACGAGCAGGACGCGGCCCTCGCGGTAGCGGCTCGCCACCTGCACATGGGGCGACCAGCTTTCCACCGAGAGGATCTTCGGTGTGACCGGAACGTCGAGTGCGGCGGCGAGCCGGTCCGGAAGGGTCTCGTCCTGGCCGTCGGCGCCGCCCGTCCACATCGTCATGAACACGTGGGATCGCTCGGGATCGTGCACGATCAGGGTGCCGGTCGCCTCCGGGTGCAGGATCCAGTAGAGCGGCCCGGGGCGGTCTCGGATCCACGGCGTGAGGTCGGCCTCGAAGTGGATCATCGCGAAGCGCCCGAGCGGCCCGATGCCTTCCATCTCGATGCCGAGCATCCTTCGGGTGGGACTGCCAGCGCCGTCGGCAGCGATCGCCCAGCGGGCCTCGACCTGCGACTCGTTTCCGTCCGTGGTGCGGAGCGTGGCCACGACGGCCTCCGGCGCTTGGTCGATGGCCACGCACTCGACCCCGGACACCACCTGCGCCTGTTGCTGGCGACGGGCCGCCGCCATCAGCACGGGCTCCAACCGGTTCTGCGAGCAGTTGAGCCAGGGCTCGGGCCCGCGCTCGCCGGTCTCGGGGTCGGCGGGCCGGAGACCGAGCCGGCCGACCTCGGCACCGCCGAGTGTGGTGCACCACGTGATGAAGTCGAGCGCGAGCCGTGAACTCACCGCCCGCACCTCGTCCCCGACGCCGACCCCGTCGAGGATCTCCATCGGCCGGCGGCGGATCACGTGCGCCGCCGGCGCACGCTGGGTCTCCTCCCGCCGCTCGACCACCAGATGCTCGATGTCGCGCTGCGAGAGGAGCAGCGAAGTGACGAGACCGACCGGGCCGCCCCCGATCACGAGGACCGGCGTCTCGCGGGGAAGCGGGCGCGTCCTCATCGTCGTCTCGCGGGAAAGCGGGGGCGCCCTCATCGTCGTCTCGCGGGGAAGGGGGGGCGACCTCATCGTCGGGTGAGCGGCTCGACGTCCGGCCAGGCCTGCTTGCCGTTGCTTCGCAGCATCTCGACCACGGCCGGCACGGCCCATGCCTCGACGCCGGTCGCGTAGCTGGGCAGCGCCTTCAGTCGTGCCAGCCAGCCGGCGACCCCGGGCCGCACCGATCGATCGAGCAACGGATCCATGGCCAGATGCTCGAGGCGCTGCACGTAGGGCAGCAGGGTGGCATCGGCGAGCCCGAAGTCCTCGCCGGAGAGCCAGCTTCGGTCCCCGAGGTCGGCCTCCATCCGGTCGAGCGTGTCGAGGAAGACGCCCAGGGCGCCGGCGAACTCGGGCGCCTGGACGCCGTGTTCGAGCACGCTGCGCCGGGTCGCCCTGGCGGCCGGATCCGGGATCCCCGCAATGGTCGCCTCGCGCACCTCCTCGGGCTGCTGCAGCAACGCCTTCCGGGGGCCGATGGCGAAGGTCACGATCGGCGCGGCGGGATGGAGCGCCTCGTCGACGAACTTGATCCAGGTGTCGACCCGATAGCGGCCGAGCGCGTCGGTCGGACGCATCGGCGGCTCGGGGAAGGCGTCGTCCAGATACTGGATGATCAGCGACGACTCGATCAGGACCTGGCCGTCGTGCACCAGGGTGGGCACCACGTGCTTGGGGTTGAGCTTCACGTACGCGGGGTCGTGCTGCTCGCCGATCATCAGGTTCACTTCGTGGGACTCGAACTCCAGGCCCTTTTGCGCCAGCACCAGGCGCACCTTCTGGGAGCAGGTCGAGAGGCCG
>JAJDAR010000371.1 GCA_029261775.1 Deltaproteobacteria bacterium | reverse complement strand
GGTGGCCGAAGCTCCGCGGGTTGGGCCCGAAGGGGATCATCGGCTGGGTCATCATGAAGCCCAGTCCGAAGCGCGTGTGGAGCGGTCCGAGCACCGCATCCTCGCCGTGCACCTGCTCGGTGTTCGCGCGCTCGATGCCTTGCGCGCTCAGGATGTGGACGCCATCGATCTCGCCGCCCCTGGCGAGCGCACCGTACACCCGAGCCAGGGCCCGCGCGGTGCCGTGGCCGTTGCCGGCCGGGATCTCGGCGGCCCGCCAGGCGCGGCTGTTGACGACGCCGTCCTCCAGGGAGGAGCCGCCGAAGACCTTGGCGGCGAGGGAATCCGGGTTCTTGCGCAACATCGCCAGGAAGTCCGGCGCGTTCGGGTCGCGGGGAGCCGGGATCAGATCCGCGCAGCGCGCGTCGTGCTCCTCGGCCAGGCCGATGTGGAAGTCGACGCCAAGAGGCTCGGCGACCTCCTCCCGGAAGTAGGTGCCCAGGCTGCGGCCGTCGATGCGACGGACCACCTCGCCGACCAGGTGGCCGAAGGTCATGGCGTGATAGCCGTGCCGGGTTCCGGGCGGCCAGAAGGGCTTCTGCGCTGCGAGGGCGCTGGTGATCGCATCCCAGTCGAACTGCTGCTCGGGCGCCAGCGGCGGATCGACGACGCACAGGCCCGACTGATGGGAGAGCAGCATGCGAACGGGGATCTCGCCCTTGCCCTGCTGGCCGAACTCCGGCCAGTACTTGGCCACGGGCAGATCGAGATCGAGGCGTCCCTCGTCCACGAGCCGCTGGGCGCAGATCGCGGTCATGCCCTTGGTCGTGGAGTAGACGTTGGCGATCGTGTCGCGCTCCCACGCCTGCGTGCGGGCCGCGTCCCGGCTTCCACCCCACAGATCGACGACGGGCTCACCGTCGATCACGACCGCGACGGCCGCACCGACCTCGCCCTTGGCGAAGCTGGCCTGGAAGACCTCGCGAAGCTTCTGGAACCGTTCGTCGCAGTGTCCGCTGAGGTCGATGTCGTCCATGGGGTCCTCCGGCGGCGGATCATACGCCGAAGCCCGGCGGCCGGCGATGTTGCGCTCCCGTGGCCTGGCCGCTGCACTGCGAAGAGGCAAGGGGTTGCACGACGCACGCCCGGAGGGAGAGGCATGGATACGCCGAGCATCCGATCGGTGCTGGCCGATGGAGAGGTCGGCGCGCGTGTCACGATCGAAGGCTGGCTCCGCAGCGCCCGGCACTCGAAGGGCCTGTCCTTCCTCGACGTGACCGACGGGTCCTCGATGGCCGGTCTCCAGGTCGTGGCGCCCGGGGAGCTCGACAACTACGACCCGGAGGTCCGAGGGCTGGGGACCGGCGCGGCCGTACGCGTGCGCGGTGAGCTGGTGGAGTCGCCGGGCAAGGGACAGCGCGTCGAGCTGCGCGCCCAGGAGCTGGAGGTGGTCGGCGATGCGGCCGATGACTACCCCCTGCAGAAGAAGCGACATTCCTTCGAGTACCTGCGCACGATCGCCCATCTGCGACCGCGCACGAACACCCTCGCTGCGGTCTTCCGGGTGCGCAACGTGGCAGCGCGGGCGATCCACCGCTTCTTCCAGGAGCGTGGCTTCGTCTGGCTGCACACCCCGATCTTGACCGGAGCCGACGCCGAGGGGGCTGGCGAGCTGTTCGAGATCGAAGGCGGCGAGGCGTTCTTCGGGAGACCGACCCGGCTCACCGTCTCCGGTCAGCTCGAGGCCGAGATCGGCGCGCTGGCCCTGCGCAACGTCTACGCCTTCGGGCCGACCTTCCGCGCCGAGAACTCGAACACCAGTCGCCACCTCGCGGAGTTCTGGATGGTCGAACCGGAGATGGCCTTCTGCGATCTGCGCGGCGACACCGAGCTGGCCGAGGCCTTCCTGCGAGAAGTGCTGACCGCGATCCTCGAGGAGTGCGGGGAGGACATGGCCTTCTTCGACGAGCGCATCGAGAAGGGGGTGGTCGCGTCCCTCGAGCACATCGTCAAGACGCCCTTCGAGCACATGACCTATACCGAGGCCGTGCAACGCCTGGAGCAGAGCGGCGAGGATTTCGAGCACCTGGTCTCCTGGGGCGCGGATCTGCAGAGCGAGCACGAGCGCTGGCTCACCGAGACGCTCGTGCAGAAGCCTCTCGTCGTGACCGACTACCCCTCCGCGATCAAGGCCTTCTACATGTACGCGAACGACGACGGCAGGACTGTGCGCGCCATGGACGTCCTGGTGCCACGCATCGGCGAGATCGTCGGCGGGTCGCAGCGCGAGCACCGGCACGACGTGCTCGCCGAGAAGATGAAGGCGCAGGGACTCGATCTCGAGGAGTACGGCTGGTACCTCGAGCTCCGACGCTTCGGCTCGGTGCCCCATGCCGGGTTCGGCCTCGGCTTCGAGCGATTGGTCCAGTTCGCCACCGGCATGGCGAACATCCGCGACGTCATCCCCTTCCCGCGCGTGCCCGGCTACGCCGAGTTCTGACGATGGTGGAGCTGTCGTCGGCGGACGCTGCGCTGCTTTTGCGCATGGCCAAGGGCCTGATGGCGGTGGACGGCGTGCGGGCGGTCGCGCTAGGCGGGTCCTTCGCCGCGGGCACTGCACGACCCGACTCGGATCTCGACGTCGGCATCTACTATCGCGGCGAAGACCTCGACATCGACGGACTGCGGCGCTGGGCGAGCGAGCTCGATCCGGTCGGTGCCGCGAGCCTGACCGCTCGCGGGATCTGGGGCCCCTGGATGGATGGAGGCGCCTGGCTCGGGATCGGCGGCCGCAGGGTCGACTGGATCTACCGGGATCTCGAGCGGCTGTCCCGCGAGATCGACGCGGCCGAGCGCGGCGAGGTGTCGTGGCACTACACCCAGCAGCCCCCCCACGGCTTCGTGAGCGTGATCCTGTTGGCAGAGCTCGACGTCTGCGTGCCCCTGGCGGATCCGCAGGGAAGCCTGGCGGAGCTGAAGGCACGGGTCGCCACGTATCCGCCGGCCCTTCGGGAGCGCATCTCCGTCGACTTCCTGTGGCTCGCGCAGTTCACCCTCGCGCAGGCGCACAAGTACGCGGCACGGGCGGACGTGGTGAACACGGTGGGTTGTCTCGCCCGGATCGAGGCCTTGCTCGTGCAGGTCGTGCACGCGATCGAGGGCCGGTACTTCCTCAACGACAAGCAGGCCCTCGCCCCCTTGGCCGAGGCCGACCGCGTCCTGCTGGAGGAGGTGCTCTCCGCCCCGGGGCGCAGCGCCGCGGAGCTCGCCCGGAGCGTCGAGCGCATGGGCCAGCTCTTCGAGCGCGTCCGCAGCCGGGTGCCCGGCTATGCGCCCCACGCCGAGCTCCCGTGACCCAGCGGCCCTTGCTGCCGCTCCCAGGGCTCCGGTAGGCTTGGCGCCGTTCCTTGGAGACCCGATTCCGATGGAGATCCGAATGGAAGCGAAGCTCTTCAGCTGATCGGCCCGCTGTCCTGCCCCCGGCTTGACGTCGCACCCCTGGGCGCGGCCACGCCTGGGGCAGCCCGACGCTCCTCGCACGGCGAGATCCGAGCGTCGGTCAGCACCGCCTCCGGGTCGCGCGTTCGCGCGTCCCGTTCGCTTCCCTGGGATCCACCGGGTCCCGCGCGCCTGAAGGCGCCGACATCGATTCGAGGAATCACCATGCCCCAGAACCGCAGCGACTACGAAGGACTTCCCACTCCCGGCCCGGCGAGGCCGGAGGACGTGATCGAGGATCTCGGCGATGGCCTGTTGCTCCGCCGCGCGCGCGAAGAGGACATCGAGGCCAACGCCGTCTTCCAGGCCGTGGTGCAGGCGGATCCGCCCGACTTCAGCCGGCTGGACCACATCGGCAACTGGGTCCGCCAGCTGATGGATGGCAGCCATCCGACCTGCCGGGCGCCCGACTTCCTGCTCGTGCACGATACGCGCAAGGACCTGATCGCATCGAGCCTCGGGCTGCTCTCCCATCGTCTCGCCTACGACGGGATCGAGATTCCCGCCGGCATGCCGGAGCTCGTCGGCACCCACCCCGACTACCGCCACCGCCGGTTGGTCGCGCGGCAGTTCGACGAGGTGCATCGATGGAGCGAAGAGCGCGGCGACCTGCTGCAGATGGTCGACGGCATTCCGTGGTACTACCGCCAGTTCGGCTACGAGATGGCGGTCCAGCGCCACGGCGGCCTCGACCTGCCCCCGTCCGCGTTGCCGAAGGAGATGCCCGAAGGCCTGCGGGTCCGCGAGGCCATCCAGGGCGACGCAGCCTTCATCGCCCGGACCTACGATCACGCGATGCGGCGCTATCGGCTCACCTGCAACCGCGACGAGTCCTTCTGGGAGTTCGAGCTGGCCGGGCGCGAGGGCTTCACGACCGTCTCCCGCAAGCTCGAGATCGTGGAGACCGTGGACGGGGAGCCGCGTGCCGTGTTCAACCACGTGCCGATCCTGCTCGCCGAGGGCCACACCTGGACGCCCTTCCTCGAGGTGGCGCCCGGCGTCGACTGGAGCGCGCCGCTCGAGGCCGCGCTCCACTTCCTCCGCGAGCTGGGCACGAGCTACGCCGTTCGGGACGAGGAGACCTTTGCGGGCGCCGCCCTGGTCCTCGGTGTCGATCACCCGGCATACCGGGTGCTCGAGGGATCAGGGGGGCGACCTCGTCGCCCCTACGCCTGGTACCTGCGGGTGCCGGACCTGCCCGCCTTCCTGCGCCGGGTCGGCCCGGCGTTGGCCGCGCGGCTGGTCGGGACGCCCTACGAAGGGCACCGCGGCACTCTCGCGCTCAGCTTCTACCGCACCGGGGCAAGGCTTCGCTTCGAGAAGGGCGAGCTCGCCGAGGTCTCCGCGTGGCGTCCAGCCACCGATGACATCGGCGATGCGGCATTCCCCGACCTGACCTTCCTCGACCTGCTCTTCGGCCACCGTTCGGTGGGCGAGCTCGCCGATGCGCGGCCCGACGTGCAGATCCACGAGCAGGAGGGTCTGCTGCGGACCTTGTTTCCCGAGCAGCCTTCCTTCCTGATGGCCACGAGTTGAAGGATGGCCACCCGTTGAAGACGGAGACGGCCGACCCCGGTTACCTCTCGGCGATCCGCTCGCTCTCGGACCGGCTCGTGCTCGCACAGCAGCCGATCCGCGTCCTCGACGCGATTGCCTGGGATGATTCGGTGCGCGAGGCGTTCTTCGCAGCGGACTGCGAACGCCAACCCCCCGTCGATGCCGACTACTATCGGAATCGGCCCCTGCGCTTCGATACCGTCTCGACCCGGCGCGCCTTCGACCGCCTCGAGAAGGACGCCGAGATCGAGCTCGGAGCCGAGGACCCGGCTGCGCGGATCCTGGTGCGGATGTGCCGGGAGTACGAGCTGGTCATCGACATGCTCGAGGCGCGCGGGACGGCCCGCTTCCCCGTGCTGTCGGCCGAGCTCTACGGGAGCGCCTCGGACCCGCTCTTTCCGGGCCAGCCCACCCTGGTGGATCTCGGCGCGATCCTCGACGAGTCGCTGGAGGCGGTCGATCACTCCGTCTTCGAGCAGAGGAACCCACGCAACCTCGAGACGGCCCAGGCCGTCGCCATCCTGCAGGGGCGCCTGAACCAGACCATGAGCTTCGAAGGCATGGGAGTGCGCGTCTGCGTCGACGACGGCATCGTGGCCGACGCAGCCGCCGGGTCGGACTACATCAAGCTTCGCGAGGGTGTGAAGTTCAGCGAGCAGGAGCTGGCACTGCTCGAGGCCCACGAGGGCTGGGTGCACGTCGGCACGACGCTCAATGGTCGCGCCCAGCCCACCTGCAGTTTCCTCGGCAAGGGCACGCCAGCGACGTCCGTGACCCAGGAGGGCCTGGCGGTGCTGGTGGAGGTCACGAGCCTGCGCTCCCACCCGGCACGTCTGCGCCGCGTGACCGACCGGATCCACGCCATCCACCTGGCCGAGGGCGGGGCGTCCTTCCTCGACGTGTTCCGAGCGCAGGTCGGCCGCGGGCGCTCGCGCGAGGAGGCCTGGTCGGTCACCGCGCGGGCCTTTCGCGGCGGCCTTCCGGAGGCCGGGCCCTTCACCAAGGACCTGTCCTACAGCAAGGGCTTCATCAAGATCTACAACTTCCTGCGCCTCGCGATCCGGCGCGGCGCCATCGATCGGGTCCCACTGCTCTTCGTGGGCAAGGTGGTGCTCGAGGAACTGGGGCTGGTCGCCGAGCTCTTCGATCGGGGGGTGGTCGCCCCGCCGCGCTTCCTGCCGCCGGCCTTCGCGGACTTGTCCGCGCTGGTCTCCTGGATGGCCTACTCCAACTTCCTGAATCGGATGGATCTGGGCCGGATCGAGGAGAGCTTCGCCGGCATCCTGGCCTGATCCGGGGGCCTCGGCCGGGGTTGTAACTTTAACAGCGTTAGCTAGATTTCACGGTGTTCAACCCGCGCCCCGGGTACGAGCCCCCCATCCAGCCATGAGCGCCAAGTCCCAACAGGACCGGCGCCGCGAGCAGCGCACCCAGGTGCGTCGCGCGATCCTCGACTCCACGGAGGACGTGCTGCTCGACGGCGGCTACGAAGCCTTCTCCATCCGCAGGCTGGTGGATCGCTGTGGCTACACGGCCCCGACCGTCTACCACCACTTCGGGGACAAGGCGGGGCTGCTCGATGCCCTGCTCGCAGAGCGCTATGCGAAGTTCGCCCGGACCCTGAAGCGGCTCCAGCATCCCGACGACGCGGTGGAGCATCTCCGGGCCGTGGCCAAGGCCTTCGTGCGCTTCGGCATCCGTCACCCGGACCACTATCAGCTACTCTTCATGCCGCGCGCCCCGGATCATGCCCCGCCCGCCGTCGCCGACGAGATGCGGGTCCAGCTCGACCAGGCCTGGAGTCAGCTCTGGGAGGCCGGTCGCCTGCGCAGCGGCGGCCCGGAGAGCGCCGCCCAGTCACTGTGGTCGCTATGCCACGGCCTGATCTCGGGCCAGATCTTCCGGCCCGACGTGACCTGGTCGAAGACCGTCACCGACGACTCGATCGACGCTCTGCTCCTCGGGCTGGTCTCGCCCGAAGCCGAGCGAACCCCGAACCGCTCCAGGCCCGCGAAGGCGCGGGCCTGACCTCCTTCCGACAAGGACACCCGATGCGAAACGCGAAACTCCGATCCGCCCCCGTGGCCCTGCTGACGATGCTCGCCTTGGCCTGTGCCGAGGAGGAGGTCGAGGTTGCGGAGATCGCCCGGCCGGTCGTGGTGCGCCCCGTCGAGGTCTTCGACCTCGAAGAGCGCATCGAGGCCACCGGCGAGCTGCGCGCCAAGGACCACGCGACGATCGCCTCCGAGGTGCCGGGCCGCATCACCGAGCTGCTCGTCGAGGAGGGGCAGCGGGTCGAGGAGGGCGAGCGGCTGCTCGCGATCGATCCCGAGAAGCGCAACCTCGAGCTGCTCGACGCCCAGGCCCGTGTGACTGAGGCCCGCGCCTCCGTCGCCGAGGCGAAGCGCGAGCTCGAGCGGGTGCAGAAGCTCCACGACCAGGACATCGCCAGCGCCCAGGCCTTGGATCGATCACGCACCGAGCTCGCCCTGGCGCGCTCGCGGGAGGAGGCGGCCGCAGCGAGGGTCGGCGTGTCGCGCCGCGCCCTGCAGGACGCCGAGGTGCGGGCGCCCTTCGCGGGCTCGGTGGCTGCGCGGACGGTCTCCCGCGGCGAGTACGTGCAGGTGGGCCAGCCGCTCCTCGACGTCGTCGCGCTGGATCCGATCGAGGTCGAGTTCACGGTGGCCGAGCGGGACTCGGCCCTGGTGCGGGAGGGCCTCGAGGTCTCGGTGCGCGTCGCGCCCTATCCCGACGAGCGCTTCCTGGGGCGGGTCACCGTCATCTCACCGACGATCGACACCCGAACCCGCACGCTGCGGGTGAAGGCGCAGATCGCGAACGCTGACGCGCGGCTGCGCCCGGGCCTCTTCGCCCGCGCCGATCTCGGGTTGGCCAGGCGCGAAGGCGTGTTGATGATTCCGGAGGAGGCGGTGATGCTGCGAGCCGCGGGTGAGCTGGTCTACGTCGTGACCGACGACGACCGCGTGAAGAAGGTGTCCGTCGAGACGGGCACGCGGCGTGATCGCCGGGTCGAGATCCGAAGCGGCCTGGCGGCCGGGCAGGACGTCGTGATCCGCGGTCAGGCGACCCTGGCCGACGGAACCCTCGTGTCGCGGCGCACCCTCGACGGGAAACGCGAGTCCAGCGAGCTCAACGTGGCGAGCGAGGGCTCGGACTTTGCGGCCGACGCCGACCGGGAAGGAAGTGCAGTCCAATGAGCTGGATCGACGTCTTCATCCGCCGTCCCATCCTCACCTGGATGCTGACGCTCGCGCTGATCGTCTTCGGCGTGCTGGGTCTCGTGCGCCTCGGTGTCGACCAGTACCCCAAGATGGAATTCCCCATGGTGATGGTCTCGGCCTTCTACGAAGGCGCGACCCCCGAAGTGATGGAGGAGGACGTCACCGAACCTCTCGAGGAGCAGCTCAACACGATCGAAGGCGTGAAGCGCCTGCAGTCGAGCTCCCGACAGGAGCGCACCTCGATCGGCGTGGAGTTCGAGCTCGGCACGGACCTGGACACGGCCACGCAGGACGTGCGGGATCGCGTCGAACGGGCGCGCTTCGACCTGCCCGACGACGTCGAGGCGCCGGTGGTGAGCAAGCGGGACTTCAGCGGATTCCCGATCATGTGGATCCCGCTGATGACCGACCGACCCCAGGTCGAGGCCAGCGAGTTCGTCAAGCGGATCGTGAAGCCCAAGGTCGAGACCGTGGCCGGTGTGGCCGGCATCGAGGTCTTCGGCGAGCTCAACCGCTCCATCCGCATCTGGATGGACGGCGAGGCGCTGCGGGCCCGGGGCCTGGCTGCCACCGACGTGATCGCGGCCCTCCAGCGGGAGCACGTCGAGCGGCCCGGAGGCCTGGTCGAAGGCGGCCGGATGGAGTTCTCGGTCAAGACCGAAGCCGAGTACCAGACCGTCGACGACCTGGCGGGGATGGTGGTCGCCTACGAGGACGGCTCGCCGGTGAGGCTGCGCGACGTCGCACGAGTGGAGGACGGCTCCGAGGACCAGCGCTTCTTCTCCCGCTTCGACGGTGTCCCCGCGGTCGGGATCGGCGTCATCAAGACCTCGGGCGGCAACACGGTGGCGGTGGCCGACGGGGTGCTGGCGCGCATCGACCGCATCGGACAGACCCTGCCCAACGACATGCACTTCAAGCAGGGAGACGGCGTCGCCGACTTCTCGCGCTCGATTCGCGAGGCGGTTTCGGAGGCGATCTTCAGCCTCTGGTTCGGGGCGCTGCTGGCGACACTCACCGTCTTCGTGTTCCTGCGCCGCTTCCGACCGACCCTGGTCGTGGCCCTGGCGATCCCCTTCTCCCTGATCACGACCTTCGGCGTGATGTGGATGCTCGACTACACGCTCAACACGATGACGATCCTCGCCCTCACCCTGGCGGTGGGCGTGGTGATCGACGACGCGATCGTGGTGCTCGAGAACATCGAACGTCATCGCGCGTTGGGAGAGAGCCCGAAGGAGGCCGCCTCGAAGGGCACCAAGGAGATCGCCTTCGCCGCCACGGCGGCGACGGTCTCGATCGCGGTCGTCTTCCTGCCCGTCATCTTCGTCGGCGGCATGGTCGGCAACTTCCTGGCCGAGTTCGGTGCGACGGTCGCTGCCGCCGTGATGATCTCGCTGATCGTCGCGCTCACTCTGACCCCGATGCTCGCCGCCCGCATTCCCCCGCCGAAGGAACGCCCCCACGGGAGCATCTACCACCTCTTCGACCGCGTGCTCGGCGCCATGGAGAACGGCTACCGCCGGGTGCTCCTCTGGGCCGTCTCTCATCGCACCGCGACCCTCGGGGTCGCGGCCCTGACCTTTGCGCTCTCCTTCGGCCTGGCCAGCCAGCTCGGTGCGGAGTTCTTCCCCAGCTCGGACGAGGGGCGCTTCTTCGTCGCCGTCGAGACACCGCCGGGGACGAGCCCCGCGGCGACCCTCGAGCACTTGAAGATGGTCGAGGAGTGGGTGTTCCAGCAGCCCGAGGTCGCCGGCGCCTTCTCGGGGGCCGGAACCGGCGGCTCGACCTCCGGTCCGGATCCCACCCGAGCGATCATGTTCGTGATGCTGAAGAACCGGGCGGAGCGCGAGCGCAGCGCCGGCGAGATCATCCAGGCGGGTCGCACCGCCCTGGCCGGCATCCCCGGCCAGAAGCTGCGCATGAGCGACATGTCCGGCTTCGGAGGCCACTCCGACAGCGCCGATCTGGAGCTGGACCTGCAGGGAAACGTCGAGCTCGAAACGCTGGACGCCCTGGCCGACCAGTTGATTGCCGAGCTGCGGAAACGCCCGGGCTACGTCGATCTGGACAAGGGTCTGAAGCTCGGCAGCCCGGAGGTGCGGGTGATCCCGGACCGCGCGAAGGCCGCCGCTCTGGGTGTGGACGCGCAGCAGCTGGCCACGACCGTGCAGGCGATGGTCGGCGGGCTCGACGTCGCGACCTTCAAGGAGTCGGGGAACCGCTACGACATCCGCGTGCGGCTGGAGGAGCGCGACCGCACGAATCCCGAGGCCCTGCTCGGTCTCTTCGTGCGCACGCGCAGCGGCGACGTCGTCGAGCTTCGCAATCTGGTGCGCCTCGAGACCGGGGCGGCTCCGTCCGCGATCACCCGCGTCGACCGCCAGCGCAGCGTGCGGGTCTCGGCCAACCTCGTGGACAAGGACCTGGGCACCGCGCTCGCGGAGGCCCGCGAGATCGCCCAGGTCTTCCTTCCCGAGGACGTTCGCCTCCTCCCGGGCGGCGGAACCGAAGAGTTCCAGAAGACCTTCCAGGACCTGAGCTTCGCGATGATCCTGGCCATCCTCGTGATCTACATGATCCTGGCGGCGCAGTTCGAGAGCCTGGTGCATCCCCTGACCGTGATGCTCGCG
>JAJDAR010000370.1 GCA_029261775.1 Deltaproteobacteria bacterium | reverse complement strand
GACGATCCGCCGCGACACGAGCTGGCGACGCGGACTCTCCCTTCGTGAGATCGGTGGGGTCGCCTGGTGGACCCTGCCCACACGGTTCCGCGGCACGCGCCTCTTCGACGATCACCGCCCCTACTGGAAGGGGGACGGCGTAGACGCCTGGAAGGCCTTTCGGGAGAAGCGCCGGGAGAAGATCCGCAAGGCCCGCCGGCTGCGCTGGAAGAAGCGGCCTTGGATCGCGAGGCCCCACTCCCTCGTCAAGCGGGTGAGGGGAGCGATCGTGTCGCTTCTCCGACGTCGGGGTTCGCCTCCTTGACCTCGCGCAGGAACGTTTGGAGCAGGGCGGTCGAACGCTCCACGGCGAGGGGCCCGACCTCCATGCCGTTGACCGCTCGGGTCCAGATCGCGTCGTCGTAGCGCTGCTGGCGGCCGGCGACCCACGCGTAGTGGGCCGCTCGGCGGCGCTCGATCCAGCGGGGCGCGATGCGTTGGGCCGTCACGCGGGCGCCATTCTTCAAGGACTCGGGAAGCGAATCGAAGCTGCGGCGGAGCCGCGACGGCGTGGGCCGCGGGGTAGAGCGGCCGGGCGAAGGCCCCGGATTTGCCTGGTTCCGACCCATGAAGCGGAAGACCGCGTCCGCCGCGGACAGGGTCCGGTGATCTCGACCGGCCTCGGTGTACCCCAGCGCCGACTGCAGAATCCCGGGAAGACCTCCCGCCGGAGGTTCGCAGGACGCGATCTCGCCGCGTGCCAGAGCCTCATAGAGGTCGAGGTGGGCCTGGATCTGGCGCGTTTCGTCCAGATGCTGGCGCACGTAGGCTGCGGCCTCGGCTCCCATCCGGTGCCGGCGCTCCGGGTCTCCGGCGAGCTCCACGAGGCAGGCCTCGAGACCCCGGGCGTCGGCTTCATCGACGAGCAGCCCCGTCCGGCCCTCGTCCATCGTCTCGGGGATGCCCCCATGGCGGGTTCCGACCACGGGGAGACCGGTCGCCGCAGCCTCGACCACCACGTTCGGGATCCCCTCCCGATCGCCCTCCTCCGTCGTCACCGAGCACTGCAGGAACACGTCGGCCCAGCGCAGCTGCTCGCGCACGCCGCGGCGATCGGTCTTGCCCAGGAACTCGACGTGCTCGGCGACTCCGAGATCCCGGGCCTCGCGCAGCAGTGTGCCCTTCTCGCGACCCTCGCCCACGATCCGCAGGCGGGCGGGAACGCCACGCGCCCCCAGTTGGGCCAGTGCCTCGAGCGCCGTGTGGTGGCCCTTCTTCTTGACGAGACGCCCCACCATCAACAAGCGCAGCTCCGCACCGCGATCGCCCTCGACACGCGCCACCGGATCGAAGAAGGACACGTCCGTCCCTCGCCGGATCACATGGATGCGGTCGGGCGGCGCACCCCGCGCGACGAGGTCGCGGCTCAGCGCCTCGGAAACACAGATCAACACCTCCGATTGACGGACCAGACTGTCGTAGGCCGGCTTCAAGTGCGGCTTCAAGTAGTCCTCGCCGGCGTCCCGCCCGCCAAAGCTGGTGACGAGTGGAACGCCGAGCAGCGGTTTGACGAGCAGCACGCGGATGCCCGACCAGCCGAAGTGGGCGTGCAGCACCTTCGGATTGCGGGTCGCGCGAAGGTGTCCGGCCAGCACCGCCGCCGTGCCGGGGAACACGAGTGCCCGCGTGCGCACGCACAGGTAGTCCTCGACCGGGAAGCGGTCGCGGTTCTCGATCCGTCCGCATAGCACCGACGTCGGTACGTGCCGCGCGAGCCCCGACACCAGCCGGTGAAGAAAGGGCTGGCTCCATCCCAGGTAGGCCGCGAACTTGGCGTGCAGGACTCTCGGAGGGCTCGGCGTCCCCATGCGGACAGGACGGTATCCCGCAGTCTCTCCTCCGCAAGGCCCCAAGGGCCGCTGGAGGGATCTCCCACGAGTCGATACCTTCCGCGGGAAGCGGGCCCGCGAGCTCGCCCGGAAACGGGGGTTCGTCTTGAGCGAGGAATCGCTCCCCAGGGTCGCCTACGTCACCTCCAGGGGTCATAGTGGCTCGACCCTGCTCGAGCTGTTGATCTCCGGGCACAGCCGTGCGTTCGGCATGGGCGAGATCAAACAGATGGAAACCCGGCGCGACTTGATGTGCGCTTGCCGGTCGCCCGTCTATGCCGGGTGCGAGTTCTGGGGGCGCGTCGACGCCGAGCTCGAGAAGCGGTCGGGCCTGCGCCTCGAAGAGCTGAACCCTGGGCACGCCGACGACGAGACCTTCGTGGTTCACAATCGCGCGATCGCCCGCGCGGTCGCCGAGGTCTCGGGCGCCGACCTGCTCGTCGACTCCTCCAAATCCCTGGGTCGACTGCAACGGCTCGTCGCGCTCGGGGTCTACGATCTGTCCATCCTGTACCTGGTGCGCCGCCCCGAGGGAGTCGCGTACTCGAACATCAAGCGGGAGCGAGACTGGCGACGGTACTCGCGTACCTACACGGTCTCCACGATGAAGACCCGAGCCTTCCTCGCGGAGCGTCCGTTCATCTCCGTTCGCTATGAAGAGCTCGCTCGTGAACCGCGCGCAGTCCTGGAGCCGATCATGGGCGACCTCGGACTCGTCTTCGAGGAGGCGCAGCTCGACTGGTCTGATCACGAATCCCACGTCGTTGCCGGCAACGGGATGCGTTACTCAGAGGATTCTGTGATCCGCGAGGATCTGGGTTGGAGACGGCACCTTGGACTCGGTCGGCGCATCGGGGTCTGGTGGCTCACCCTGCCCACCCGTACCCGCGATCGGCACCTCTACCTCGCCCACCTCCCCTACTGGAAAGGCGAGGGATTCGAGGCCTGGCGAGAGCATCGGCGTCGGCTGCGCGAGAAGAAGTGGAGACGGCGCCGGCATCGTTGGATGTCGAACCACCCCTTCCTGCGGAGAGTGAACGGCGTGCTTCGGCCGCTCTGGAGGAGGATCCGTCCTGCGCGTTCCGTCCGGGCGCGCTCCAGTTTCACGGCGCCCGGCTCGAAGGAGCTCCGGTGACCGCACGTGACCGCGCCGTCCAGGCTGCGCGCCGCTACAAGGACCGAGACCCCGAGATCGATGCAGTGGTCGAAAAGGTGATGGGCGAGATCGATCAGGATGCCTTTCGCGACCTCGCGGCCAGGTACCAGCACCTGCCCCCCCACCCGGGCCCCGGTAAGTACCTCGAGCTGCCGAACTGGCTTGCGCGGCACGTCGTGCACGCCCGTGCGCTCGGCCTGCTCGAGGGTCCCCCTCGCCGGATCCTCGATCTGGGCACGGGCAACGGATACTTCCCCTTCCTCTGCACCTGTTTCGGGCATCGTGTGGTGGCCGTCGACGTCGACACGAGCGCCCTGTTCAACGACCTCGTCTCGCTCCTCGGCATCGATCGCCGCGTGCTGCGGATCCAGGCCCGTGAGCGGCTCCGGGATCTAGGCGGCCCCTTCGATCTCGTCACGGCCTTCAACATCTCGTTCAACGCAAACAACACACCGGAGATGTGGGAGGTCGCCGAATGGCGTTTCTTCCTTCACGATCTCGCGACGCGGCACCTCGAGCCCGCCGGCGAGATCTTCCTCAAGCTGAACCCCATGCGGAAGCCCGGCGGTTACGACGCCAAGCCCCTTCTGGACTTCTTCGAAACCTCGGGCGGGGAGGTCGAGTACCCGTTCGTGCACTACCGCGACCTCAGCCGGCTCCGCCAAAACCCGGAGTCGAGCTGATGGGCACCCATCCCGAGGTCCCGCTCCTCGACCTGCAGGCCCAGTACGAGACGCTTCGCTCCGAGATGGAGGAGGCGGTCCGCTCGGTGTTCGAGAGCCAGCGCTTCATCCTCGGCGACGAGGTCCGCGCGTTGGAGCAGGAGATCGCGGCCTACTGCGACGCGCCGCATGCCATCGGCTGCGCCTCGGGCAGCGATGCCCTGCTGCTCGCCTTGATGGCGCTCGACGTGGGCCCCGGCGACCAGGTGCTCCTGCCGACCTACACCTTCTTCGCGACCGCCGGCTCGGTGGCCCGCCTCGGCGCGGAGCCGGTCTTCGTGGACATCGACCCCGCCACCTACAACGTCGATCCCGACTCGCTCGCGCGCGCCGCCTCCGGCTGCTCGCGTCTGGCGGCGGTGATGCCGGTGCACCTCTACGGCCAGGTCTGTGACCTGGACGCCCTGGAGCGCTTCGCCGGCGAGCGCGGGCTCCCGATCATCGAGGACGCCGCGCAGGCCATCGGGGCTCGCGACGCCGAGGGACGGGCCGCCGGCTCCCGGCCGAACATCGCGTGCTTCAGCTTCTTCCCCAGCAAGAACCTGGGCGGCGCCGGTGACGGCGGAATGATCACCTGTCACGACGAGGCGCTCGCCGACAAGCTCGCGGTGCTTCGCGTCCACGGCAGCAAGCCCAAGTACCACCACCAGCTGGTCGGGATCAACTCCCGCCTGGATGCCCTGCAGGCGGCGGTGCTGCGCGTCAAGCTGCGCCACCTCGAGCGCTGGCACCTGGCCCGCGCCGAGAACGCCGATCGCTACGAAGACCTGTTCCGCAAGGCGGGTGCCGTCGACTCGCGCACGCCCCTGGCGGACGGCGGTCTGCCGCTGCGCGTTCCGTCGCGGCCCGCTCCGCCCGCCCGGCACGTCTTCAACCAGTATGTCCTGCGCGTGCCGGCGCAGCTCCGCGATCCCCTGCGCGAGCATCTCGGGGGCCAGGGGGTCGGGTCGGAGGTCTACTACCCGATTCCGCTGCACGCCCAGGCCTGCTTCCAGACCGGGCAGCCCTCACCCGCCCTGCCCGTCTCCGAGGCGGCGGCGCTGGAGACGATCGCCATCCCGATCTATCCCGAGCTGCGCGCGGAGCAGATCGAGCACGTGGCGACGTGCACCGTCGACTTTCTCGAGCGGAACGCCTGAGGCTCTCCCGCTAGAAGGTGATCGATCCGACCTTCTGGCCCGTCGGGTGCGGGGGGTCGGTGTGCACCTCGAAGCGCAGGCCGTATCGGGCCGCCCATTCGGTGTACAGGCTCTCGCTCGCGGGGCGCCGCCGGATGAACGGGTACTTGCGGAGGTAGAGGGAGCCCCGGGCCCGCTGCCGCTTGTCGGCGATGTAGGAGAACACGAAGGGTGCGCCGGGCTTCATCACGGGGCGCAGCCGCTCCAGGCAGTCGATCATGGCGTCGTCGGTCATGTGGGTGAAGACGGACTGGGCCATCGCCACATCGACCGAGGCGGGCTCCGCCGGAAA
This sequence comes from Deltaproteobacteria bacterium, assembly GCA_029261775.1. GTDB lineage: Bacteria > Myxococcota_A > UBA9160 > UBA9160 > UBA6930. The sequence goes on along the minus strand of JAJDAR010000370.1, from coordinate 11,707 downwards.
CGCGAAGTCGGCACTGACCGCGAGGCGCATGCGATCGGCCGCGCCGAGCCGCTCGGCGATCACGTGGGCCAGCGCGATGTACTCGTCGATCGGGTCCACGCCGATGTACAGCCCGGAGCCCAGCTCCTCGAAGATCACCGAGCCCAGGCGAGCTGCGCCGCACCCGACGTCGAGGATCGTCCTATCCCGCACCCCTCCTCGCAAGTCGAGTGCCGCGCGTTGCCACTTGGCGAGGGGCTCCCACTCGGAGAAGTAGCTGTCCGGCGGCAGCCCGAAGTCGGTCGCGAGATCGATCAGCTCCTGCTGGGTGAGCATCACGCACCGCCCATCCAGCGCCGGCGCGCCGCGTTCAGCTTCCACAGCAGCTTCTTCACTTCTCGCCCCCGCGAGCTGCGGCCCTTGCGGTTTTTGGGGTCCTTGCTGCCGGGGGTCGAAGCCGGCGGTCGGGGAGCGGCGACCTCGGGCGCCTCGGAGCGCTCGAGGGGGAAGATCATGCGCGCCAGCCCGCGGCCCCCCTCGGGCGTCGCGATCCCGCCGACCCGATGCCGGTTGACGTAGCGCCACAGCACGAGGTCTCCGGCCTCGACCGCCACGTCGCGACCGAAGCACAGCTCGGTGCCCTGGTTCGTATGCAGCGCGAAGCCCTCTCCCGTCCAGTCGCGGCCGGGGTCGGTCAGGAACAGGGTCGCCTGCAGGCGCGCCAGCTCGGCCGACTCGCCGGGAAACATGTCGTTGTGCGGGGGCACCTCGTCGCCGTCGGAGTGCTTCGACACGACGACCCGCCAGTTCAGGACGCGCGAGCCGTCGGGAACCAGACCGTGGTGGGGCACCGAGCCCTCGACCAGGTTGCGCACCGACTGCACCGCCAGCGCCAGGGCGGTGGAGAGCTGGTCCGTCGGCGTGTTCCACCAGAAGTGGCTGTAGACCACCCGGCGTTCGTTGGCTTTCTTCATCGGCGGGTAGCCGACGGGATACGCGGCCCGCTTCTCGTAGGGCGCGTAGTCGCTCTCGGAGTGCTTCGTCTCGAGCCAGAAACGCTGGATGTGCTCGAGGTAGGGACCGTCGAGGAACCCGGGCAGCACCACGTAGCCGGGGCCCTCGGAGTGATACAAGGCGCGGCGAACGGCGACGACTTCCTTCGGCGGGACGAGCGATGAGCCGAAGCGGTCCCAGGGGCCGGGAAGCGTCGCGAGAGACGCGCGGGCGGGGGCATCTGCGCCTCGGGTTGCATCGCTCATCCGCTGTGCCCGCCCTCCCCCGGCGTTCGGCGCCCGGGCCGCGACGAATCCGCCTGCAGCGGCCCGGCTGCGTGGCGTTGGAGTAGCCGATCCCCTGACGGGTCGCTAGCAAGCGGCTGCCCCGCGAACGCTAGCGAGAGCGGTCGCGGTGGCTAACTTCCGCCTGCCCCATGGCCAACCCGAGCCGAGACCCCGTGCCCTGGCACCGGTGGATTCGCGATCTCCCCACCCTGGTGCGCGGAGCGCTGCGAACCGCCCGGGCCCCCGCGCGGCTCAAGCCCGGACAGCGCTGGCGCTGGCGGGAGATGACGGCGTGGCGGTTCCTGACCGCGCCGCTGCGGGTGCTTCCCGATTTCGTCGTGATCGGCACGCATCGCGGCGGCACGACCTCGCTGTACCGGAACCTGATCCTGCATCCGCAGATCGAGTCCTGCATCCGCAAGGAGGTCCACTTCTTCGACCAGTACCACGGCGAGGGACCCTACTGGTACCGCGGACACTTCCCGACGCGGAGCGAGATGCGCCAGCGCGCCCGCGAGGTCGGCGGCCCCGTGATCACCGGGGAGGCCACGCCCCGCTACCTGGTCGATCCGGAGAGCCGGGTCCGCATGGCCGAGCTGCTGCCCGATGCCAAGCTGATCGTGTTGCTGCGCGAGCCGGTCGCCCGGGCCTACTCGAACTACCAGGTCCTGGTGGCCAACCACGCAGAGACCCGAAGCTTCGAGGAGCTGCTCGCCGGCGATCGCACCTGGCTCGCGGACGACCCGGTCGAGCTGCTGCGGCGCCGCGTGTCGGCGTCGATCACCTTTCCGAAGGGAAGCATGATCGGGGCCGGGCTCTACGCGTACCAGCTCGAGCACATCTTCGAGCTCTTTCCGCGCGAGCAAGTGCTCGTCGAGGCGTCGGAGAACCTGTACACCGACGAGAAGGCCTTCTACGGCCGGGTCCTCGACTTCCTGGGCGTCGAGACCTTCGAGCCCGAGAGCTTCGTCGCCATGCGCCCCCCCGCCTACCCGCAGATCTCCACCGAGACCCGCGCGCAGCTCGAGGCCTTCTTCCGTCCCCACAACGAGCATCTCTTCGAGCTGCTCGGGCGACGTCTCGAGTGGGACGAAGGGCAGCACACGGGATCGTCGAACGAAGGCGGCTGAGCGCCGGGTCAGACGACCGGGTCGAAGATCCGCATCCAGCGATCGAAGCAGAGCAGGCTCCAGATCAGGAGACGCCGGTTCCGGTCGCCCCGCCAGTGCGCTTCGACCTCGCCGCGCACGTACGCCGGGTCGAAGAGCGCATAGATGGGCGAGCCCGAGTCGAGCAGGGTCTCCTCGATGTACGGCGCGCTCCGGCCGCGGAACCAGCTCTCGTCGGGTGCGCTGAAGCCCTGCTTCGGCGCATCCAGGAAGCTGCGGGGCAGGTGGCGCTCCATCGACGAGCGCAGCGCCCGCTTGCCGAGCGGCGCGTTCGCCCCGTAGTAGCGCTTCTTGCGCGGCAGGTTCTCGTCCATGCGCTGGATCCCCTCCACCCCGTGGAGGTTGAAGCGGGTCGGGATCTTCATGGCGAAGTCCACGAGGTCGTTGTCGAGGAAGGGAACCCGCGCCTCCAGCGAGTGCGCCATGGTCAGCTTGTCGTCCACCACCAGCAGCCCGTGGAGGAAGGTCTTGCACTCGAAGTAGAGGGCGTTGCGCACCTGCTCGTCGCGGCTGTCGCCGCGGCGGCCCGCGCCGAGGACGCGCTCGAAGGCCTTCAGCGTGTGATCGACGAAGGGACGGGCCCCGTGGTCGTCCAGGGAGGCCAGGCGCTCCTGGGTCGCGACGTTGAACAGACCCCGCTTCTCCCGATTGCTCACCAGGCGCTGCCAGTACCGGTAGTAGTTCTCGACGAAGCTGCCCTGTTCGGACGAGACCGCCGCGGCGTAGCGCCAGGGGTAGCCGGCGAAAAGCTCGTCGCCGCCGGCGCCCATCATCACGACCTTCACGAACTTGCTGGCCAGCCGCGCCACGTACCAGTTCGGGTAGCTCTGGCCGAGCCGGAGATCCTCGAGCGACCAGACGATCTCGTCGAGGGCCGCCTCCATGTCCCCTGAGTGGAGCACGCACTCGTAGTGCTCGGTCTGGAGGTGGTTCGAGAGGATCTCCGCCCGCGCCCGCTCGTCGAAGGTCAGCTCGTGCGGCGCCGCCTCGGAGAGATCGAAGCCGACCGTGAAGCTGAAGATGCGGCCCAGGTTCCGGGCCGTGAAGGCCGAGACCGAGCCCGAATCCATGCCGCCGGACAGGTAGGTGCCGATCGGCACGTCGCTGACACACTGCCGCGTGACGGCCTGCTCGACGAGGAACGAGACCTGCTCCTCGACCTCTTCGAGACCGAGGGTCTCGTCGGGGGTGAAATCGAAGTCCCAGTAGCGTCGGGTCTCGGAGCTGCCGCTCTCGAGGGAGAGCGTGAGGACGTGCCCGGCCGGGAGGATGTGCACGTCCCGCAGCAGGGTGCGATCCGAGAAGACGTTCTGGAACGAGAAGTACTCGTTGACCGCGAGCAGATCGAGCTCGGGCCGGACCTCGGACCCTGCCAGGAGCGCCTTCTGCTCCGAAGCGAAAGCCAGCCGGCCCTCGCCCCATTGCAGGTAGAGCGGCTTGATCCCGTAGCGATCCCGGGCGAAGTGGAGCACGTTCGCCTCGCAGTCGAGCAGCGCGAAGGCGAACATGCCGTTGAGGCGCTCGACGCAGTCGATGCCCCATTCGGCATAGGCATGCAGCACGACCTCGGTGTCGCCGCTCGAGACGAAGGCGTGGCCCAGCTTCTCCAACGTCTCCCGCAGCTCGCGGAAGTTGTAGATCTCGCCGTTGTACACGATCCAGTGTCGGCCGGTCGGGCCCGCCATCGGCTGGTGGCCCCTGGGGCTCAGGTCCTGGACGGACAGCCGGCGATGCCCGAGGAAGACATCGAAGCGCTCCTCGTGGAGCTGCCGCAGCCCTTCCTCGGCCTCGACCACCGGAAGCTCCGGCGAGATCGCATGGAACTCCCGGGTCGTGAGGGACAGCGGATCCCTGCGGCCCCGGGGGTCGAGCCGGCGGCTCCGCCAGAGCAGGAGCCCGGCGTCGTCGGGTCCGCGATGGGCCAGGGCTTCGACCATGGCCGGCAGGTTGGCGCCCGAGAGCGGCCGGCCGCCGAGATCCACCACGCCCACGATCCCACACATCGGTCTAGGCCCCGAGCTCGCGACGCAGCCGCCCGATCACCTCGGCCTGCTGCTCTTCGGCCAGGTCGTGGAAGAGCGGCAGGGCGAGCCCCCGACGCGCGGCCTCGTCGCTGCCCGGGAAGGGCCCGCTGCCGCCCACCGCCGGCTCCTGGAAGGCCGGCTCGTGATGGAGCGCGTAGGTGCCGATCTGCACCTCGATGCCGTCTGCCCGCATCCGCTCGCGGACCGGGTCGCGGTCGTCGATGCCCACCACGAAGCTCTGCCAGGCGTGCTCGCCGCCCTCGGTGGTGCGCGGCAGGTCGGCCGGCGTATCGGCCAGCGCGTCGAGATAGGTCGCGACCTGGGCGCGACGGCGGGTCGCCACCTCGTCGAAGTGGCGCAGCTGCGACCGGGCGACCGCGGCCTGCAGGTTCGAGAGCTTGGCGTTCGTGCCCATCCGCACGAAACGCCCGTCCTCCAGACCGAAGCGCTTGAGCGAGCGCACCCGCTCCGCCAGCTCGCTCCGATCCGTGCAGACGAGGCCGCCCTCGCCGCTGGTCAACAGCTTGCGGGGATGCAGGCTGAAGACCGTCAGGTCGGCCAGGCCACCGACCCGGCGCCCGCCAAAGGAGGCCCCGAACGAGCAGGCGGCGTCCTCGACGACCGGGATTCCGAGCCCGCGCGCCAACGCACCGATCGAGTCGGCGTCGACCGGGTTGCCGAAGATCGAGACCGGCACGAGGGCCCGCGTGCGCGGCGTGACCGCCTTCTCGAGCAGCTCAGCCGTGACGTTCGAGGTCCCGGGGTCCACGTCCACCAGCACGGGGCGCGCACCGACCCGCGCGACGGCGCTCGCCGTGGCCGGGTAGGTGAAGTCGGGAACGAGGACGTCGTCGCCCGGACCGATCTCCAGGGCCCAGAGCGCCAGCTCGAGGCCGGTCGTCGCCGAGGTCACGGCCACGGCGTGCGCCACGCCCAGGAAGCGCGCCACCTCCTGCTCGAGGGCCTCGGTCTCGGGCCCTTCGGTCAGGAAGCCGCTGGCGAGCACGCGCTCGACGTCGTCGCGAACCTCCGGCGGGAGCCAGGGTCGCGTCAGGGGAATCCGGAACGACAAGCCTCAGCCCTTCTTGGGGTTCTGCGCCCGCCGCCACTCGAGGAGCTCTGCCATCCCGTCCTCGAGGCCGATCGTCCAACGGAAGCCGAGGTCCCGCTCCGCGCGCTCCGTCGCACCGATGCGCTGCGTGACGAAGGTGGTCCCCGCCTCGTGGAAGCGCGGCTTCTGGTCGCTGCCGGCCAGGCGCAGCAGGATCTCCGCGAGCTCGGCGATCGTCGTGCCCTCGCCCCGGCCCACGTTGTAGAAGCCCGTCGCCTCCGAGGTCATCGCCAGCAGGTTCGCCCGGGCGACGTCCCGGACGTCGACGAAGTCGTAGGTCTGCGTGCCGTCGCCATAGATGTCGGGCGCGTCGCCGGCCTCGATCCGGTCGATCATCTTGTGCATCACGGCGGTGTAGGCGCCCCGGTAGTCCTGGCGCGGCCCGTAGACGTTCATGTAGCGGAGGCCGACCCACGAGAGCCCGTAGCGGGCCCCGAGTGCCTTGATCAGGTGCTCGCTCGCGATCTTCGTCGCCCCGTAGAAGGTCTCGTTGTGGTACGGGTGATCCTCGGTCATCGGGATCTCTTCGGCATCGCCGTAGACCGACGCCGAGCTGGAGTAGACCAGCCTCTTCACCCCGGCCTCGATCGCCGCCATCGCGATGTTGAAGCTGCCGCGCACGTTCACCTCGAAGGCGGCCTCCGGGTATTCGTGGCAGTGGAGCAGCCAGAGCGCTGCGAGATGGAAGACGCCGTCCACGCCTTCCATGGCGCGCGCCAGCACGTCCCGCTGCAGCAGGTCCCCGCAGTCGGGCCAGATCTGGACCCTCGGGTCGAGGCGGGCCGCGGCCAGGTTGACCTCGGAGCCGCGCGTGAAGTTGTCGAACACGACGATCTCGCGCGCCTCGGTCTCGAGCAGGGCATCGACGACGTGGCTGCCGATCAGCCCGCCGCCCCCCACGACCAGAAGCTTCTTGTCCGCCAGGTCCATGGCGTCTCCTAGGGTCGCCGCAGCGCGCCTTCGACCGCGCTCTCGAAGCGGCCGAGCAGCGAGCCCGGCAAGCCTTGCGGCAGCGCAGCACGGTAGACGTGGTTGCGGAGGAACTCCACTTCGAGGTCCCGGACCTTCCGGGACAGGGTGTGGGCGAGGATCCCCGGCATGTCGGGGGCTCCGGGCAGCCACTGCATCGGCGCGAGTGCGAGCTGGAGCGGCGTCTCCCCGCCGGCCACCAGGGCGAGCAGCTGCTCGCGCGTGTAGCGGAGGTTCGAGTCCGAGACGTAGCGGACGTTGCCGCCGCCGATCCGGCCGTAGGCGTTCACGAAGCCCGGGATCTCCTGGTCGAGGCCCTCGTCCGACATCAGCAGGCTCGGGTTGTGCCAGGCGAAGACCGGCTGCAGGTCCGGCACCAGGCGCCGCGCCGTCTCGAAATCGCGCTCGACCAGCTCGGCCCTTTCCTTCGGCGCAAGCTCGCCTTCGGGCAGGGTCACGTGGAAGCCGATCCACTGCTCGGCCGCCCGCAGCGCCTCGACCGCCTCGAGCGTCTCGAAGGCGTGGAGGTTGTAGAGCGGCGAGCGCAGCTGCAGGAAGAAGGTGCCGCGGGCCTCGTGCTCGACGTTCAGGTGGGCGAGATCCACGGCCCACGCGGGCGAGAAGTCGACGTCGTGGCGCAGCAGGACCACCGGCCCCGGCTCGAGGGGCCCCTCGTAGGCGCCGAAGCGATAGCCGGCGCGGCGCAGTGCAGCGAGCACCTCGCCGTACCCGGCCGGCGAGTAGCCCGCGCCCTCGGTCTCAAGCACCTCGCGAGTCCGGGGCCGCCTCGAGGAAGTCGGAGGCCCGCAGCCTCGCGTACTCGAAGCTGCCGTCGGACTTCCGCGTCCACACGTCGGTGTAGGCATCCCAGAGATCACAGGAGGCGCAGACCGGGTAGTCCTGGAAGTCGAGCCGGAGGTGCGCGTCCCGGAACCGCTGGAAGCGCTCGCCCTGCCAGATCTCCTCGAGGCTGCCTTCGTTCACGTTGCCGATCACGTCGTCCTTGGCTTCCTCGTGCCAGTGGAACATGTAGCAGGGGAGCACGTCGCCGTTGGACCGGACGGCCGTCGAGTACCAGGGCGTGATGCATGGGTACCGCTCGCCGGGCGGCGTCGGCTCGAAGAGCGGCGTCAGACCCTCGATCTCGCGGCCCAGGTTGTAGATCGGCCGGACGAAGGCCTGGTCGACGTACTCGGACCAGGTCTCGATGAAGCGCTCGGTGGAGTCGTGGGTCTCCTTCGAGTCCATCATGAAGGCCTGGAGGTACGGCGTTTCCGATCCCATCTCGTCGCGCACGCGGGACGCGTTGCGCACGTTCTCGCAGACGCGGTCGAAGGAGCGGGTCTTGGTGATGCTCCGATGATCCCCCGCGTTCTCCGCGTACATGCTGAGCTGCATGGCATCGAGGCCGCTCTCGACGAGCGCCCGCATCATGTCCTCGCTCAGCAGCACGGCATTGGTCGAGATGATCGTGTTGACCAGCGGCCGGTGCTTCTTGGCGTAGGCGATGAAGTCGGCCACGGGCTTGAACTGGAGCGTCTCGCCGATCGCCGACACGTCGAAGCTGTAGAAGGGATCGTTCGGGACGCTGTGGACGATCTGCTTGAAGGTCTCGAAGTCCATCTCGGAGCCCTGCCGGTACATCTCCCGGACGGGCTCCTCGGCGTACGGACACATCGAGCACGAGAACATGCAGGTCTTCTCGTTGAACGAGATGTTGATCACCCGGGGCAGGCGATCGTTCATCAGGAAGAGCTTCTGCCCTGCCATGCTGTGGAGCAGGAAGTGGGCCGCGAAGCTCTTCACACTGCGCGTGGTCAACGCCCGTTCGATGAGCGACTTGCCGCGACTGTGGGACATGACCCCCTCCTGGGCGTCAGCAAGACGCGGTGGGACGGTGCGTGGCGAGCATAGGCACCTGCGCGGGAAGCGCGCAAGAACCACAACCCCTTGTCTTTCAGTGACTTGGGAGTGCTTCTGCGAGTGGCTTCAGCGCTTTCGCGCCAACAATTCGTAGACGCCGAGCTCTTCTCCGTAGCGTCCCGGAAAGAATGGCTCGAAAGAGCTGCCGTCGGCGGGCCGGCTGAGCTCGCTCTCGGCACCGCGCTCGATCGCGCCATAGTCCAGCCCGTCGAGCTCGGCCTCGAGCTCCTCGGGCTCGATCAGGATGCCGAAGCCCTCCTCGATCGGAAGACCGCGCTCGTAGCGCCAGGTGTTGTCGAACACGCGCGCCACGTGCTCGCGGGGCTCGTAGTCGAGCGCGCGATTCGGCTGGTCGTACCACATGTGGCGATACCACCCGAAGCCGTTGGCGTTGAGGTAGAGCAGGCCGCCCGGGGCCAGCACGCGCGTGAGCTCCGCGAGGGCCTCGCGCCAACCGGTCAGGAACAGGACGCCGTAGCAGAACACCCCGTCGAAGTGCGCGTCGGGAAACGGCAGGGTGTCGAGCCGCGAGGGGCAAGCCGAGAGGCCCGGAAGCTCGAGCGCCTCGGCCACGGCGCGCACGACCTCCACGCGCTCCTCCGAGACGTCCACCGACTCGACGGCCTGGTTCTGCTGCGCGAGGCCGGCACTCCACTGGCCGAAGCCGCAGCCTGCATCGAGCACCCGCCCGAGGTCGGAGAAGCCCCAGCCGGCGAGTCGCGCGGCGTAGTCTTCGATCGGGCGGCTGTACACCCGGGCCAGGAACGCGGCGTCGTTCTCCCCGAGCTTCGGGCGGAACCTCTCGATGACCGGGCCGATGGGCATGGCGGCGCAGTCTCGCAGATCCCACCCGGCCGGCCATCTCCCGGTGGCCTCAGCGCGCGTGATCCCCGGGGGGCCAGGACGTGCGCGCCGGGGTCGGGAGCGGTACCCCCTCCTCGCATGCGTGAGCACCGGCTCCTCAGGCAGGCCATCGAGAGCTTCGAGCTCGACCTGGACGGCTTCCACGTGCTCACCGAGGCCGCCTCGGGCCCCTTCCTCTGGACACCGTTGCTGGCCGCGGCTGCCGGCGCGCGGGTCGTCGCTGTCGGCGCGTCCTCGGTCCATGGATCCTTCGAGGCCGTACGGGAGGCCACGCTCGAGCAGGCGCGGCGGCTCGGCGTCGAGGACGCGGTCGAGATCGTCGAGGGCCGATCCCAGGCGGCCTTCGCCGGTGCCGAGCTCGTCACGAACCTGGGCCCGCTGCGCCCCTTCGATGCCGAGGCCGTCGGCTGGCTCGAGCCGGGCAGTGTGATCGCGCTGATGTGGGAGCCCTGGGAGCTGCGACCCGGCGAGATCGACCTGGCGGCATGCAAGGCACGCAACGTTCCGGTGATCGGCACCAACGAGCGCGATCCGCGCCTGCGGACCTTCGACGCGGTGGCGGGCAGCATCGCCAAGCGACTCTTCGGCGAGGGCATCGAGATCCTGCACAGCCGCATCCTGGTGCTGGGCAGCGGGCCCTTCGTCGACGCCACGGCCCCCCGGCTCGAAGCGCTCGGCGCGCGCGTGGAGCTCCACGCAGGTGGCGGGACGCCACCCACCGGTCATTTCGACGCCCTCGTCTGCCTCGAGCACCGGCAGCACGAACGGCTCCTGATCGGACCGGGGGGTTGGCTCGCTCCCGACACCCCGCTCGAGACCGACCTCGTGCTCCACGTCTGCGGCGGTGTCGACGCGGAGAGCATCCGCCGTCGCGGGTGGCCTCTGGTTCCCCCGCAGCCGGCCCCGGTCGGATACATGTCCTTCACCACCGCCGCGCTGGGGCCACGTCCGGTGATCGACCTGCACGCCGCGGGGCTGCGGGTCGCCGCGGCCTGCCGACGCGGCGAGCGCGAGGTGCTCGAAGCGCTGGCGCTTCCCGTCTGGCCGGAGTCGACCGCGGGGTCCGCCAGGTGATCGGGTCCGGCTGGCGCACGCGCCTTGCCGACGCCCGGGCCCGGCGAGCCGCGCTTCGTGGCGACCTGGCCGGGGCCCTCGAGCACTTCCGCCGCGCTGCAGAGCTCGATCCCGACGGGATGAGCCGATGGACGGCGGCCACGGTCTCGGTGGACTCGAAGAGCGAGTGGCAGCGTGCGCTGCGGCTCCCGGGCTTCGAGGACCTGCGGGCCTCGCTCGCTTGCGAGGCGGCCGAGTACTTCTCCCTTTCGGAGGAGGAAGCGCGCGCAGCCCTCGAAGCGCCCCTGCCTGCCGAGTGGGCGCAGGATCGCTACGACGCCGCGGACGTCCGGGAACTGTTCGCCCGCGACCGCGCGTTCCTTTTTGCGAACCTGCGGGTGGCGGCGACCGACAAACACCTGGCCTGTCGCAGCCTGGCGGCCGACGTGTTCGCTAGGGCGGGCGCGAAACGCGTGCTCGACTACGGCTCAGGGGTCGGCAACATGGCCGTCTACTTCAGCCGGCGGGGGATTCCCGAGGTCGCGTGCGCCGATGTCTCGAAGCCGATCCTCGAGCTCGGGACCTGGCGCTTCGAGCGGCGCGGCCTCGCGAAGCCCGAGAGCTACGTCCTCGGCGAGTCGTCGCTCCCGGAGGCCTCGTTCGACGGGATCTCGATTCTCGACGTCTTCGAGGTCGCGCCGGAGGTCGAGGCGATCCTCGACGAGTCCCGCAGCGCACTGCGCGCGGGGGGGCGCCTGGTGTTGAGCGTGGGCTCGGCCTGCGCGAGCGCGGAGCGCCGCTGGCTGGTCGGGCGTCCCTCGGCCGATGTGCTGGCGGCCGCCGCCGTGCGCTTCGGAGGCCCACTCGAGATCCACCGCGTGCGCCACCGTGTCGTTTGCGTGTTCGCGGCCGACGGGCAGGTCCCGTGACGGCGCTCGACCTGCCCTTCAAGGGCGGGCGCGACTACCTCCACGGCACGGACCTGCTGCAGGCGCTGGTCGAGATGACTGGTGCGAGCGTGGACCTTTCGCTACGGATGCAGCGGATGATGCGGGTGGGCGTCGAGCTCGTCCCTCTGGAGGCGCTCGAGGATCGGCGACAGGCCGCGGCGCTCTTCTCCCATCGCGAGCGCGACGGTGAGATCAGAAGGCTCGCCGTCCGCGAGGACGGAAGACCGGTCTTGAGACGCACGCCCTATGACGAGGATCAGGTGACCTCCGACGCACGCTTCGGTGCCGACTGGGTGGAGCTCGATCCGGACCCGCGCTTCACCGAGATCGAGCGCCTGGTCGCCCATCAGAAGAGCCTCGCCCGACGTTGCGTGGCCGACGTGCC